>JAJRQZ010000023.1 GCA_024279935.1 Bacteroidota bacterium
AAGGGTCGGCTTTTTTCTTGCCATGTACAGTTTTTATATACTCTATTCACCTACCCTGGATAAATATTACGTCGGCCACACGAGCGGCCTGGCGGGGCGCCTTCGCAGGCACAACTCTCGCCACAGGGGCTGGACCGGGCGGGCGATTGGTCTTGTGGTTGGAAAAGAAAACAAAGGTGCAATACTGACTCTTACAAAAAGAAAAACAAAACAATTCTTCTGTAGGTTCTTACAACATGAAAAGACCGCCAAACACGTCAGCAAAGCGGTGGTCGAAGAGCTTTTACCATTCAAAGAGCATGTTTTGTCCATTACTACCGACAACGGAACCGAGTTTGCCGATCATAAAACAATTGCCGCCAAACTTAACGCAACTGTCTATTTCGATCATCCTTACTGTTCATAGGAAAAGGGACAAATTAAAAATTGCAACAAACCATTAAGGCAATATATACCAAAAAAATCAATTATAAACAAAGATAACACACTAAACCTAAAAGAAATACAAATGAAAATAAATAGAAGACAAAGAAAAAACCTAGGGTTTGAAAAACCTTTCGAATTATTTTATAATTTTATAAATCATAAAGTTGCGTTTGCTAGTTGAATCTACCTTATTTATTAGGTCAAAAAAATGTTTTTATTCTGAAACTCAATCACTACCTTTGCGGCTGTACATTTTCTTAGGGAGAAATCAAACTCAAATGAAGAAAGCTAACATGAATTTTATTAATCATAATACAAACGCAGGGAATGACTAGAAATATTCATGCGGGGACCAAACGGTCGCATAGATATAAATATTTTGAGATTGCTTCCCGCCATATAAATTTCAAAAAATTAAACAGATGAAAAGAAAAACTATTTTTTTGCTGATGATTGCTGTTCTTTTCAGCAGCATAAACATTATGGCACAAGAATTTGCCGCAACTGATAATCTGCCTCAGGATAAGACAGTTATAAAGGGCAAACTTAAAAACGGGATTACATATTACATAAAACAAAATGCCAAACCGGAGAACAGGGTTGAATTTCGCCTTGCCGTGAATGCAGGCTCAGTCCTGGAAGACGAGGATCAGCAAGGCTTGGCACACTTTACCGAGCACATGTGTTTTAACGGCACCGAGGATTTTAAAAAATCGGATTTGGTCGATTACCTTGAAAAATCAGGGGTTGATTTCGGTGCCGACCTAAACGCCTACACCAGTTTTGACCAAACAGTGTATATGTTTCAAATGCCTTCCGACCGACAGGGCTTAATCGACTCCGGGTTCATGGTATTGGAAAACTGGGCACATAAAGTAAGCTTCGACAATGAAGAAAGTGATAAGGAAAGAGGTGTTGTAAGGGAAGAATGGCGGCTTGGACTTGGCGCCCAGGAAAGGATGATGAAAGAATATATCCCGGTCCTTTTTAGCGGATCGCAATATGCGAAGAGGTTGCCTATCGGCCAGATCGACATTATCGACACAGCACATTACGATGTTGTGAAAAGATTTTATAAAGACTGGTACCGCCCTGATTTAATGGCAGTTATTGTAGTTGGGGACATTGACCCCAAAATGGCTGAAGAGCAGATCAAAAATCATTTCAGCAAAATAAAAGGCCCTAAAAAGGAAAGGAAGCGTATCGAATTTGAAATCCCTGAAAACAAAGAGCCTCTTGTGGCTATTACTACCGATCCCGAGGCAACAATGAACATGGCCTCGGTGATGTTCAAGCACCCGAAACGCAGTAATTTAACTAATGGCGATTATCGCGACAAGCTTATCATTGATTTATATGAGAAAATGCTAAACGCCCGTTTTTATGAGATAAGCCAAAAACCCGATGCGCCTGTTCTTTATGGAGGGGTTGGTTACGGTGGCTTTATCGGCCGTTCGATAGATACTTATTCCATGTATGCCATCCCTAAACCAAGTATGATCGAAAAAGCGGTTTCTTTATTAATTGAAGAAAACCAGAGAGTAAAGGAATTCGGGTTCACGATCGACGAGTTAAATCGCCAGAAATCGCAGTTGATCAGCGAAATGGAAAAAGCACTTCAGGAAAAAGACAAAACCGAATCGAGGGCACTGGTACAGGAGTATTTGAATAATTTCCTCGAAGACGAGCCTATCCCCGGCATAGACTATGAAGTTGCCTTGACCAAAGCATATATCCCAAATATTAAATTGGAGGAAATAAATAAGCTTGCCGACGAACTTATCACAGATGATAATATGATCGTTTTGGTAACAGGCCCTGAAAAAGAAGGCGTTTCCATTCCCACCAAAGAGGAGATACTAGAAGTTATCGCCAATGCGAAAGCCTCCAGTCTAACTGCTTATAAAGAAGAAAAAATTGCCGAATCGCTTATTGGCGAAGAGATAACCCCAGGTAAAATTGTTGAGACAACAACGAACGAAGAATTTGGTTTCACAACTTTTAAATTAAGCAACGGAGTTGAAGTTGTATTAAAACCAACCGATTTCAAGAATGATGAGGTCATCATGAAATGTGTTGCTCCCGGAGGCCTTTCCATTGCCGACGACGACGATATAATTAGCGCAAACTTCACTTCCCAGATCATGGGCATGAGCGGACTAGGAGAGTTTAATAGTGTAAGCCTGCAAAAATTCATGACCGGGAAAAACGTCAGCGTAAACGTGAATATAGGAAATCTTTCGCAAGGCCTGCAGGGCAAGTCCGTCAACAAGGACCTGGAAACCATGTTTCAACTTACATGGCTGAGTTTCACATCTCCGCGCAAAGACAGTATTGCTTTGCAAACATTTAAGTCGCAGATGATTACACAGTTCAAATTTATGATGTCGCACCCTCGGATGGTGTTTTATAAAAAGTTCAAGGAAATGACGACATCAAATAGCAAGAGAATCGTGCTAATACCTTCCGAAGAACAGATTAACTCCATCAGCCTGAATAAATCCTTTGATTTTTATAAAAAGTTGTTTTCAAATGCTTCCGACTTTAAGTTTTACTTTGTAGGGAGTTTCGACATTGAGAACATGAAGCCTCTTATAGAGAAATACCTGGGAAGCCTTACAACAACAAATACCGCTTCAAAGTGGATCGACAGGGGGATTCTTTTCCCTGCCGGGATAAACGAAGCCACGGTAAACAAAGGCACAGAGCCTAAAAGCATGGTAGGTATAATGATGAAGAACGATTTTGACTATAATATGAGTAACCGGCTGGAACTTCAGATGCTGGTTAAAATCCTGGGAATCCGCCTGCGCGAGACTATGCGCGAGGATCAGGGCGGAGTTTATGGGGTCCAGGTACGCCAAAGCGCATCAAAATTCGAGAAGCCCCAATACAATATCTTCATTTCCTGGGGATGCTCGCCGGATAATGTTGACACCCTGGTCCAAACGGTTTTCGCCGAGATGGGAAAACTGAAAAACGCTCCTTGCGATGACGTAAACCTTGAAAAAGTCGTTGAAACTTATGTTCGCGACCTGGAGAGCAATCAGAAGAAAAATAAGTATTGGCTCAATAAATTGAGTGACAGCCAATGGACTGAAACCAATATTTATAATATTGACGAATTGAATAAAATAGTTGGTAATATCAGCAAAAAAGATATCCAAGAGGCTGCCAACAAATACTTTACCGAAGACCATTTCGTAAAAGTCGTTCTTCGCCCCGAGAATTAAATATTAGGTGAGCGAACAAAAGGAAACTGTTTTGTTAATAAATCCACAAAGCAGTTTCTTTTTTGTTTTGAGAGAAAATTTATTTTTGGCCTATGAAAAAATCGACCTGGATTTTAAAACAAATGGGGTGGGACATCAGAGGCAGGATACCTGACGGTGTTAAAAAAGCCGTGCTGATCGTAGCTCCGCACACAAGTCTGTGGGATTTTGCTATCGGGCGTATCGCTTTCTGGCACCTTGGTTACGATATAAAGCTGCTGATAAAAAAAGAAGCCTTTTTCTGGCCTTTCGGCGGATTGCTAAAAAAACTTGGCGGCATGCCCGTCAACCGGCAGAAAAATACCCGAATGGTCGAGACCGTTGCACAGATGTTTCACGAAAACGACGAACTAATACTTGTAATCACCCCTGAGGGCACAAGAAAAAGAGTGGAGAAATGGAAAATGGGCTTTTATCATATCTCGCGCCTTGCAAAAGTGCCGATAGCCCTTGGCTGGATGGACTATGCCGACAAAAAAGGTGGAATAGCAAAAATGTTCTACCCTAGCGGCAACATCGAAAAGGACATGGCTGAGATAAACGGGTTTTACAAAGGCCTTCGCGGAAAATATCCCGAGAGATCGACAACTATTCCATTGGGTTAGGCAATAGTGCTTTCTTTAAACTCAGCTGATACAAATATTCGGGTGGGAATTCAAGTTTAAGCGACAATTTGAGCTCGGCATTATATTCAGGAAAAGCTGTTTTTATCCTCCCCACTATCCTGTCCAAATCTTTTTCCTTACCCTCACCAATATATATCATAATTGGTTTTCCGGTTTTAACAAAATCGTCAGCTTTCAGGAACTTATCCCAATAATAAAAATCTTCAGTCCAACTCAATGAAAAATAAGTGTTTGGATATCTTCTATTTAACTCTTGCTTAAAAGTGCTTTTGAGGAAACCGCTTATCAGGAAACCATCCACAAAAGCTGACTGTATGAAGGGCGAGCCCCTGTAATGGGAACTGATAATCAAAGTGGACCCATTATGAAAGTATGGCTTTAACAGTTCGTAGTCCTCATCATACCGTGCTGTATTATCGATAACCTTTCGAGTGTTTCCCTTAAGTGGGGCCAACTGTAACGATACCATGCCTAGGGAAAGCGTTAAAACAAGTAACCATAACAGAGACCTTGTCCTTTTTTGCCCGAATATCCCAATTATCAAATGGCTCATCATAAAAATGAAGAAAATCTTCAATATTAAAGTCGGGGTAAAATAATGATAGGCAAAATGCTTGGCAACCATCAGGACCGAGAGGGCGAAAACAATTAAAAAAGCCAATAATAGCCTCAGCATCAAGTTGTTGAGTTTAACTTTCCTGAGGAACCCCAAAATATAACAAACCACTACCTCAACCAAAGCAATTCCTGCGATCACGCTTAGCGAAATATCGACCTTAAGGATCTTCAGGATATTTCCCGGGAAAGAAACCATGTTTATAATATTGCTTGAACCTTCGCCCCAGCGGCCACTGTGCATAAACATACCAAAATACCAATTCCACGATTTCCCAAAGTTCACCAGCAAAGGGAAGGCAAAAACCATGGCTGCTACTATTGTATAACCCAAATACTTAAACCTAAGCTTATTGTTCGGCAACAAAAACAGCGGAGGAAGCAAAAACGGAATATAAGATAGCTTGCCAGCAATGCCCAAAGCTCCGGCTACCGCAAAACCAATCAGGTAAAGATTCGGATGCTCACCCCTCCTCTTATCATATATATACCTTATTATCAGTATAATAAGTATCATAAAAGGAGCCAGTATCACTGCTTCGGGAATTATCCTGGAACTCACCAAGATTATCCTATAATTCCCGAATGGCAATAATTGCAATATAATTGCCAGGATAAAATTACCGCTATGCTTATAAGAAAAATATCCGAGGCAAAACAAACTAATTGCAGTGAGCAGGTTCATCAGTATGTTGGCTGCATGAACAAATTGCTCCGGATTATCGAGGGCTTTTGAGATAATGCTGCCACCCGGCATGAATATGTCAACAATATGAGCCGAGATGGCATAGATAATCTGTATGCTCGTACCGGGATGGAAAACATATTCCACAGCGAGGTTCCCAATTGCTATATTTAGTCCGTTGAACAAATGAAGATACTCCGGGTCAACCCTTTGCATAAACGATTTACCTGAAAGAAAGTGCAGGCTAATTGCGATAATAGCAAAAACAACAGGCAACACGGACAGAACAGCTATCTTTAATTTCCTGGCATACAATTTATTGAACATTATTGACCTTATCTGTAAAACTAATGCAAATATGGGTAATATCATCGAACCAAAAAAGACCAAGCATTTTTGTGTTAGGGCACGCTCACACTTACCCACCTGATAATTTTTGATTATTGGATATCTTGTGTCATCAGTCTGGAAGCAGTTGTTGAAATTACAAAGACAAACAAACTTATTTGCCTCATAACAGATTCTGAAACAGTTGTTTATCTATGCGCCCCCAATCACCAAATAAACGCCCTTTTCTCTTTGGGGATGAACAGCCGGTCGTTTTCCGAGATGTTAAAGGCTTTAAGGAAAACGTCCATGTTAAACGGAGGTATGTTTACCCTGGCGTCGCCCGGGCTGTGAACATCTTCCTTTAATCTTCTGATAAGTTCTTTGTCCCTGATATTCTGCCGCCAAACCGAGGCATATCCCAGGAAGAATCGCTGTGTGTAATTAAAGCCGTCGATATCAGCCGGATAGTTGCCGTTATACGACATCATTAAGGCGTTATACGATATGTTTAGCCCACCCAGGTCTGCTATGTTCTCGCCCATTGTGAGTTTTCCGTCAACATGAAGGCTGTCGAGGATTTTGTAATTATCATACTGCTGCTCAAGTTTGGCTATCTTGGCTTTGAAGCGGTCGGTATCCTCAGTTGTCCACCAGTCGTTCAAGTTGCCGTCTTTGTCGTACTGTCGGCCCATATCGTCGAACCCATGAGTCATTTCATGTCCTATCACAACACCAATGGATCCATAGTTAACGGCATCGTCGGCGTCTTTGTTGAAAAACGGAGGTTGAAGAATCCCGGCGGGGAATACTATCTCGTTGTTCGTGGGGTTGTAATAGGCATTTACGGTTTGGGGCGTCATTCCCCACTCGGTCTTGTCAACAGGCTTTCCGATTTTTTCAATATTCCTGTTGAACTCGAATTCCCTGGCATTGCTAACGTTAATATAGTAATTATCAGCGTTTATCTCCAGTTTGCTATAATCTTTCCATTTGTCGGGATAGCCTACCTTAACGGTGATAGCATCTAATTTCGCCTTTGCCTTCGCCTTGGTTTCATCGCTCATCCAATCGAGTTGGTTAATACGCTGGGCGAATGATTTCCTAAGGTTCTCAACCAGGGCTACCATTTTTTGCTTGCTTGCGGCCGGGAAATATTTTTCAACGTACAATTGGCCTATCGCTTCGCCCAATCCGCCTGAGGTAGTGTTCAGCACTCTCTTCCAACGAGCTTGCATTTCTTGTTTTCCGGTAAGTGTGCGACCGAAGAAGTCGAAATTCTGCTCAACGAAATCGCTGCTTAAATAATTTGCCGAGTTGTCGAGCAGATTCCAGACCAGATAAGTTTTCAAGTCATCCACACTTGATTTGGAAACTATGTCGGCCATTCCGGATATAAAATCAGGCTGACCTACATTCATGTCCCCCGGATTGCTTAACCCCAGATTGTTGAAATAAGCTTCCCAGTCAAAACCGGGGGCCTTTTCTTTAAGTTCGTCCAGGTTCATTTTGTTGTAGTTGGCAACGGGATCGCGCTGCTCCAATCTGGTTTTTGATACTTTGGCCAATCTGGTTTCGATGTCCATTACAACTTGCGCCGATTTGGCTGCGTCTTCCTCGCTATCGCCCTTGAGCACAAACATTTTTGTGAGATGCTCAATATAAGCTTTTCTGATACCTTCACTTCTGTCACTCTCGTTTATATAATAGTCCATGTCGGGAAGGCCAAGGCCTCCTTGATAGAAATTGCCTATCTCCGTGCTCGAATTTCTCTGATCTGCCCCGGCATAGAAATAAAACAGGGGATAGCTTCCTCTGCGGTGCATAATTGCTATATGCTTTTCGATGTCGGCCTTGGTTTTAAGGTTTTCTATTTCATCTAATCTTGAACTGATTGCGTTGATGCCTAGTTCCTCGATCTTAAGCGTGTCCATCCCGCTATTGTAGAAATCGCGGATTTTCTGGCTGACACTTCCTTTTTTTGTGTTCTTTTCGGCAGAAACTTCCTCGACCAAACTTTTCAACTGCTTCTGATTGTCTTCGTAGATAACGGTAAATGCACCATATTGGCTGTACTCGGCAGGTATGGCGTGGTTTTTTATCCAGCCGCCATTGGCATACTCAAATAGATTGTTTCCCGCTTTAACCGCAAGATCCATATTTTCCTTGTCAATTGCTTTTGTCATATTCTTTTTTTGTGAAACTTCATTACAAGAATTTACGCCAATCAGTATTGATATGGCCAAAAATAAATAAGCTGATGTTTTCATTTTATTAAGATTTAGTTGCGATTCTTTTAAAATTCGGGCAAATATAAAATAAATAGGCTACTGAAAGTTTGAATCTGTTCTAAATAAGCATTTTAATTTGGGGTTAGTTGAAAATGGCTGATATGTTTTGAAGACGGGGCAGGTCAATGAGGATGACGCGCTTAAGGCGGTAATTCTTCTTTTCGACGATAGACTGATATCGCAAATAAAATCACTCGGTTAGCTCAAAGCCGGGATCTTTCCCTTTTTCAATAGCGGGGATGCCTGATTTCATCCATTTCGGCTCAGGGGCGCCTTTAAGGTAATGATCGAAGAACTGTTGCATCCTGACTGTTAGGTCTTTCATGTCGGCCCTGCGTTTAAGATTATGTGGCGCGCCGTTATAAACCAACATCCAGACGGCTTTGTTCAACCTGCGCAGAGCATTGAAATATTCTATGCCCTGATACCATGGCACTGCTCCATCGTTATCGTTGTGCATTATCAACAAAGGGGTGTTTACGTTTGGGGCGAAAAATAATGGGGAGTTCAAGATATATAGATCTTGCCGTTCCCAAAGGGTGGCCCCAATGCGACTTTGTGTTTCTTCGTACTGAAAGGCACGGCTCATTCCTGATGCCCAGCGTATTCCACCATAAGCACTGGTCATATTGCTCACCGGCGCCCCGGCCATGGCGGCCTTGTATATGTCGGTTTGTGTAACCATGAACGCTGTTTGATATCCTCCCCAGCTTTGACCTTGTATCCCAATATTGTCCTTGTCGATAAAATCATATTGTTTTATCAAGGACTCGGTGCCCCCGACGATGCAATTTACCGCGCTTGGCCCAGGGTAACCGGTTTTGTATTTAATGTCGGGAACAAAGATCAAATAACCGTTACTAGCGTAATATGTGAAATTTATTACCGAGCGAATGGGTGCCGGAACATAGTGCCTGTGAAGCCTGTCGGTATATCTTTCGTAAAAATAAACCAGCATCGGATACTTTTTGGAAGGGTCCAAATCTTCCGGTTTATATAAAATGCCTTGCATACTGTCGCCGTCGAGGGTTTGGAAATCGACCAATTCGGCAGTGCCCCAGTTAAAATCCTTTTGCTGCGGATTCGTATTGCTGACTTTAATTATTTTCCTGAAACGCATGTTCGAGACATACAGTTCGTTATATTCGATAAAAGATTGCTTTCTCCAGACTAAAACATCCTTGTTCTTTGCTTTTTTGATTCCCGAAAAAGCATAATCATCGAAGACCAAAGTGCTGATTTTATTTTTATCCGATAATTTCAAATATCCGGAATATTTGTTTATTTTATCGAATACGCTGAGAATGAGTTGACTGGGAAGTATTCGCAGTTCTTTGTCCAGTTTTACGTATCTGAGTTCCCTTTTGTTTTTCCGCCCATAAGATTTAGTGATGTTTCTTGCGTTACCAATATTCTTGCAGTCGAATTGCCAGAGGTCATAATTATCGTAAACAACAAGATACTCATCAGCTGTCCAGCCGGCCATCCCGTAGTTTGGGGCTTCGTTAGGTACATCGTTCAGCTCGTAATAAAAATTTACATTTAGCTTTGAGCTTAAATTGAACGATTGGCCTTTTCCGACATCATAAACGTTCCAGCTGCTATCGGCTATATTATACCAGGCAACATAGTTCTGCTGTGGCGATAAACTAACCGTAGATGCCACCTTGGTAAGAATGTTCTTGCTTTTGCCCGTAGTCCTGTCTATTAAATAGTAATCGTAATACCTGCTCCCGTCCCAGCTTATCTCCTTTCTGTACTTATGGTTGTCGCTGGCCAGTACCAAATTCCCTTTGGCCTTTTCGTCGATAAAAACATTTTCTAGTTTTTTGTTCCCGAGGTTTATAATGTTGTCAGTCTCAGGATAATATACTGAGGTATAGCTTCTTTTCCGTTCTTTCTCGGCCTGGAGCAACTGCATGGGCTGCAGATATTGATCATGCCAGGTCCAGATATCGAGGCTCACTTTCTCGTCTTTTGTTAGCGTGTCTTTTGTTTCCGCCTCTGGTTTGTCGCTTATGCCGAAATACAATTCTGTTCCGCTTTCGTTGAAATAAATTCTCCCTGAAGTGCTAATGCTCATCCCTCCCGGAAGTTCCGAGAAATCGTTTCCGGATATGTTTTTAAGTTGCAATCCCCCATAATAATAAAGCCCGAAAGCCTTGTTTTTAACTGTGTCCGCCGAAAACGTAAACGCAAGCCGGCTACCGGTTTTGTCGAGCGAAATATTTTTGCAATAGCCCATAGAGGAAAACAGCAAGCTGTCAATTCCCGCCTGCGTATCAAAAACATTCACAAATACCGAATCGATGCTGTCGTTTGTTGTTGTTGTTGTAAAAGCACATATATCGCCATTCTCCGAGAAAGCGTATTTCCCGACCTTTTCATAAACAACTTCGTAATTAGTTATCGGATTGAGAATCAGTAATCTGTTCTGTTTCTTGTCTTTTTTCCCGGACGACTTCTTGTCAGTTTTCGTACTGTCGGATACATTTAGGCTATCGGCGGTTTTTTCTGCCTGATTCTCCAACAAAACACTTAAGAAGTCGGAGTTTTCCTTTGCCAACAAAAAACTCTTTACTTTAGCGTATTTTGTGATTTCCCCACTTAGTAAATTGTAAATGCCTATGCTGTCCTTTGGGAGTTTTTCCTTTTTTGCTTTCTTTAGTTTTGCCTGTCTGAGCGTATCGAACTGTGGTTTTATGTTGAAGGCGATAAAATTGGAATTTGGTGAAATTTTAACCTTATATGCACGCGGCACGGAGTCGGTATCGTTGGTGCTCAGGTTTCTGATAAAAAGCCAGCCATCACCTTCCTGAGGATTAATTACATAAACCAGGAATTTCCCGTCCTTGGAGATTTCGTATTCGCTAATCGACTTCCAACTTGCATAATCCTGATGGCTAATGGGCTTTTTATGGGCAGCATAACTTAAATTATAAAATCCGATCATTAGCAGGATAAAAAAACAACGCTTAATACTGTTCATAGTTTTCAAGTTTATTTAAGTTTATTTTTCACATAATTTTTTTTCAAAAGTAAAGTTTATGTTTTAACTTTCAAAATTCCCACATAAATAAAAGCTCTCTTTTTATAAATATTAGCAATCGTTTGAATAAGGTGATTAAAAAACCGTTTTTGCTTGATGGATAATCAAACGTTAAGAAATCATTAATTTATTTTAATTTTACTGATAATCATCAAATTAGAAGTACTTTTGTCAACTAATTATAAAAGCCTTAAATTTTTCATAAAAGACGGGAAATGAGTTATATAGAATTTGAGAAGAAGCAGCTTGTAAACCTAAAGTATTCACTTGACAGGGAGTTGTTGAGGACGAACAGGGCAGGAGCCTATGCAAGTTCCACGATTATTAATGTCAACACAAGCAAATATCATGGTTTGTTGGTTGTGCCTCAACCCCTGATCGACGATTTGAACCATGTATTGTTGTCAACTATCGACGAGACCCTCACCGTTAATAATTTTGATTTTCATTTGAGCATGCGCATGTACCCCAATGGGCACTATAATCCCAAGGGGCATAAATATATACGTGATTTTATTTCCGAGCCGAACCCCAAGCTGGTTTACCGCCTGGGTCATACTGTATTTACAAAAGAAACGATTTTTGCGGAGAAAGAAGATCGTATTCTCATAAGATATACAGTTGACGAATGTCAGACGGATGATATTAAGCTGACGATAAAACCATTTTTGGCATACAGGAACGTACATTCCCTTTCAAAGTCCAATATCTGGGCCGAGACAAAATACGCGGAAGTGGAAAATGGTGCTGCCTGGCAGATGTATAAAGGCTACTCAAAGGTATTTATGCAATTCTCGAAAAATGCAAGATATACTCATGTGCCCGATTGGTATTATGATATTGAATATATCAGGGAAGCAGAAAGAGGTTACGAATGCACGGAGGATTTATTTGTGCCCGGCTTTTTTGAGGTCAAGTTGAAAAGGGGCGAGTCACTGGTGGTTTCCGCCGCGCTGTCTGAGAAACTTCCTTCGGGTTTTAAGAGGCAGTTTCAAAATGAGGTTAAAAAGAGGACGCCTCGCAATAATTTTGAGAACTGTTTAAACAATGCTGCCGAGGAGTTTTTTGTAAGTGCCGGGAAAAACAAGGAAATAATTGCCGGTTATCCGTGGTTCGGGCGTTGGGGCCGCGATACTTTTATCTCTCTGCCCGGCCTGGCCCTTAGCCGTGGCGATGTTAAATCGTTTAAGGGCGTCATGAAAACGATGATCTCGGAAATGAAAGACGGCCTGTTCCCCAATGTTGGACATGGAAAACAAATAGCCTTCAACTCGGCCGATGCCTCGCTTTGGTTTTTTTGGGCCGTTCAAAAATATACCGACACGCTCAAGAATAAACCCGCCGCCTGGAAAGAATACGGCAAGGCGATGAAAAGCATATTGTCGCATTTTAAAAAAGGCACCCACAACAACATCCAAATGCACGACAACGGCCTGATATGGCAGGGAGTTCCAGGTAAGGCCCTTACATGGATGGATGCAGTTGTCAACGGTAAGCCGGTAAGCGGACGAATTGGTTATGCAGTTGAAATTAATGCCTTATGGTATAATGCAATTAAACTCTCGCTCCGGCTGGCTGAGGCTTCCGGCGATGAAGCCTTTGTCGAGCAATGGGCCAGATGGCCTGGGATTATAGAGGAATCCTTTGAGGAAACTTTTTGGGACCCTAAAAAAAGATACCTGGCCGACTATGTAAACGGGGACTATAAAAACTGGGATGTGAGGCCTAATATGATTTTTGCCGCCTCACTGCCTTTTAGCGTGCTGAGTGAAAACAAACAACGAGGCGTTTTGCACAAAGTAAAAACAGAGTTGCTGACGCCCAGGGGATTACGAAGCCTGTCGCCTAAAAATCCCGCTTATAGGGCATCAAATGTCGGGGATCAGAACAGCCGCGATTTATCCTACCATCAGGGCGTTGCCTGGCCGTGGCTGCTAGGGGCTTTTGCCGATGCATATCTGCGTTTGCATGCCGACGGAAAACCATTTATCAAGGATATTTATCTCGGCTTTGAAAAAGAAATGGGCAGGAAAGGCATAGGGACTATCTCTGAGATCTACGACGGCGACCCTCCCTTCGAAGCAAGGGGGGCCATATCGCAGGCATGGAGCGTGGCCGAATTACTGAGAATAAACCAAATGATCAAATAAGGTGCAGGACACAATAAACATATTACGCAAATGAGAGTATTAATGTTCGGTTGGGAATTTCCCCCTCACATCACAGGTAGTCTGGGAACTGCTTGTTTTGGGCTAACAAAAGGATTGTCGAAACATGATGTCGATATGCTTTTTGTGGTTCCTAAAGCCTATGGCGACGAAGACCAGCAGGCAGTGAGGATAGTTAACGCAAGCGAAAAAACTTTCGACCTCAAGGATGAGGAATACAAGGAGTTTTGGACCAGGGTTAAGTATATGGAAATAGGTTCGAACATAATTCCTTATGTCGATCCGCAAGAATTCCGGAAAGTATATGACGAGAACGAAAAAACAGCGGAGCAATATACCAGTAATGTATTCTCGAAACAATATGAGTTTTCAGGGACTTATGGGTTAAACCTCATGGAGGAAGTTGCCCGCTACGCACTTATTGGTTCAAGCATTGCCGCCAAAGAACCGCACGATATTATCCATGCCCACGACTGGCTGTGCTATCCCGCGGGAATAGCAGCCAAAAAAGCATCCGGGAAACCGCTTGTGGTCCATATGCACGCCACCGAGTTCGACAGGACCGGAGGAGACGTCAACCGGATTGTTTACGATATGGAGCGCGAAGGTATGCAGGCTGCCGACAGGGTTATCACTGTTAGTAACTTAACCCGCAAAATCGTAATCGAGAAATATGGTATCGACCCGGGCAAGGTCGTTACTGTCCATAATGCTGTGGATCAGGAAGTTTCAAAGGAAATCATGCGTATCAAAACTAAGATGAAAGAAAAAGTGGTTACCTTCCTGGGCAGGATCACCTTCCAGAAAGGACCTGAATATTTCATCGAGGCTGCATATAAAATCCTCCAAAAAGATAAGAATGTGCGATTTGTGATGGCCGGATCCGGGGATATGCTGAACAAAATGATAGAACGTGTTGCCCATCTCCGCATAGCGGATAAATTCCACTTTACGGGATTTCTTAAAGGTGACGATGTCTCTAATATATTCGCACTTAGCGATGTGTTTGTAATGCCTTCGGTATCGGAACCTTTCGGTATAGTTCCCCTTGAGGCCATGCGCTCGAACGTGCCTGTTGTCATCTCGAAACAATCGGGCGTGGCCGAGGTGCTGAACCATGCGCTCAAAATCGACTTCTGGGATGTAGATGCCATGGCCGATTCGATTCATGGATTGTGCAACTATAACGGCTTGTCGCGAATGTTCAAAAAATATGGCAAGATCGAGGTCGAAAACCTAAAGTGGGAAAACGCAGCCAAAAAAGTTAAAGAAATATATTTAGAGGTGATTTGAGTTTTGAGTTTGGATTATAAAATAATTAAAAGATATTGTTATGTCAGGGTTTAGAAAGTTCGTGGACATTGAAGCATGGCTGAAGGCAAATTTGCTTTCCCGTTCGATATATCAAATTGCTAAAAGCGATAACTTTGACCTTGACAGAAGATTAAGATACCAAGTGAATGTTTCAGCAGAGCCCGGAACACAAATCACAGAACACAAAATAAAATAATATGAGGTCAATTTGTTTTTATTTTCAGGTACATCAACCTTATAGGTTAAGGAATTACAGATTTTTCGATATCGCCGAGAAACACGATTACTTTGATGATTACAACAACAGTTTTATAATGCGCAAAGTTGCTGCTAAAAGTTATCTGCCAATGAACAAGGTCCTGCTTGACTTAATTGGTGAATATGGCTCGGCGTTTAAGGTAAGTTTCTCTATATCAGGCACTGCCATCGACCAGTTCGAGCAATATGCCCCTGAGGTCCTGGATAGTTTTAAACGTTTGGCAGATAGCGGGAACGTGGAGTTCCTTTCTGAGACTTATGCTCACTCCCTCAGTGCCCTGACAAGTAAAACCGAATTCCAAAGGCAGGTGAGGATGCATAGCGATAGAATAGAGATGCTCTTCGGACAGAAACCTGTGACTTTCAGGAATACCGAGTTGATTTATGACGATAACATAGGCGAGGCCGTTGCCGATATGGGATATAAGCTGATGCTTACCGAAGGTGCGAAACATGTATTGGGCTGGAGGTCGCCGAATTATATGTATGCGAATGCCGCAAGGCCCGAGCTTAAGCTTTTGCTCAAGAATTTCCGCCTTAGCGATGATATTGCCTTCAGGTTCTCGCAACAAACCTGGTCCGACTGGCCCTTAACAACAGAAAAGTTTGTGGACTGGATAAACCAATCGGATGAAAAAGAGGAGGTCATAAACTTGTTTATGGACTATGAAACCTTTGGAGAACATCAATGGGAAGAAACAGGGATATTTGATTTTATGAGGGCCTTGCCGGGAAGGGTGTTCTCACATTCCGACTTTGGCTTTGCCACTCCTGCCGGGCTTGCCGCAAAACTACAGACCGTTTCGCCCATACACGTGCCAAACACTATTTCGTGGGCCGACGAGGAAAGGGACCTCACCGCATGGCTCGGAAACGACCTGCAGGACGAGGCTTTCGGCAAACTCTATGCACTGAAGGAAAAAGTGGTTGAATGCGACGACACGCAAATACAAAAAGACTGGCTCTATCTTCAAACTTCCGACCATTTTTATTATATGTGCACTAAATGGTTCTCCGACGGCGACGTACATAAATATTTCAACCCTTATGGTACGCCCTATGATGCTTTTGTGAATTATATGAACGTGCTTTCCGATTTTATTATCCGCGTGGACGAGAATACGAAACTTGGCGAAAATGGGTTTTCGGAAGTGAAGGGCGCAGCAACGGAACTGTTTGACAAAACCGGCCTTGCCGTTAATAAAACCCTTAAAAAGACTAATAAAAAATTGAGGAAAACCATTGGGAAGACCAAGGACATCAAATTTGAAGAAATTAAGGACATGTCGAACACAGCAGTAAAAAAACTCCTCAAAGAGATTGATGTAGAGGAAATTACTGCGGCCTTAAAAGGTGCCGAAAATGAAGTCGTCGAGAAAATACTTCCTAACCTCGGCATTAGAGCAAAGAAAAAATACGATGAAATGCAATCGGAACTAAAGAAAATCAACAAAAAGGAAATTGCCGGATATCGTAAGAAAATCGAAGATAAATTATCTGATCTATTCCGTAAATAGTTGAATAAAAGACTGAAAATAAAACCGCAAGGTGATAATATCCCCAAAGCCCTCGACATTATCCTGATCTTGTCGTTGGCTGCCGCCCTGCTGCTTCCTGTCTATTATTACCAACTGCTGCCCGACAGCATCCCCACTCACTTCAACTTAAGAGGTAGTGTGGATTCCTATGGCAGCAAGGCCACGATATTATTAATACCGGTATTGCTTATCGTGATGGCCACAGCGATAAGGCTGTTGCAGAACTATCCTCATATTTTCAGCTATCCTTTTGAGATCACCGAACAAAATGCTGAGTATCAATATAAAATGGCTCAACGCTTTATTGCTGTTATAAATATTTGCGTGGTTTTATTGATGATGGGCATCGAAATAATAATTATCAGATCGGCCCTTGGAAATTATAGCAGCATGGATATCGTATTTGTTCTTTCCTTTGTTGCTCTCGTTTTTGTCGCCATGATAATTTATTTTATCAAGGCAAAAAAGCATCCCTGACTAAATTATTTAAAAAAACTAAAAATTCGAAAGTGGAATCAAAATTAAAACATAATAAACCCGAATGGAAAAAAATCCTTGTACAAGCGGCATTGCCTGAGCAATTGAAGCCTTTAAAAGAAATGGCATATAACCTCTGGTGGTCGTGGAATTACGAAGCAGAGGACCTGTTTGCTTCAATAAAGCCCGAAACATGGGAGGAAAACGAATACAACCCTGTGAGGCTCATAGAAACACTGTCGATGGACGATGTTGATAAAATGCTGAACGACAAGGACTTCATGAATAAGCTCGAGGATGTTTATTCTTGTTTCAAAAATTATATGGCTGTCAAGGCCGGCAGCGACGAAGTTAATATAGCATATTTCAGCATGGAATACGGCCTGCACACAAGCCTTAAAATTTATTCCGGCGGATTGGGAATCCTGGCAGGCGACTACCTAAAACAGGCATCCGATTCCAATAAAAACCTCTTCGGCATCGGCCTTTTATATCGCTATGGTTATTTTAAGCAATTGCTGTCACATAGCGGCGAGCAGATAGCCGAGTATTCGCCACAGCGTTTTACTCAGCTTCCAATCATCCCCCTAAGGGAGAAAAACGGCGATTGGATAAGTGTGAGAATTGCTCTTCCCGGCAGGACGATCACTGCCAAGGCCTGGCAGGTAAACATCGGGAGAATTAAACTATATCTGCTAGATACTGACGTGGATGTGAACTATGACGAAGACAAATCCATAACATATCAATTATATGGCGGCGATAACGAGAACCGTTTAAAGCAAGAAATGCTGCTAGGCCTGGGCGGCGTACGCCTTATTAAGAAACTGGGTTTGAACCCTGATATCTATCATTCCAACGAAGGACATGCAGCCTTTAGCGGCCTGGAGCGCGTGAAAAACCTGCTTGAGGATTTGGGCATCGGCTTCGGGCTTGCAAAAGAACTCGTCAGGTCAACAACATTGTTTACAACGCACACTCCTGTTCCTGCCGGTCACGATTCCTTTGAAGAAGATTTGTTAAGGGCTTATATTCCCCATTTCAGCGATGCTTTCTCATTGAGCTGGGACGACTTTATGGCCCTGGGTAGGTTTAATAGCGACGATAGGGGCGGGAAATTCTCCATGAGCGTCCTGGCAACCAGACTTTCGCAGGAGATTAACGGCGTAAGCAAGATCCACGGCAGGGTCTCCCGCGAGATGTTCGCAGGGCTTTATCCCGGATATTTCGCCCATGAGCTTCACATTGGGCATGTTACTAATGGCGTTCATTATTTTACTTGGACCGATAAAATTTGGCAAAATCTTTATAAAGAAACCTTTGGCAAAAAATTTGAGCATAATCAGCATGAAATCTCTAATTGGTCGAAAATCCATGATGTTCCAAATGATGTTATCTGGGCAAACCGCATCAAACTTAAGTCGAATTTAATCAGTAAGTTAAAAGTTAAACTAAAAAACGACCTTACAGCCAAAGCCGAGAACCCAAAGCAAATCGTGCAGATGATTTCTCATTTCGACGAAAAGGCATTGATAATTGGTTTTGCGCGCAGGTTTGCAACTTATAAAAGAGCACATCTACTCTTCATTAATCTCGACAGACTGGATGCGATAATAAATAATGAGAAGAAACCCGTTTATTTTTTCTTCGCCGGAAAGGCACACCCACACGATAAGGCAGGACAAGATTTAATAAAGAGGATAATAGAAATATCGAAGATGCCGCGATTTATCGGCAAAATTATTTTTATGGATAATTACGATATGACGCTTGGCAAATTGCTAACCAGCAGCGTTGACATTTGGTTGAACACTCCTACCCGCCCCCTCGAAGCTTCGGGAACAAGTGGCGAAAAGGCAGTGATGAACGGCGTTGTTAATTTTAGCGTTCTCGATGGCTGGTGGGCCGAAGGTTTCCATCCCGATGCAGGTTGGGCGGTAGAGGAAAACAGGACTTACGACAACCAGGCTTTCCAGGACGAACTGGATGCCGAGACCATTTATAATACGCTCGAAAACGAGATATCGTCCATTTATTATGATCAGGACGAAAACGGGGTTTCTGCCAAATGGGTTTCTTATATCAAGAATACCATAGCCGAAATAGCCCCCGAATTTACCATGCAGCGCATGATAAACGATTATTATTCAAGTTTTTACAAACGATTGTCAGAAAGGCGCAAATTGGTTTATGACGATAATTTCAAGAATGCCCGCGAACTGGTAAACTGGAAAAAATCGGTTTTGCAAAAATGGCCTCATCTAAAAATAGAGAGCATGGATGTTCCCGATGTGGAAAAAGGAGCCGTTGAATTTGGTACCATGTTTCATGCTGAAATAATTCTCGATCTGGCAGGACTAAAAAAGGAAGATATCGGCCTTGAGATTATCATGGGGAATAAGGTAGATGGTGAACTAAATTCCATTTCTTTCAAGCAAGAACTCGATTCGGAGGAAATTGGCGATGCCAAGGTGAAATATGTTTGCGAATTCCCATTAAGAAGTGCCGGAGTATTCGATTATAGTTTCAGGGTTTATCCAAAAAATCCAAATCTGGCTTACCGTATGGATTTCCCATTATTGCATTGGATTTGATAAGTAATTTTTCATTGATAAAATTAAAGCCGGGATTTAAACATTTAAATCCCGGTTTTTTAATGCCCAATTTAATTTGAAGACAAACGAAAATTTAATTTATAATAATTCTAAATAAAACTATAAACCATACTATAACAGCAACTTAGCCCCCCCCCCCCCCAGAAAAGTGGCTCATGTTAAATAAATAGGATCGGCATGTTTGGTGTTGATTATTTAACTATTTTCGTGGGGTCAACAAAAAAAACATATTTCAAGACCGTTGCAAAAAACTTAACATATAAAACAATGTCCAATTTCATTTTTTGTAAAAACAGCTTCATAGAAAAAGCCACTGCGGAGTCCGATATTCATCTTTCTGCCACAGTGGCTTAAGCAGCTTTTGCCCCTTCTAACACGGCAAAGGTAGCTATTGGAAAGATGAAATAATAAATTATTTTTTAAGTCATCATAAGTCATTGATTAACAGATATTTTTGACTTAATTAAATAGACAATAAAATGAAAAAAATTATATTAATACTTTCAATAGCACTTTTAAGTGCAACATCAGGTTTTGCACAGGCATGGCATGTTAAAGTAACCTGGGATGCGAGCTCGTCCAATTGTGATTGCAATGCATCAATAGGTTCTAAATTTGAGGTAAACCTGCAGATAGTGGATGTTGCCAATGGGAATGTGGTTGTTTACAACAACTCTGTTTTTGTTGATCCAACAGCAACTGATTACACCTTTGATGTTGAAACAGATGTAAAGGGACATTGTGACGACACAAGTCTCACAAACATTCCTAAGTACACAATATATGCTTATGTTGGTTTTTGGTGTGCTGAGACCACTCCTGCGGAGTTGATTTGTAATGGAACAAAATCTAAGCCTAATAAAAGTTGTCTAAATTTTAGTACTGCAACAATTGAAGTCGGGCCAGTAATTTTAAATTAGTTAAAGTTTTAAAAAGGATCGCTTATCATCTATTTAAGGTAAGTGTTCCTTTTTTTTATAACAGTTTTAAAGTATTAGTTGTTTGAAGAGTTTATTTTGTATCATATTTGTTTTTTTTACACCATTTATAGTATTTGCCCAAAAACAAGCAAACATTTGGCACTTCGGTAATTATGCTGGGGTTGATTTTAATTCCGGAGGACCAATCCCAATAGCAGGCCCGTTTAATTCTTTGGGGACTTCTGCAAGTATTTGTGATTCATTGGGAAGGATTCTATTTTCAACAAATGGAGAAGTAATCTATAATAAGAATCTTCAAATAATGCAAAATGGTAATAACATTAAAGGAAACAGGCACGCATCTCAGGGGGCACTTATAGTTAAAAAGCCTTCAAGCAATAATATTTATTATTTATTTACCACCGTGGACACAAGTCAATCTCCATCTGAATATGGTCTTTATTATAGTGTTATTGATTTGGATTTGGATTCAGGATTAGGAGGTGTTACTGATGAGAAGAATATAAAACTTCAAGAAACATGGGATGTTATTGATAAAATTATTGGTGTGAAACACAAAAACAATAAAGATATTTGGATAATAGCCCGTAAATTTAACGAGGATGGTTATGTTAGTTTTCTTTTGACTGAAAATGGAATATCTGATTTACCAGTATTCTCACAATCCATCGATGTGGCTATCCCAGATGTGTTAGGAAATATTAAAATGTCATTTAATAAAAGATATATTATTACTGCATATTATGCTGATAACGGAGGTAATGAAGTTCCTCAATTTGAAATATCTAATTTCAATTCAGAAACTGGTGAAGTAAATTTTAAATATACTTTGCGATTTTATGGCGAAAATAATGGTATTAATCATGAACCATGGGGAGTAGAGTTTTCTCCCGATTCTAAATACTGTTACCTGTCAATTTTTACTGAAGGAAGTTCGAATGAAATGGAACTGTTTCAATTGGACATGCAATATATTTCGGATTCCGCACAATTCTTTGATAGCAGGATTAAAATAGCAAGCGGCCCAACACAAGGATTGCAACTTGCAATTGATGGGCGCATTTACCTTACAGGAATTGATTACAGTTTCTACGACTACCTAAGCGTAATCAATCGCCCATGGGAACGCGGCACTGCCTGCCAGTACGAGGCCGACGCCGTTTTCCTTGATTTTGATAATAATAACAGAACAGTTGGCAACTTTCTCCCCAACATCTTAGTCGATTACCTCTTCCGTTTCGAGTGGCAGGGCCGATGCTCCTCGCAGGCTTTTACCTTTAAGCCAAACTTCCAGCCCACGCCTACATATATCCGCTGGAGCTTTAGCGATCCCGGGGCAGGGGCCGACAGCATTTCATACCTGCTCAGGCCTACGCATTATTTTACTCATGCAGGCGAGTTTGAGGTGAAGGTTACCGTGAACTACCCTGACGGCAGGCTGGAAAAAACATCGCGCGTCCTTACCGTTGACCCTTCGCCACAACCAGATCTGGGCCCCGACACTATTAAATGTGAAATTGGGGAAATTACCCTGAGCGCCGGCAACGAAGATGGCATGTACGTCTGGAGCACGGGCGATTTCGGTTTTAACAAAAATGAGGTTACAGTCGCTGATTCCGGATGGTATAGCGTGCAGGTTACAAACGATATCTTATGCCCCGGCTTCGACAGCATTTATGTGGGTTTTTATCCTCCCGCAGAATTTATTGAAGACAACCTTAATATCGTCCCTACTTCCTGTGGCGGCAGCAGCGGACAAATACTTGGCCTTCAAATTAGCGGAGCAGGTCCATTTACTTTCGAATGGCAGGACGCCGATGGAAATATTGTAGGCAATTCATTGGATGTGAGCAGCCTTGGGGTTGGAAATTATTTCCTGCATATTTTTGATGATAACGGCTGCGAAACTGTTTCACCAGCCTATACGATTAGCGATTCAGGAGATATTTTGGTTTCTGATGTTTTGTCGACCAATACCCACTGCGGACAAGATATAGCATCAATCATAATAACTGCGGAGCCAAGTCCCGGCGATTTGCTTTATTCAATAGATAACGGAAACTCCTGGGGAGACCCCGGAGACGGCTTTTTTGATAATCTTGCTGCCGACAGTTATTTTGTCCGTGCAAAAGACGCTTCCGGATGCGAGGGTATTTATGATAACAACCCTGTGGTAATTTATGATATTTCCGGGCCTGTCGTCAATTCAGTAAATGTGAGTAATGAAATAGATAATCTTGCCAACGGGCAGATAGATATTTCAGCAACGGCAAGCTCGGGCCCCGCTTATATTTCCATTGATGGCGGAAGCAATTTCCAGATTGATAATGGCCTTTTTCAAAGCCTTAACGCAGGAACTTATCACTGCCTTGTAAAAGATGGTTTTGGCTGCGATACGATTTTTATTGTGGAAGTCGGGAGGATAAACTCACAGGTCATTGAGGCTCTTGCCGGAAACGGCAGCACATGTATCGGCAATGCCGCGGTGGTCCCTCTCAAAGTTTCGGGTTTCGAGGATGTTTTTAAGTTCGACCTCAAGCTTACCTACGATACTTCATTATTGGTTTGTACTGCCTACATCAACGCGAACACCGATCTGGAAAACGGCTTGACGGTCAGCATACTTCCCGCGACAGATGAGATAAACATTAACTGGTCGGGCGAGAATGTAGTGACGCTAGACGACAACAGCACTGTCCTGGAGCTCGTCTTCAACGCAAAGGCAGACGGCATGTCGGGCATCGACTGGGCGGCGGAACAAGGGGAAAGCGCATTTTACAATCAAGGCCTGGAGCAGATAAATGCGGATTATGTTTTTGGCTCATTGAGGGTTTATACGCGTCCCGCGATTATCTTGCCCCCGGCACTTGGGGCATGCGCGGGCGATACCGTCATTGCTTTTCCTTTTATCGACGGCGGCTCAGGAGAGGCAGGCTTCCTCTGGGAGGGGCCTTCGGGATTTACTTTCCCCCACCGGATGTTGCTGATGCAGGATGTTGCTGCGGCACAGTCGGGGACATACAGGCTCACCGTTACCGACACCATCGGCTGTGTTGAGCAGCAGGACATCGAGATAACGATAGACCCGTTGCCCTTGGCGGATTTTGCAGGACGGGACACCATATTTGCAGAACCCGGTTTTAGGCTGGACGCAGGTGACGGTTTTCGGTATTACTACTGGAGCACCGGGGACAGCACCTCGTTTATCAGCATTTACGAAGAGGGCTTATATACCGTTGACATAACCTCCTTCCCGGGATGCAGGTCGTCGAGCTCGGTGAGGGTGCTCTGGGGCGGCATTCCCTTTAGGCTCCCCAACGCCTTCTCGCCGAACGGCGACGGCATCAACGACGTCTTTATGCCCATAAGGCGATACGATCTGGTAAAACAATACCATCTCATGATTTTCAACCGCTGGGGGCAGCAAGTTTTCGAGACAGAGGATATCGGGCAGGGCTGGGACGGGACATACCGGGGCAGGCAGTCCCCATTGGGAACTTATATCTATAAAATTGTTTATACATCGTATCCCACAGGGGCTCAAGCCCAGATAGAGACAGGGGAGGTGGTGCTGGTAAGGTAGGGAGCGGGAATGCCGGAACAAAGGAATACCTGCTGATTGTTTATCAATTAATACAAAACTCAATTCTATGTTTAAAAGCTGGAGGCTGGGCAAAAAAATAAAATAAGAAGCCCTTAGTTTTTTTATATTAAAAAATGTTTTACTTTTGCAGCCCGAAATTTAGGATAATATTTATAACTATATAGAAATATGGCTAATCACAAATCAGCACTTAAAAGGATAAGACAATCGGAAGCCAGAAGGCTTCATAATCGTTATTATGCAAGGTCGATGCGCAGCGCGGTTAGGAAATTCAGGAGTTTAACTGTTAAAACCGAGGCAGAAACAGAGTTGCCGAAACTTTTCGCCATGATTGATAAAATGGCAAAGAGAAGCATGATTCATAAGAATAAAGCCGGTAACCTGAAGTCGAGCATATCGAAATACGTCAACAGTCTTTCATAAATAAGCCTTAAGCAGAAAATATTCTAGCCTGTCCGTTAACAAACGGATGGGCTATTTTTGTTTTTCCGTTAATTTATCAGCACAACCTTATAAGTTTGCTTAAAGCCGTCGATATCGAGAAGTAAAATGTAAATCCCTGGCCTGAGATCCTGTAAGTCGATCTTCAATTCACCATTATCGTTGACAACCGGTTGGTCTATTTGTCCGGCTTTTGCTCCGTTAGCTGTAAAAACACTAAGATTGACTTTGTCGGGGGCAATGCTGCCGAGCATTATTTTTGCAGACCGTCGGGTAACTGTAGGGAAGACGTATGAGCTCACGGCAATATAGTCTTTTCTAATAAGGCTGTCGCTGCTTGTTCCCGTCCTCACGACAAGACTTACGTCGAAAATGCCCGAATGATAATAACGGATAATTCCGGGATTTTTTTCAGTTGATGTTTTAGGCTCACCGCCTTCAAAACGCCACTCATATTCATCTATCCCGCCTTGGGAAAGGTTAGTGAACTCAATTCCGCTGCCCAGGGTTATTGTTGTGCTTTTGGCAGAGAAAAATGCGGTTAAATGATTGGTGTCCAAATCAGTGCCTTTTATAATCTCCGTATTTGTGTTCAATGGGTCGAGCCAGTATTTTAATGTTGTTGCCGAGTCGTTACCGTTTGATTCCCAATGGTAGCTGAATTTACCATACCAATCAGGCTCGTCGGGGAAGTTACAGGAGGCATCACCACCCGTCAGGGTACCTATTAACAAACCCTGTTCGTTATATATCGGGGAACCGGAGGAGCCGCCTTCGGTAACCCCGTGCCCGCTTTGCGATTCCGACCAGTTGACTTTCCAGTATTTGCCATCGGTATTTTCCGTTCGATCGTAATAATCCGTAGAGGTAAGCGGCTGCAAATAGGAGGAGATCATCTTGATATCGCCCTTGGGATGATGAATGCTTACTCCCTTATTCGCTATATTGCCGCTTCTGTCCCAGCCAACATAAAATGGTTTGGCCGCTGCCGGGACGTCTTGTTTGAGCAATAGCAATTTGAAATCGCTAAACGAATCAATCCCGTCGGGTGCGTTTGCAAGCAGTTTGGAGCCGTAAACCGTATTTTTTGCCGGTTCCAAAGCAGGGGTGTCACAATCGGGCGACTCGAAACCGAAGTCGAAGACCCAATCGGAATAATCTTCCTTAGAGGCGTTGTTCCCGCAGTGGTTGGCGGTCAGGAAGTATGGCGTACCGTCGGCGGCGGTGTTGTTTATCAAGCTTCCGGTACACCAAAACAACGAATTGCTTTGTTTTACAAGAATACGTGCAACACTGTTCTTGATCTTGCTATAATCATTGCCTTCAGGGCAGTTAACGCTTATCTCGCAAAAAGCGGCATCGCCAAAATCCCTTTTGTGGTTTTGTTCGATAATGCCAATTTCCTTGATTTTGAACGGAAGTTTCCCAGGTGTTTCACCAACAAACTGAATAATTAACAAATTTCCCCTGAAGGGGGAAGTACCGAAGTTTGAGACCGATGTCCCCGAATCTAATTTAAGCGCCTTGTCCTCAGAGCCCATTATCACCAATTCGTCAGTGGCAGCAAGTTTTAAATTAGAAAAATAGATGTTGATGGCAGTGGCATTCTCAACCTTTATGACCAGCTGCCAGGTGGAAAATCCATTGTCAAGCCTTGTCCAATGGCCTTTTTGGAGAATATCATCTTTGATTGCCTTGCTTATTCCTATTTGCAGGGGAAGTGCTTCTGATTTATTATATTTTATGTCAGTCGTTTTGAAATTGTTTTTTATGAACGCAGTATCCCTTAAAAACGTATCGAGCCATAATCCTTCCCTGTCAACGTAAGTTTGTGCGCTCATGCTTGAGCAGAAAAGGACGGCAACTAAAAAAAGAATTAATTTATTGAAATACAACTAAATAGATTTTGAGACTATTTTACTAAAGATATTTTCTTGACTATGGACGTGTCCTTGCTTTTAATGGCAATCATGTAAACGCCATTGTTTTGCGCCGAAAGGTCCAGGACAAAGGTCCCGTTCTTTTTTGAGGCTATTTGTTTTTGGATAAGCTTACCGCTAAAGTCCGAAACTTCAATGCTGACATCAGCATCGGCTTTTTCGCCAAATTCAATAACAAATAATCCAGTCCCCGGATTTGGATAAACCTTAAAATCGTTTGCGTTTTTCAAGTCTTCTATACCTACCCAGTCAACCAGGACATAATCTTCCATCAAAATATTGTCCTCTCCATAACCATTAGAAGCGGTGAGGCTTACGTTAAACGCTCCACCTTGTTCATATACAATGCCTTGCGGGTTTTGTTCAGTAGATGTTTCCGGTGTGCCGCCTTCGAAGGCCCATTGCCAGGTGTCGGGGTTGCCACTGCTCAAATCGGTATAATCAACCGATTGGTTTTGCGAGATATGTGTGTTGGAGGCTTCAAAATCAGTTATAGGAACATCCCCACCACCAACATTTATGAAGTCTTCCTTAACAAGTGTATCCGAACCTCCAAGGTTTACCGCGATAAGCTTTACGAAATATAATCCTTCGCTTCCCCAGCGCGACTGCGGGTTTTGGTTGGTAGCCGTAGCGGGGGACCCGTCTTCGAATTCCCAGCTCCATTCAGAGGGGTTGTTCGTCGATTTATCATAAAAGTGGACAATAAAATTCGTAGGTATAACCGTATGGTCAGCCTCGAATCCGGCAAGCGGTTTTTGCATCGGGGTAACGTGTATATAATCGGTTTTCAGTTTTGTGTCGTTGCCATCGGCATTTTCAACATAAATAGTTACGTCGTAATAACCTGTATCGGAATAAACAACAAAAGGATTCTCTTCCGTTGAGCTTGCCGGGTCTCCATCCTCGAAAGTCCATGCCCTGTTAAGTATTCCCGGCCCTGAAAGATCCGAAAAGAAAACGGTGTCGCCTTGGGTAACTGTGGTGTTGTCCGCTTCGAAGTCCGCTGTGGGAGGGATGTTCTGCCACGAAACGCCGGGGAGTTTCTCGATGCCTGTATTATTTGGGTCCAGCCAGTCCTTGAGGCGGTTGGAGGCGTTATTGCCGTTTTGATCCCATGAATACCATATCTTGCCATAGTAGGCAGGCGATGGTGTTGCACATGAGTTTGAGGTGTATCCTCCTGTTAAGTCACCCATTATCAGTCCGTTGGAATCGAATACCGGAGAGCCTGAAGAGCCTCCCTGCATAATTGATTTGCCATGGACTGTTTGGGCCCAGGTTAGTTTCCAATGAGTAGGCAAGCCATTCCAGAAAGTTGAGGAGGTCAATGGTGTATCATAAGTGGAAATCTTTTTTATGTCCCCGGCAGGATGGTGGATTCCAACACCGTTTCCGGCATCTGTATTGTCGTCGGTCCTGTTCCAGCCGTTATAAAAAACCTGATAAATTACGGGCACGTTTTGGTTAAACTCGACCAGGAAGAAGTCGGAGCCGGCATTTGCGGCACTTGGGTCTTTTGCTTTAAGGCTGCAACCGGTCATGGTTTGTGAGCCGCTGCTGTTTCCCCCGCAGGTGGCTGCCTGATAATTAAAATAAAACACCCATTGATTAAGATCGCTGGCGCTGGCATTTTCGCCGCAGTGCGAGGCAGTCAGGAAATAGGGTGTCCTGTCGTTTTCGGTATTGTTTATCAAGGAGCCTGAGCACCAATAATAGCTTCCTCCTATTTTAATGGATATCCTGGCAACACCATCAATCTGGTTTTCCCAGTTGTCGCCTTCGGAACAGGCCACATCGATCATACAGGCCCAGGAATCGCGGCTGTTATCATAGGTAAACTGAATGTCGCGGTATGCATAAGCTACTTCCGATACCTCTATCCTGGCTTCTTCAAGCTGGTTTTTAGGTTGCCAGTATTCGAGGGTAACATTGTCGCCTTGAACAAACTGTGTAGAGAATAACTGCGAATCAGTGTTGTTTTTGCTGGTATAAGCACCTAAAATCTGTGATTTGTCTTTGTTGTACAAAAACAGCTTGCCGCCTTCAGGCAGATAGAAATCTTTATAATAAACGCCAAGTGCCAGTGCGCCAGGTACTTCAATCTGCATACGCCACACTTTACCACCGCCCGGCAAGTTTTCCCAACTACCGGCATTGTCTATCCCTTTGTTGATTCTTACGGAAACACCCATACGGCGGGGATCCGGTTTGGTGATTTCGGCAAGTTTGTCCTGTTCGGCAATGGCGTTCAAATCAGGTGATTCGAATTTGATTGCCCGGAAGTTGTTGTCCAGTTGAAACATTATGCTGGGAGGTGTGCCGCCTTCGCTGATTTGAGCATGGGCGTTGGTAAAGGCTAAAATCATGCTTAAGGTAAAAACCAGGAGTGTAAATTTCTTCATGACGAAAATTATTAAATTAAAAATGCTGCTAACAGAGCTTTTGTAAATTACAAATTTATCATTTTATTTTCATTGTCTTAACTTCTTTCATATAAGATTTGAGATTTCCATATACTTCGGGAGCAAGTATGTATAATCCTATTATATTCGGTAACGACATAGTTAGTATCATCATATCCGAAAAATCGACCACCGAATTCATAGTGGACGATGAACCAATAATAATGAAAGCAAGAAAAAGCAGGAAATATATATTCTTGGTGATCTTGCTTTTGCCAAACCAATACTCGAAACCTTTAAGGCCGTAGTAGGACCAGGATATTATGGTAGAGAAGGCAAACAATACGATAGCGATCATTAAAATATACGGGAACCACCAGTAAACGCTCTCAAATGCTTTTGATGTAAGTTGAACGCCGTCAAGGCCTTGAGCAAGTTCTGGGGTATGGAATCCGGTAAAAATAATTACTAGTGCGGTCATGGTGCAAATAACTACCGTATCGATAAATGGTTCCAGCAAGGCGACAATCCCCTCACTTACGGGCCTGTCGGTTTTAACTGCCGAATGGGCTATTGATGCTGATCCCACACCTGCTTCGTTGGAGAATGCCGCACGTTGGAATCCCGCAACCAACACTCCCAATATACCACCTTTTAGTGCTGCCGGGTTGAAGGCGCCGTGGTATATCATAGAGAACACGTTTCCGATATCGCCGAAATTCATGATTATTATTGTAAGGGCGGCAAGCAGATAAAGAAGTGCCATGAACGGGACGATTTTTTCGGTAACCTTCGCTATGCCTTTAATTCCTCCAATAATTACGATGGCAACAATTATCGACATTATCAAGCCGAATGCAACACCATAATCTTGTATTCCGGGCATAATGGTGGCAAATTGTTGAAATGCCTGATTTGCCTGAAACATATTTCCCCCGCCAAAAGATGCGCCCACAACCAGCACGGAGAAAACAAAAGCCAGCACCTTCCCGAGCCACTCTAATCTTATCCCACCTAATTCCTTGTGTTTCAGTCCTTTGCTCAAATAATGCATGGGGCCTCCCGAAACAATTCCGTCTTTGTCGATATTACGGTATTTTACACCCAGGGAAACTTCCGTGAACTTTAGCGACATGCCCAGCAGGCCTGCCACTATCATCCAAAATGTAGCCCCGGGGCCTCCCATGGTTATCGCAAGTGCTACTCCTGCAATATTTCCTAGACCTACTGTTCCGGACAGGGCCGTCGCCAGGGCCTGGAAATGCGAGACTTCGCCTTTGTCCTGGGGTGTGTCGAATTTTCCCTGCACCAATTGGATGGCATGTTTAAAACCTCTTATGTTGATGAACCTCATCCTTATGGTGAAGATTATGGCTCCTATCGCCAACCAAACAACTATGAACGGGATCTTTTTTTCAACCGGATTCCCGTTGGCGTCAAGATATGCCTTGCCGGTTTGGTCGTAAACAACGGGGTCGTAAATACCGAAGTATGAAAACGGGTCCCAGAATAATACCGAATACAAACTTGCCACAAGAGGCTCGAAGTTGTCGTTAATTTTCTGACTTAGAGTTGTTTCTTGTTTTGGTCCTTGATGGGGGTCGTCGGTTTTTGTTTGTGCCCAACTCAAGTTTATACTTGTTGTAAGAACAATCAACAGTATTAAAACGATTTTATTTATTTTCATTTAAAAAGTTTGGAACTAAGATTTTATTAACAGCCTCAAAAGTAACAAAATTTAAAAAGATTTCTCACTTTGTTGGTTTCACAGAAAAATTATTTCCACAATTCATTTATATGTGATTTATAAATTCATATCTTTATCAAAAAAATCAAAAGACCTTATTAAATGATAAACCTAAAACAATTCCTGCACCCCTTTTTCACTCTAGGCAAAGGTGAGCAAAAAGGAATTGTAATACTGTTCCTCCTTGTTTTCATGATTTGGTCAGTGCAAATCCTGCTGCCATACCTTTTTACTGACCATGATACGGATTTTACTGATTATAAGAATGAAATAATGAGTTTTCGCTTATCGCACAAAGCCTATGCCGATTCAATGAATTTACGTAGGAAGCAACTTAAAGGTAGTCTGGGTTATGAAGAATCGCTGCAGCTTCTGAGGCCCTTTGATTTTGACCCTAACACATTAGACAAATTGTCCTATATGGAAATGGGCTTTTCCGAAAAGCAGTTCAAAGTTATCAAAAACTACCTTGACAAGGGAGGGAGGTTTTATAAAAAGGAGGACTTTAAAAAAATATATTGTATTTCCAATGCGGAATATGAAGTTGTTGGACCATATATTATCATTGATAATGAAGGGTTTGCGAAAAAGAAGCACTCTGCAACTTTAAAGGGCAACACCCGGCAGAAAAAAGGGTCGTCAAAGATAACATCTGCTAAAGCAGGGAAAAAAACCATTTATGCCATTACTGAGCTGAACTCTGCCGACACCATAAAATTGATGAATAATCTGCATATCAGAGCCAGGCTTGCCAAACGCATAATTAAGTACAGGGAACTTTTAGGTGGTTTTTACGAAAAAGAACAACTGCTCGAAGTATATGGGTTTCCGCGCGGCTACTATAAAAAGATACATTCCTTCCTATTGGTTGATACGCTGTTGATCCGGAAAATTTATATCAATGAGGTTGAGTTTAAAGTTTTGTTGAAGCATCCGTATTTCAATTATGAGACCACTAAGCTTATTTTTACCGCGAAATCAAAATCACCCCTTAATCAATTTTCGGATTATGAAGTATTTAAACAAAAAACGGCTATAAGCGACAGCTTGTGTTCAAGGGTTGAGCATTATTTGTATTTTGGCCGCACAAAATAAATATCATGGCAAAAAACAATAGTTTAAGTAATTTCCCGAAGACTTTCTGGGTAGCAAACACACTTGAGCTTTTTGAGCGGTGGGCTTATTACGGTATGTTTACGGTTTTGTCGGTCTATCTCACAAATCCTGTTTCACAAGGCGGGCTTGGGTTCTCCCAATCGCAAAGAGGGCTGATGCAAGGGGTCTCCACAGCTCTTTTATATCTATTGCCTATACTTGGGGGAGCCATAGCCGACAGCTTCGGTTATAAGAAAGTATTGCTTTCAGCCTTTCTGACCTTGGCCTCGGGATATTTTGCAATGGGATATTTTAATGCTTATGGCGCTGTGTTCGCCTCATTCCTTCTTGTTGCCATCGGTGGGGCGCTTTTTAAACCTATTATTGTTGCCACCGTTTCAAAAACCACCAACAAGACCAATGACACATTGGGATTTGGTATTTTTTATATGATAGTGAACATAGGAGGGTTTATCGGACCTTTTGTCGCTTCCAAGCTTAGGGATTTAAGCTGGTCATACGTTTTTATAATGTGTACTTTGGTCATCTTGTTTAATGTCGTCCTATTACAGTTTTACAGGGAGCCCGACCGTGAGGAAACAGAGAATGAATCACTTGCCGAGAGTTTAAAACGTGTTTTCACGAATACTGCTACAGTTTTAAAAGACAGCAAGTTTGTTATGTTCTTGATCATCATGTTGGGGATGTGGACAATGTATATGCAGTTATTCTTCACATTGCCTATTTATATCACCCAATGGATAGATACGGACGGGCTTTATAACTCACTGCCTGAATTCTTGGCAGGTATTTTTGGCGCCAGCGAAAATGGACTTGGCATTATTCGACCGGAAATGATGATAAATATCCCTGCTTTTACGATAATCGCTTTTCAGGTATTTATGTCGAACCGGCTGAAAAACCTTTCCCCGATAATTTCTATGATTTTCGGTATTTTCTTTATTGCCGCGGGTTTTAGCATAATGTCGTTTTCAATGGCCGGTATAACAATCATTCTGGGCGCCGTAGTCTTGGCATTTGGCGAAATGGCGAGCTCGCCGCGAATACAGGAATATATCAGCCGTATCGCCCCAAAGGAAAAAGTTGCCCTGTACATGGGGTATAGCTTCCTTCCGGTGGCAGGAGGAAATTTGTTGGGGGGGCTTCTCTCAGGTAGTTTGTATTCAGCATTAGCAGATAAGTATAACTTTTTAACAATGTATTTGAACAATAGGGACATTAGTCTGCCCAAAGAGGTTTTGTCGGATAATGCCCTGTATTTCAAGGCTGCCACAGAAAAACTTGCTTTAGGTAAAAGTGAACTGAGCAATATCTTGTTTAGGCAATATTTCCCGGGCTCTATTTGGTTGGTCTTTGCCTCGATAGGTGTTTTTACTTCTGTTTTACTGTTCGTTTATAATAAAAAGGCCATTAATAAATAAACAAGCAATTTTGTTGCATATATTATTTGCCGTTTAGAAGCTTAAAGCATAACTTTACACGCTCAAAAAATTAATGTTTTATATGGAAAATGTAATTGGATATATACGTGAGAACAAGGGTCGTTTCCTTGAAGAATTGTTCGGGATTATCAGGATTCCCTCTATTAGTTCTGAGTCGGAACATAAGGGTGATATGATTAAAATGGCAGAGGCATATAAGGCTGCCTTGCTGGCTGCCGGTGCTGACAAGGCTCAAGTTATGCCTACGACAGGAAATCCTGTTGTTTATGCGGAAAAAATTATTGATGGAAGTCTTCCGACCGTTTTGGTTTATGCACATTACGATGTGATGCCTGTTGATCCTGTCGATTTGTGGGATTCGCCACCTTTCGAGCCTGAGGTTAGGGACGGAAAAATTTATGCGCGCGGTGCCGATGATGACAAAGGTCAGGGCTTTATGCAGCTTAAAGCATTCGAGGCCTTGGTGAGGAATGGCAAATTGCCTGTAAACGTGAAGTTTATGATTGAAGGCGAGGAAGAAATAGGTTCAGTGAGCTTGGGGGCTTTTTGCGAGGCAAACAAGGAAATGTTAAGGTCGGATATCATATTGGTTTCTGATACAGGAATGATTGCTGAGGATATTCCTTCTATCACAACGGGACTGAGAGGGCTTTCCTACTGGCAGGTTGAGGTTACCGGCCCAAACCGCGACTTGCATTCCGGTTTGTTTGGTGGTGGAGTTGCAAACCCGATAAATGTGCTTGCTAAAATGATTTCCTCCATGACTGACGCGGACAACAAGGTTGTTATGCCCGGTTTTTATGATGATGTTTTGGATGCCTCCGATGCTGAGCGCAAGAAGTTGAACCAGGCCCCTTTTAACCTTGAAGAATATAAAGCCGCTATCGACGTGGACGAGGTGGACGGCGAAAAAGGATATACGACCATCGAAAGAACGGGTATCCGCCCATCCTTCGACGTATGTGGGATATGGGGTGGATATACAGGGGAAGGTGCTAAAACCGTGCTTCCGTCAAAAGCCTTTGCCAAAATTTCTTCACGACTGGTCCCTAATCAGGATAATGTAAAAATTGCCGGGATGTTCGAGGAATATTTTACGAATTTAGCACCAAGATCCGTGAAGGTAAAAGTCAGCTCCTTGCACGGAGGGCAGGCTTATGTATGCCCTATCGACTTGCCGGCCTATAAGGCCGCGGAAAAGGCCTTCGAGGAGGTTTATGGGAAAACCCCGGTGCCAACACGCAGTGGCGGAAGCATCCCTATCATTTCAACCTTTGAGGAAGTGCTGGGCACAAAGTCGGTTTTGATGGGTTTCGGACTTGAGTCGGATGCCATTCACTCCCCAAACGAAAACTTTCCTTTGAACAACTTTTATAATGGCATTGAAACCATTGCATGGTTTTATAAATACTTTGCCGATGAAATGAAATAAATGATAACAGGTCCTGGCAATACCGCTAAAGGCATTGCGGTTGGTGTGAATGGGCCGGTGTTTGTGTTTGTTTGATGTAATTTACGTTCTGAAGTTGAAACGACAGCGGACAGCATCAAACATGCTGCCACTCAGGTCAAGGTGAGCTTAATCCTTAGGTTTTCTCGGCCGCCTAAGCCTTTTGTTCGGGTTTTGCGGCTCCTCTTTTTTCTTGTAGCTGTCAAACTTTGGTTTGAAAGACCCACTTGCTTTGCTATAGGAGTCGTTGTCCTTTTTAAACCTTTCCCTCCCAGGCTTATAGGACCCTTCATGTTCTGCCGGGCGCTCACTACGTTTTTTAAACCGCTCATCCCCGTTAAATGGCTTTTTGCCCGATGAGTCCCGGTTCTGCGAGCCATAAGGTTTTCTGCCATAAGATCTTGGATTTTCCGTTGAATACTCTCGTTTCTTGAAACTATGGTCTCGTTTGTCGTCAGAATCGTATTTTCCTTTTTTGGAGCCTTCGTAAAGTTCGAATTTCAGGAATTTCGTCTCGATAGGGCCGTTATAAAGCTCAACTTTTGCCGAAGGACGTAATCCGACAAATTTAGCTGCTTCAATGTTAGGAGTTATTATCCATGCGGTAAAACCGGAAAAATTCTGTTTTAAAACATTTCCAATCCCCTTATAAATATCCCTTAATTCGCCCCTTTCTTCCAGACGTTTTCCGTATGGCGGATTAAAGATCAGCATACCTTTCTGGTTTTCAGGTATTAACTCATCAAAAAATTTGTTATAAGTAATTATATCTTTATGCAGTCCGGCATTTTTCAGGTTCCGTTTTGTAATATTGACAGCAACTTTCGATCTGTCGGAGGCAATAATATTACATTCAGTCTCGGTTATTTGCTCATCTGCATCGGTTTTAATTATTTCCCAGACGCCCTTGTCGAAACCTGCCCAGTTAAAGAATGCATATTTTGTGCGATAATATCCTGCCGGTATGTTCATGGCCATCATGGCAGCTTCAATTGGTATTGTTCCTGAGCCGCACATTGGGTCTATCAGGTCAACAGTTGCATCCCATCCGCTGATTTTTATCATGCCTGCCGCAAGCACCTCATTTATAGGGGCTTTGTCAACTGCGACCTTATACTCTCTTTTGTGCAGCGATTCACCGGAGCTGTCCAGGGAAATAGTGCAGATATCGTGGGCAATATGGACATCGATATAAATATCCGGTTTTTCGGTATTTACCCAAGGTCGCCTTCCCTGTTTCTCCCTGAATTGATCGACAATAGCGTCTTTTACCCTTAAAGAGGCAAAATGCGAATGGTCAACCTCTGAGTAAAACACGTTTGCGTTAACAATGAAGGTTTGATTTAGCTTAAAAATTTGTGTCCAGTCAATCTTTCGGACTTTTTCATAAAGTTGATCACTATTCCTGGCTGCAAAAACACCTATTGGCTTTAAGAACCTTATTGCCAAACGGCTTAAATAATTGCATTTGTATAATAGTTCTTTATCACCCCGGAATGTTGCGCCTCGTTTGATAATCTCAACATCTTTTGCTCCAAGTTCGGTAAGCTCTTTTGCCAGAACGTCTTCCATGCCTGCAAAAGTTTTAGCCAGATAATCAAATCCGGGCTCAAAAGTTTTTAATCCTTCCATAAGCCGGCAAAATTAACTAAATTGCGTCAAATAATATTTACATTGCAAATTAATTTTATCATGGAGATTAAAGAGGCCCAAAATAAAGTGGATCAGTGGATTAGAACTACTGGCGTGAGGTATTTCAATGAGTTGACCAATATGACATTATTAAGCGAGGAAGTAGGGGAGCTGGCCAGGATTATAGCTCGTAAATATGGCGAGCAGTCGTTTAAGGAATCAGATGAGCATTACGATATGGCTGATGAAATGGCAGATATTTTATGGGTTTTGATTTGTCTGGCAAATCAAACCGGTGTTGACCTGACCGCTGCCCTGATCAAGAATTTCCAAAAGAAAAGCAAGCGTGATGCCACCAGGCATATTAACAATGATAAGTTAAAATAATATATATTTGATTGTTATATTTTATAATATATGTACATACAAACAAAAATTTATTTAAGTATTATTCGTTTAATAAACTGGTTGAGAGGTAAATTGCGGTCGTCAGGCTTTCTGCTTGCTTGCTACCCAAAATATTAGAATATCTCAGGTTTAGATTTTTCCATGCTTGCTTGATCGCCGGTTCAAGTTTTATGGATGCCCTGGTTGGATAAACTTCTGTGTTTCGGCCTACTGCCTTGCGTTTTAGTAATTTACGGGCTTCCATTTTTTCAATTAACCTTGTTATAGTTGAAGGGTTCAAGAGGATTTGACGACTAATGTGTTTTGGTCGTATCCCTGGCTTGTGAATGACTGCCATCAATAAAAATGCGTATGAGGAACTTAATCCGGTAACAGCAAATTCTTCGTCAGCCATCCTTGTCATTATTCTTGATAATGAGTTGGACGAAAAGTATAAACAGTTTGAGAAGTCGAGGTCTTTTTCTTTCATATTTGCAATTATACAAAAAAAGTATGTACATACAAATAAAATTTGATTAATTTATTCCTCATTTATTGCCAGAGTATGTACTGGATAAAAAAAAGGGCCTTGGCGATACTTTGTTTAATAACCGAAGTCATAAGCTTAGGGGTTAGTATGTTCCTGAGTCGAATCTTTAAGACCGTTGCAATACTAGGTTTTTTAATGAATTAAGCCAATCTTTTATTCACTTTCTTCGTTGTCGTATTTTTAAAGTCCTCACAGACAACAGTCAGCTGTGGGTTTGAAAATAATGCAGCCTCGAATTTGAACAAAATATTGTCTTTTGCAACGGTCTTTCTTTGTGTTTATTTTAAATCTGGTGGAAACCAAATAAGGGATAAAACGAGACTGTTATTTGATTGTTACAATTTTGTTTCGGCCTTTTCTTTTACCATAGTACTAGAAAAAAATGTAGGGTAAGCCGTGAACCAGCCTATTGCACCGTTTGAGATATTGGTGCTTATATTTGCAGGTGGGCCGCTGAAAAGTGGTTCATTAGCTTGTATTTCAGTTTGAATTTCGTTCACGAAGGCTGCATAGTCTTTTGTAATATTCGATAGGGCAAGAGTGAAAGTGTCGCCGGGTTCCAGTTCATAGTCATCGAGTACCAGTACAGCCACGCCCTTAGTATAATTACCATTAAAAAAATTGTCGTTGGCAATATTTACCTTGTGAATACTGTCAGTTATCAATACTCCGTTTCTGATCCCGTTGAACATATAATAGTCCTCGCTTGGTGGGTCCAGGGCGAAAAGTCTTATAACCCAAGCTTCGAAACGGGGATTCCAGACCACTTGGATAGAATCTACATCATCAGAAAGATATGGCATTTTTGTATTAGCCGTAAAATTTGTTTGTCCTGCAATTTCAGAATCCAGATTAATATCAAGACTGTAATCACTACCCTGCACACCGACGAACTCGAATGGGAATTCGTAAAATCCTTTTATGGAATCGTTTTCATTAAGTGTTATGGTATTATAGGATGTTTTGATTTTTATAACTGCATTTGACACTCCTTCAGGTGGTTTGTTTGAGAAATAGTCCGCGGTTTTAGTAAGCTTGACGTATTGATTACCGGGTATGTCAGTAATAATAGCCTCCACGACAAGCCTTTGTCTGTCACTGTCAAGTTTGATGTCGATACGTTCTGTGCAGGAACTAATTATAGAAGCTAAGGTAAGAATGATTATTAGTGTTTTAATATTTATTTTGTTCATCGGTTTAGAATTTAAAGTTATAGGTAAAAGAAGGAATAATACCGAACAGATACGTCATTTCTGCATAAGTTATACTTGGGTCCTTGGTGTCGGATTGGAAATTTATAATCCAGGCATTTTTTCTGTTGTAGGCATTATAGATCGAAAAATTAAATTCGTTATGCCATTTTTTCCCCGGATTGAGTTTCTCCCTCCAGGTAACTGACAGATCCAGTCGATGGTAGTCGGGCATGCGGTAATCGTTTCGGCCTGAATAAAAAGGAACAACCGTATTCCCATAAACAAACCTGCCGACGGGGAATGTTATCGGCTGTCCTGTTAAATATACCCAAGTCAGGCCTAAACTGATTTGTTCATTTAGATTATAGTTCAAAACCACTGAGATGTCGTGGGGACGGTCGTAAGGCGCCCTATAAGCCACGCCCGAGTTTATGCCGTCTATCTGCCTGTAAGTTCTTGAATAGGTATAACTTACCCAACCATTTAGTTTGCCGGAGTTTTTCCTCAGAAGAAACTCTATTCCATAGCCATAAGCCCGGCCGGTCAGTATTTCCCCTTCGATATATTTGTTTAAAAGCAGTTCGGCATGATCCCTGAAGTCGATGGCGTTTTTTATGTCCTTATAATAAGCCTCGATGGATCCCTCGAACTTATTGTTCTCGAAATTCCTGAAATAAGCCAGGGCAAACTGATCGGAATATTGCGGCTTTATATTTGGGCTCGATGAAAACCATATACTCAGGGGCGAACCTGCGGTAGAGTTCTGTGCTTGCTGTAGATATTGATAATTTCTTGAATAGCTTGCTTTTACGGATGATGATTCGTTTAACCGGAAAACAGCGCCCAGACGTGGCTCAAAGCCGAAATAGGTATTATAAAAATCACCTTTGCCATAAACGGTAGAGTCTAACGGCTGACCGATCGAATCATAATTAAATACCGTATTCGGCCCAATATTATTGAACATGGAAATCCTCAGTCCGTATTTGAGGCTTATGAGCGAGCCGATCTTTTGTACATTAGTTATATAAACGCCATTCTCAAGCGCATAGTTGTTGGGCAAACCATATTCGGTAATAAACGATTCCGTCCCGGTACCTTTTATTTCCCCGGGGAAAAAATCGTGATAGATGCTCGAAAAGCCGAAGCTTATGGTATTGTTGCTGTTTAAGTACCAGTTGAAATCGCCTTTTAGGTTATAATCAGTTAGGTTCGATGTCCAGTCAAAGCCGTGCTCGTTTGTTAAACCAAGATTATAGCTGAAATTGCTTGCGATGAAGGTGAAATTAGAAAAGAGTTTGTCGTTGAACACATGGTTCCATCTTGCGGTGCCAGTGGCATTTCCCCAGTTCATCCCAAACTCTTTATTCTTAAAGACATCTTTGCCGAAGTACCCGGAAATAAACAGGTGATTGTTTTGGTTGAGGTTATAGTTCATTTTGGTGTTTAGGTCGTAGAAATAAAGGATGTTGTTTTTAAGTTCTTCTTTTGAGGAAAGCTTCAGGAACAAATCGGCATAGGACCGGCGGCCGGATACCATGAATGATCCTTTATTTTGCACTATGGGGCCTTCAAGGGTCAGTCTGCTCGATATTAGTCCGATACCCCCGTTTCCGTGAAACTCTTTTTTGTTCCCGTCTTTCATCCTCACATCTACCAGCGATGATAGCCTGCCACCGTATTTTGCCGGCAGATCACCTTTATAAAGTTCAACGTTTTTAACGGCATCGTTGTTGAAGACGGAGAAAAAGCCCATTAAATGGCCAGCGTTATATACCGTGGCCTCATCGAGAAGAACAAGGTTTTGGTCGGGGCTGCCACCCCTGACACTGAAACCCGATGATCCCTCAGCGGCAAATTTCACCCCCGGCAACAACTGCAGTGCCTTAATCAAATCGACCTCGCCCATAAGGGCGGGTATTGCCTGAATTGTTTTGCTGTCTATTTTGTTGACGCTCATTTGGGCCTGGGTGATATTATCGTTTTTTGCTTTTCCCGTGATCTCAATCTCACTTAAATATTCGGTACTTGGTTTGAGGTTGATATTCAGTGATCTGTTATTGTTTAGGTCAATGGTTTTTTCGATATTTGCATAACCGACGAAAGAAAATATTATATGATAAGTACCTGGCTCCAAACTAATTGAATAAAAACCATAGGTATTTGTTGCGGCTCCTGCCTTTACCTCTTTTACATAAATTGTTGCCCCGGGAAGCATTTCGCCGTTATCGGCATCCTTGACGAAACCGCTTAAAGTAAACTTCCCTTTTGGTTCTTTTGATGCTTGGGCCGGGAAAACAGCTGCCAGTATTAGTAAAATAAGAAATATTCGTTGCATAATCGTACAGACAGAAAAGAAAGCAGATGGTTACAAATAAATAGGGGCAAATGTATTGCAAATAGCAGCACATTCTGAAGATCAGTTTTTTAAACTTTGTTAAAATAAATTCGTTTTTTTGATGACGATCCTAGGGTTCAAGCTCAAGTTCTATATCGAATATCACAGAAGTGCCATCGTCATTATCGCTGACAACAACTATCTGAAAAATATTGTTTTTGTATGACTTAACAGCAATACCCTCAAGTTTGGTTTTTACAGGCTCGCCCTCTTTCTTCAAAACAGCCGCTTCGATATTGTTTTCGTTGCTGTTCAACTTGATAACCCCGACATAAGAACCTAAAATTTCCCCATCGTCATAAGAGTTGGATGTTGCTTCCAGCGATGCGACAAAAATCAGTCCGCTCTCGTCTGGCAGCAGGCAAGTACCTGAAAAACCGGCAGTTGTGTTTTTTAATGATGGCAAGAGAAATGATCGCACATCAATTTCTGGCAAATGAGGGTCTCTTGAAAATATATAATTCAGGAACTTTTCCCTGTTGATAACAACTAGGATATTGGTGTTGTTGTTTCCTCTTTGCATTAGGAACACTTTTTCCCGGCCAATTGCAAAGGCCTCTATGTTTATTTCGTCATCAGTTGAAAAACCGGCGTTTTTCCTGATCGCCTCAAAAAGAGGGCGTATGTTTTTTGATGCGACAAGTTTTTTTTCGCTTAGCGAGAAGACGTGAAGGGTGTCGCGCGTCTTAAATTTCGAGCCTGACGACAAAACCGATAAAAACGCATTGCCGTTTTGGTCGTTATAGAGTGCAATAGATTCAAAGTCAGACTTTATAGATTTCGGGACCCTGGTGTTTACAGTCTTTTTGTTTCCGCTCAGCAAGAACCTGCCCTGTATGTTAAAATCCTCGTCAAGCTTAAAAAGATAAGGTGAGTCGTCGCCGATGACATAAATGTCCCCCTCGATAATTTCAACGCCTGAGGCGGATGGCAGGTTGAGTAGATGTTTCCGGTTTAGTATTTTGAGGTTGTCAATTTGTCCGTTTAGCTGTAAAATGCCTGTTAACATGCATAATAGTGAGATATATCCCTTCATGAATTTATTGATTTCATGCAAAAATATAAAAGGCATGCTTTTTGGCTAATTAAATTTTTATAATTTCACCATCCATGACAGAAGAAAGAAAGAAATTAGTGAATGCCTTGTTTTTGCCGGCCTTGTTGATGGCTATAATGTGGTTGATAAAAATAACGGAGGTCTTGTTTAATTTCGACCTTGGGTTTTTAGGTGTTCATCCTCTGTCAATCAATGGTTTGCAAGGCATATTGTTCATGCCGTTCGTGCATGGCGGATTTGGTCATATCATGGCGAATACAGTTCCGTTCCTGGTTTTGGGCACTGCTCTTTTTTACTTTTATTCGGGTATTTCGACCCGTGTTTTGGTTGGGATATGGTTTATTTCCGGCATTTGGACATGGTTTGGTGGTCGCGATTCATGGCATATCGGGGCTAGCGGGATTATTTACGGGCTGTCGTCATTCTTGTTTTTCTCCGGTATCATCCGAAAGGATAATCGTTTGGCAGCCTTGTCATTAATAGTTGCTTTTCTATATGGAAGTTTGATATGGGGCGTGTTCCCTGATTTTTTCCCTAAAAAGAACATTTCCTGGGAAGGCCACCTCGGGGGTCTTGTCTCGGGCGTTATCATGGCTGTTTATTATAGAAAATCCGGGCCACAACCCAAAAAATATTCCTGGGATTTCGAGGAGGAGGACGACAATAACGATGAAGATGATGACAATGCCTACTGGAAAAAACCCAATGCAAATGTCAGTTGAGGTTTTTTTGGCATTTGGACGGGTATTGCAAATCCCGGTACGCCCACTGCAATCCCGAACAGCATATTACTTTTTGCCCAGGCCCTGATAATATTTAGCCTTGTCTTTATAATTCAGCCTATCGTAGGTATTGCCCAATAATTTCGCGTTTTGCTGATCGGGCTCCAGTGTATAAAGTCTCCTGCCATATTTTAAAGCTTGTTTGAACTCAATCGCAACTTCATCAATAACTTTAAGTAAATGAGAGTATTGCTTGCGAGTTTTTTTCTTCTTATAGATATTCATTTCTTTTTGGTAGCGTTTTTCCGCTTTCCAGAAGTAGTGGTTGGCAAGCCATTTGTTCGCCGCGATATTATCAGGGTCGGTTGATAAAATAGTTTTTGCCCTTGAAACTGCCTCGGTGTTCATTCCCAATCCCGAATAAACTTTTATCAACAGCTCTTGAGCCTCTATTCCCGATTGGGACTCTGAGTTCAATTTGTTCCAAAATTCCAATGCTTTATCGTATGACTCTATTTTGCCGTAAAGTTTAAAAAGCCTGGTCTCAACATATTCAATGTCTTGTCCTTCGGGATATTTTTTAGCATAAGCTTCAAGGTTTTCGAGCTCTAGCGAAAGATTGTCTTTTTCTTTATAAAGTTCTGAGAGCAAAAGATATGTTTTTGCCGTGCTGAGCTCTCCCCATGCTGCTTGTTTGAGATATTGTTCCGCTATTTCTGCCCGGCCAAGTTTCATTGCAGCCATACCGGCTTCGGTATAAACCGGGCATTGTTTTTCTTCCGACTTCTTCTTATACGATACTATAATTTGTTCCCAAAGGCTTAAAGCCTTGGCGTAATCTCCTGAGTTATATGCCGCCCGGGCTGTTTGTCTTGTTTGTGTCAACGATTTTCCGCTATCGCAGGAAAACGCTATAAAAAGGAATAAAACCAATATTGGCAAAAGAGACTTCTTCATTTTAAATAATTTTTTTGAGCGCGCTAAAGTAAAGTATAATTTGTAATGACAGCATGATAATTAATGTAGAATCCTTTTTCGAGGGGTTCTCTCCGGTTGCATCTTTTTCCCGAAAATTGTTTTAAAAAGAAAGGATTATATTGAAATACGTTTAATATCGCAGATCGTGCAAGGACATAATCAAATTTTCGTATGCTCACGGAGAAAGCAGGGATTTGTTGGACGGGGATTTAGTAATTTCAACAAAAAATATTAACAAATCATTTTAATGGTTATTTTTGCTAAAATTAATTTTGAATATGGATTTAAGCAAAATATTATCAATTTCAGGTAAGCCGGGATTGTTTAAAATGGTTGGAGAATCGAAGAACAGCATAGTTGTGGAGTCGTTGTCCGATGGAAAGCGTATTCCTGCTTTTTCGCACGAACGTATAAGCTCATTAAAAGAAATAAGCATTTATACTGATAACGAAGACATGCCTTTGGAGGATATTTTCAAGAATATTTATGAAAAGTATGATGCCAAGGCAGTTGAGAACCCTAAAAAGATGAGTTCCGATAAGCTGAAATCGCTTTTTGCGGAAGTCGTTCCGGAATATGACAAAGATGCCGTTTATGCCTCTGACATGAAGAAGGTAATTAGTTGGTATAATCAGCTTTTGGAACACGACATACTTGATTTTAGTGAGGAGGAAAATGTTGAATCGGATGGGGAGACCGAAGAACCGCAAGAAGCAACAGAAGAAAACGATTCTTGAAAATGAAAAAGGTTCAGGATTTTAAGGTGCTGGGATACAGGTGGTTGAATAAGGATAATTATATCCTTACGCTCATAGGCGATGAAGATATCCCAAGGATTAGACCCGGTAATTTTGCCGAGATCAAGGTGCCCGACAGCCCTGATGTTTTTCTAAGAAGGCCTATCTCCGTTCTCGACGCGGATTATGAAAAAAAAACCATTAGCTTTTATATAAAGGCTGTTGGAAAAGGAACAATTAAATTAGGTCAATTAGTAATGGGGCAGACCGTAAACATTGTTTATCCCCTTGGTAATCACTTTGCTGTTGGCCAACAAAAAAAAGTTCTGATTGTTGGTGGCGGTTCCGGAATAGCACCTTTCATAAGTTTAGGCCGTGAGCTGAAATCCAGGAATATTGATACTACCTTTTTAATTGGCGCCCGCACAAGGAAAGATATTTTTTTAACTGACGAATTTGCGGGATTTGGCAGAATCGAGCTAACTACTGAAGATGGCAGCATGGGTGAGAAAGGCCTGGTTACCGATCATGAGATTTTTTCGCGCACCTTCGACTTCGATAAAGTTTATACCTGTGGCCCCGACCCGATGATGAAAGCAGTTGCTAAAATTGCGGAGGCAAAAGGTGTTGATTGCGAGGCATCGCTCGAAAACATGATGGCATGCGGAATCGGTGCATGCTTATGTTGTGTAACACCATCGAAGCAAGGCAACAAGCTAGTTTGCGCCGAGGGGCCTGTTTTTAACACAAAGGATCTTTTATGGTAGATTTAAAAGTTGATATAGGAGGCCTGGAATTAAAGAATCCGGTAACGACAGCCTCGGGAACTTTTGGTTTCGGGGAAGAATTTACTGATTTTGTCGATCTTGACCTGCTTGGAGGTGTTTTTGTAAAAGGATTAACACTAAAACACCGGGAAGGGAACGATTACCCGCGCATGGCCGAAACCGCCTCTGGTATGTTAAACGTGGTGGGCCTTCAAAACAAAGGGATCGACTATTTCATCCATGATATTTATCCAAGGATTTAAACATTCGACACCGAAATATTTCCCAATATCAATGGCTCCGTGGTGGAGGATTATATTAAGGTAGCTGAAAAAGTTAACGATATAGATGGGATTAATGCCCTCGAGCTGAATATTTCTTGTCCTAACGTAAAAGAAGGAGGCATGGCGTTTGGCGTTAGCTGTCCTTCTGCGGTGGCTGTTACCGAGGCTGTCAGGAATGTCTTTGACGGAGTGCTCATAGTAAAGTTGTCGCCTAATGTTACTGATATTACCGAAATAGCCAAGGGCGTAGAGGGCGCCGGCGCCGATGCCGTTTCATTGGTAAATACTTTTCTGGGCATGGCCGTTGACGCCCAAAACCGCAAACCTGTTTTATCAACGATAACCGGAGGGCTCTCAGGCCCTGCGATAAAACCCATAGCCCTTCGAATGGTATGGCAGGTTTATAATGCGGTAAAAATTCCTGTTCTTGGAATTGGAGGAATTGTGAATGCAACCGATGCCATCGAATTTATGCTCGCCGGATCGACCGCCATTCAGATAGGAACCGCTAATTTTATCGACCCCCAGGTTTCAATGAAAGTAATTGATGGGATACAGGATTATTGTCATGAAAACAATATTTCGGCAGTTAGCGACCTGGTCGGCGCCTTGGAGGTATAAGCCCGTGTGAGTTGTTTTGTGCTTCCCGACAGCTCGATCCGTTCTGCCAATGGCTTTGAAAAACACAATTCGGCATAAGTTAAGACCGTTGCAATACCAAGTTATTTTAATGAATTAAGACAATCTTTTATTCACTTTCTTCGTTGTCGTATTATTAAAGTCCTCACAGACAACAGTCTGCTGTGGGTTTAAAAATACTGCCGCCTCGAATTTGAACAAAATATTGTCTTCTGCAACGGTCTTAAGTTGCAGCTATGATTCCTAAGTCCGAACACAAACTTGTCTTTTCCGTTGGCAACAGCTAAAGCCATTTTAAACTGCTTTATTTTTTTGTATAAGTTTGTTGACTAAAAAAGACAGATATGACGAATAGAAGGAATTTTTTAAAAACCACTTTGGTTGTTGCCGGGGGGATGGCGGTTTCAAGTACTGCTTTTGCGGCTGAAAAGTCAACCACCGGGACCAAGGGTTTGATTTACTCGAAGGAAAATGCGGGCATCTGGGCTGAAAAAGTTGGCAGCCATGCCCCGAAAGTGGAAGTTAATGGTAATAAAATAACCCTCACTACCGAACATGGGATGTCCGAAAGGCATTATATCGTAAGGCATACCTTAGTAACTGCAGAAGGTGAAGTAATAGGTGACGAAACTTTTTACCCTGAAGATCCAAAGGCTGTCTCTACCTATGAAGTGGCTGTGGGGATCAAAGGCAAATATTTTGCGACCAGTTTTTGTAACAAGCACGATTTCTGGGTAACGGAGTTTGAAATATAGCCTATGCTCAGGGCTCTTGAAATATTTTTGTTGATAATGGCTGTTCTGTCGTCGGGATTTTTTATCTGGGCGGCTTATGTGTCTAAAAACGAGAACGAAGCTTTTGCGTTCCGCAAATTCTTAAATCTGGGAATTCTCATCTTCAGTATTTCATTCTTGTTTATTCTAACGCATAACGTATTGTTAATAAGTATTATAGTGATTATTTTTGGAGTTGCCGGCTTAGCGGGGATATTTTTTTTGTTTCCTTTGGAGAAAAAAGGCGGTTTTGTTCCGCAACGGCCTTCCGGGCAAATTGACGAACGGAAGACTATGTTTTCGCGGCGCGAGCTTTTGCCGGGAACAACTGAATATAAGAACTTTTATACAAGCAAGCCCCAATTTAAAAAAACTGACGACGACTTCCGGGCTTTCCCGGGCTTGTTAAATTCCAGGTCAAGTCAGTTCAATGCCTTTAATTTCGCATCCGCACATGCAAGTTTTGAAACCATAGAGGCACTTTACGATAAGGTTGATGGATCCCTAAGCCCTGAAAAGGTGGAAGTGGACGCTGAGCAAATAAGCAGATATATCAAGACCTGGGCTAAAAAATTGGGGGCTCTCGATTGTGGTATTGCGCATCTGAAGGATTATCATCTGTACAGTTATGGCGGACGCAGGGAAAGACGCGATAAAAAATATATAAGGGAACATGAATTTGCAATTGCGTTTACGGTTGAGATGGATAAGCAAATGGTAGATACCGCACCGAAGGCCGGTATCGTTATGGAGTCCGGGCAACAATATCTTGACTCGGGAACGATATCGATACAGCTGGCGGCTTTTATCCGCAATCTCGGCTATCAGGCCAGGGCTCATATCGACGGCAACTACGAAGTTGTTTGTCCCCTGGTGGCTCGCGACGCAGGTTTGGGCGAAATAGGACGGATGGGATTGCTTATGACACCAAAACACGGGCCAAGGGTCAGGATAGGTGTTGTTACTGCAAATATCCCGTTAAGCATAGATCGGCCAGGGGACAATTTCTCGGTGATCGACTTTTGCACTATTTGTAAGAAATGTGCCGATTCCTGCCCGTCGAATGCAATATCTTTTGATGACAGGGAAAATATCGACGGGGTGTTGCGATGGCAGATAAATCAGGAGGCATGTTTTGCTCTTTGGTGCAAGCTTGGCACCGACTGTGGCCGGTGCATGAGCGTATGCCCGTATTCGCACGAAAATAACGCATTGCATGGTATTGTTAGGACAGGTATCAACAATAACTTTATATTCAGGCGGTTAGCCTTGAAAATGGACGATGTTTTTTATGGCAGGAGACCTCTGTCGAAGGAAATACCTGAACAATTGAATATATGAGACTTTTAAGTTTATTGCTTGTTTTTCTTTTTGCATTTGCTTCATGCGATAGCAATAAGATGTCGTTAGCTGACAGACAACAAATAATGAAGGTGTTGGTTCAGCAGCAAAACGACTGGAATGCCGCGGATATCGATGCCTATATGCAGGGATATTGGAAATCGCCCAAACTAAGGTTTGCTTCAGGCAACAGGGCAACCTACGGCTGGGAGAATACATTGATGAATTACAAGAAGTCCTATCCCGATAAACAAAGTATGGGCGAATTGTTTTTTACCGAGATAAGCATTGAGATACTCTCGAAGGAAGATGCGCTCGTATTCGGGAGGTGGCAATTGTATAGGGAAACAGATGTGCCGAACGGGCTTTTTACATTGCATTTTCACAAATTTCATGATGAGTGGAAAATCATTAGTGATCACACTTCCTCCTCCTCAGGGAACTAAACCACCTGAATTTCTTTTTCAAGTTCAATGTTAAAAGTCTTGAACACGCTTTCGGCTATTTTTTCCGAAAGGTGTAAGATATCGCTTCCTTTTGCTTTTCCCAGGTTTACCAGGACAAGGGCCTGTTTTTCGTGTACCGCTGCATCGCCGATTCGTTTCCCTTTCCATCCGCATTGCTCTATCAGCCATCCGGCCGCGACCTTCGATTTTCTCGAATCAATTTTATAAAGCGGCATTTCCGGGTACTTTTTCCTCAGGTTCTCGGCAACAGATGTCTCAATAATTGGATTTTTAAAAAAACTCCCTCCATTTTTAATAATCTGTGGGTCAGGTAGTTTACTGCTTCTTATCTGGTTTACGGCATCTCTTATCATCTTCAGTTTTATTGTTGCCTTGTCTGTTCCGGCAAAAAACTCGCTCAATGCCCTATAGGATAAATTTGGTTTGGCGATTTTTGAAAGTTTTATGGTAATGCTGCAAACAATAAACCTGCCTTTGTGGCCTGACTTGAAAATGCTGTCGCGATAGCCGAATTTGCAGTCATCTTTATCAAAAGTTTTAAACGCCCCTGTTTTGGTGTCGAAAGCTTCAAGGCTGACGAATACATCTTTCAGCTCGGTTCCGTAAGCACCGATGTTTTGAATCGGTGCTGCGCCTGCTTTGCCTGGTATCATGCTCAGGTTCTCTATTCCCCACCAGTTGTTGTCAACGGCATAGTCAACCAGGCTGCTCCAGTATTCGCCTGATCGTATTTTTAGGACAACCTGATTATCAGTTTCTTCAACAATCTCTTTACCTCTGATAAGAGGCATTATTGCTAAGCCATCGAAACGTGATAAGAATAAGATGTTGCTGGCTTCGCCTATGACCAGGAAATCTTGCTTAAAACTTCCTTTCTCATATAATTCTGTCAAATCATTGCAATCGGTAATTTGTGCGCATTGCCTTGCCAAAACTTCAATGCCGAAAGTGTTGAACGGCTTTAAGCAGAAATCTGATTTTAAATTCATATCTTCAAAAGTAGTTATTTTAACAATAAACTTACAAAACCGAAGTTATAATAAACAGGAATATTTTTACTTTAGTCAACAATTGGGAAAGAAGGTTATCGTATCGGTCATAAACGACTTGGTTACAGATCAAAGGGTGCATAAGGTTTGCCATAGCCTCACTGATATGGGTTTCGATGTTTTATTGGTTGGGAGGGTTTTGCCCTCCAGCATGAAAATGGGCAGGAGGCCGTATAAATGGCATCGCATGCGCTTGATGTTCAGCAAAGGCGCTTTGTTTTATGCCGAATATAACATCCGCTTATTTTTATTCCTTCTTTTTCATAAAACGGACTTGCTTGTGTCGAACGACCTGGACACTTTATTGCCTAACTTTTTAATTCACAAGATAAAGTCGAAGCCGATTGTTTATGATAGCCATGAATATTTTACTGAAGTCCCGGAACTTGTCAGCCGGCCGGGCGTTCAAAAAGTTTGGAAGAAGATAGAGTCGTGGATATTCCCTAAGCTGGAAGATGTTTTTACGGTAAATGATTCGATTGCCGATATGTTTGAGGGTGATTACGGCCTGCGCCCGAAAGTAGTGAGGAATATTCCTGTAAAAAAGGAAATGCCGGAAATTGCAACCCGGGCTCAGCTGGGGCTGTCTGAAACAAAAAAAATATTGATATTACAAGGTTCCGGAATAAACATGCATCGCGGTTCCGAAGAAATGCTGGAAGCGATGAAGTTTTTGCAAGGTGTTGTGCTGTTGATAGTTGGTAGTGGCGACGTCATCGACAAGCTGAAAGAAATGGCAAGTAGCGAGGAATTGACGGATAAGGTTATCTTCAAGGGCAAACAGCCCTATGATAAGCTTATTCAATATACCGCAGCGGCAGACCTGGGGCTCACCCTCGATAAGAACACCAATCTGAACTATCGCTTCAGCTTGCCGAACAAGTTGTTCGATTATATACATGCGGGAGTGCCGGTTATCTCATCGGATTTGCCCGAGATAAGGAAGATAATCGATAAATATGATATAGGCGATTTTATACCAAATCACGAGCCGGGGGAAATAGCAAGGAAAATAAATCAAGTTCTTGCAAACCAGGATTTAATTGATAAATGGAAAAAAATATTAGTTTTGCTGCAGAAAATCTCACCTGGCAAAGCGAAGAAAAGGTTTTAAAGGAGGTTTATAATAAATATGCCTGAGCAAAATTTACATATTATTTCGTTCGATATTCCGTTCCCGGCTAATTACGGAGGCGTTATCGATGTTTTTTACAAAGCTAAATCGCTTGCGGACCACGGCTTGAAAATTCATCTGCATTGTTTTGAGTATTCCAGGAAACGTAATGCCGAATTAGAGAAAGTATTCCATAAGGTTTATTATTATAAAAGGGACATATCAAAGAAACATTTGTTCAAGAGCGTTCCTTATATCGTTAGCTCGCGGGTATCGGAAGAGTTGATGAACAATTTGTTGCACGATGATTATCCTATTCTTATGGAAGGGTTGCATACTTCTGCCTTGCTTGAGGACAAACGGTTTGCAAAAAGAAAGATGGTTGTGAGGGCCCATAATATCGAGCATGAATATTATCATCATCTGGCTAAGGCCGAATCGGATATTTTCAAGAAATACTATTATTATAACGAATCGGCAAAGCTGAAAAGATATGAGGCCACATTGGAGAAAGCGGACGCCCTGATAGCTATTTCAGAGAACGACAAAAAGTATTTTGCATCGGAATATAACAATGTGGAGTTTATCCCTGCATTTCATCCTTTTAAAGAAGTGGCTATTAAAGAAGGCAAAGGTAATTATGTTTTGTATCATGGGAACTTATCGGTTGCCGAAAATATAAATGCTGTAAAATATCTTGTAAATAATGTATTTAGCGATCCGAACATTAAATTTAAAATTGCGGGCCTAAACCCTGCCCGACAGATACTTAAAAGCATTAACGGGCTGAACAACATTGAGTTAATTACAAATCCGACCGATGAGGAGCTTCAAAAACTAATTGCCGACGCACATATAAATATTAGTATCACAGCCCAGGCCACAGGACTAAAACTGAAATTGCTGAACACGTTGTACAATGGCAGGTTTTGTCTTGTTAACGATAAAATGCTGAGCGGGACCAAATTGGATAAGCTTTGCATAATTGCCAACGATTATGGTAGCATGAAAAGGAAGATAAACACTTTGTTCAAAAAGGAATTTACTCAGGCTGATATCGAGAAGCGAAAACTTATATTAACAACATTATACAATAACGGCAACAATACCCGCAAGCTGATCGACTTAGTTTGTTATTAAGGAACCTTCTTCGCATTTTACCACTTTTCCGGGAAACTTATTGATAATTGAATAGTTATGTGTTGCCATGATTACTGTTTTCCCCGATTTGCATATCTCCAGCAATAGTTTCATTATCCCGTTTGAGGTTTCGGGATCCAGATTTCCGGTAGGCTCGTCAGCAAGAATGATTTCAGGGTCGTTAAGCAAAGCCCTGGCAATTGCTATGCGTTGCTGCTCACCACCTGAAAGCTGATGTGGCATCGACTTCAGTTTAGATATCAGGCCAACCCTGTCGAGAACCTGGAGGATGCGGTTCTCAATTATTTGTTTGTCCTTGCTTCCTGTTGCACGAAGAACAAATTCAAGGTTTTCGTTTACGGTCCTGTCATCCAGCAATTGGAAATTCTGAAAGACTATACCTAGTTTTCTTCTTAAATATGGTATTTCCGATCGTTTAATAGTGTTTAAGTTATAACTGCTTATCTCCGCATATCCTTGTTCCACAGGCAAGTCGGCATAAAAAATTTGTAACAGGCTTGATTTGCCACTTCCAGTTTTGCCAATTAAATAAACAAATTCACCTGACAATATCTCAAGGTTGACATCGGCCAGAACAAGCTTGTTCTTTTGGAAAACGGATAGTCCGCGAAGACTAATTATTGATTTTTGGTCCATAGATGCAAATATAGTCAGAAGATTGCATTAAGCCGGAATATGGCAATAAAAAAGCCGTCTTGCCTAAGGCGAGGCGGCTTTTGAACTTTTATTTTTTAAACCAGACCGGTAAAGCCCATAAATGCAAGTGCAAGAATCCCGGCTGTCAACAGGGCGATAGGCATACCTTTCATTTGCTTTGGTATATCCATGATGTCCAGGTGCTCGCGTATTCCTGCAAAAAGAACTATCGCAAGGGTAAATCCTATGGCGTTGGACATTGCAAACACAACACCTTCCAAAAGGTTGAAGTCTTTTTGGACAGTTAGGATGGCAACACCGAGAACAGCACAGTTAGTTGTTATCAGCGGAAGAAAAACTCCCAAAGCCTGAAATAATGAAGGACTGATCTTTTTTAGGATTATTTCAACCATCTGCACCAAAGCGGCTATAACAAGGATAAAGACTATGGTTTGCATAAATTCCAATCCTAAAGGGTTTAGCACATAATGCTGCATGAGCCATGTGAACATAGTGGCTATCGTAATTACAAAAAGCACTGCACCGCCCATTCCGATGGAAGTTGATAATTTCCCCGAGACCCCCAAAAAAGGACAAATCCCAAGAAACTGAGTCAGCACGATGTTGCTGACGAATATCGATCCTATAATAATTATAAAATATTCCATATCAATTCATTTTAGGCTTTTCTTAATCTGTTAATTATGGCAATTAAATATCCGAGCACGATAAACGCGCCGGGGGCAAGGACAAAAACGAGCATCAAATCACCCGGTATGATTTTAAGGCCGAAGATGGCGCCGCCACCAAGGAATTCCCTTACGCCACCAAGCAATGTTAGCGCAAAGGCAAACCCCAGTCCCATTCCTAATCCGTCGATAATTGATGACAGCACATTGTTTTTTGACGCAAATGCTTCAGCACGGCCCAAAACTATGCAGTTTACAACGATAAGGGGGATGAACAGTCCTAGGGACTCAAACAAGGCGGGAGTATAGGCTTGCATGCTCAATTCGACAATTGTAACAAAAGTCGCGATTATTACGATGAAAGCTGGGATTCTAACTTTGTCGGGGATAAAACCCTTTATTAAAGAAACGGCCAGATTAGACATTACTAGGACGAAGGTCGTAGCCAGGCCCATGCCTAAACCATTTACGGCAGAGGTAGTTACCCCTAATGTCGGACACATCCCCAACAGTAGGACAAAAACCGGGTTTTCTTTTATAAATCCCTTGGTAAAATTTTGTAACTGGTTCATATTCTTCTATTTATTATCAAGGTTTAAATTGGCTTGCTGACTCTCAAAAGTGTCGTAAGCACGTGTAAGGGCATCGCAAAATGCCCTGGAACTGATAGTTGCCGCAGTAATGGCATCAACATCGCCTCCGTCTTTTGTAACTTTTAATTTAAAAGATGCCGGATTTTTCTTGCGGAACTGGACTGAGAAATCAGATTTCTTAATGTCCATCTTGTCCCCAAGCCCGGGGGTTTCCTTATGCGAAAGAACGGCTGTATTGTTGATAGTCCCATCATTGAGCATGCCAACCATAATATCTATTCTGCCGCCAAAACCCTTCATAGTATATGTTTTTATTGCCGAGCCTACGGTTTTGCCTTTCATTGAGGCGATATAAAACGTAAGGGAATCGCCTCCATCGGGTGGAAGGAACTTCTTGGTTGAGATACTGTCGAACTCAGGCAAGACTTTCTTGATTGCGGCCTCCAGTTTTTTCTTCTTCGCAAGAGCAATAGGTGCCTTGGTAACAACATAAACGCCACCCAGGGCAAGTGCGGCTATGATCGCCACCAGCGACAGGGTCAACACCATGTTTAAAAAGCTCGATTCTTTTTTACTTCCCATGATTCTATTATTTCGATCTTATGAATTTTTGCTTATTGCGGGCTTAAGGCCAAACCGCTTAGGCTTAAAACCTTTGTTGATAAGGGGCACCACTGCGTTCATAAGCAAAATGGCAAAAGAAACGCCTTCGGGATAAGCACCCCACACCCTTATTAAAACAGTCAATATCCCTATTCCTACCCCAAAAACTATTTGTCCGCCATGCGTCATAGGGGAGCTGACCATGTCGGTAGCCATAAATATGGCGCCCAGCAACATTCCTCCCGTTAACAGATGGAAGACCGGGTCGGCAAAGTGCTCGGAATCGATACCCCAAAGTATGCTGGTGAAAATAACAACTGTGCCCAACATGGCGACAGGGATATGCCATGTTATGATCTTCTTCCATAGCATATAAAGTCCTCCAAGAATTAAGGCTATCGCTGAGACTTCTCCCATGGAGCCTCCCATCTGTCCCATCAAATCCTGGATATAAGTAGGGATTTCCGGTTTTAACTGGCTCATGGTTTTTCCTGCCCCAAGGCCTTCCTTAACAATTCCCAAAGGTGTTGCGCCCGTTGTGGCATCGCTTAAACCGATGCTGAAGCCTTCGGGCTTTGGCCAGGATGTCATTTGTACGGGGAACGATATCAGCAGGAAAACCCTTGCGACCAGGGCAGGGTTGAAGATATTGCGGCCAAGACCGCCGAAAGACATCTTTGCCATACCAATCGCTATCAAGGCCCCTATGATTATCATCCACGAGGGCAAGTTTGACGGAAGGTTGAACGCAAGTAAGATAGCTGTTACCAAGGCTGAGCCGTCATCGATGGTCACAGGGCCTTTGATCAGGTATTTTTGTATTACCCACTCGAAAAACAAACTGGCGATACATGCTAGAACCAACACCCTAATAGCCTGAAAGCCAAAAAAGTATATTGAAACAAGCATGGTTGGGGCCATTGCGAGCGCCACTCCGTACATTATCTTTTTAGTTGATTCATCGCTCTTTATGTGAGGTGAACCCGAAATCGTAAACTTATTCATTTACTCTTTTATTAATTACTAAAATCGACTTAAAAGTCTCAAATTAATTTCATTTTAAGCAGTTCTTCCCCTGCCCCTTATTATTGCCCCGGTCTTGTTTTTCCCCAACCGCAGATAATCTAGCAATGGGATATTTGCCGGGCAAGTGTATTGGCAGGATCCGCATTCAATGCAATCCATGATCATTTCGTCCTCGGCAATATCGAATTTCCCCAGGCGCGAGACCCTGGATAACAAGAAAGGCTCCAATCCCATAGGGCATACATAAGTACATTTGGAACATCTGATACAAGCATTTTCAGTTTTGCGGTGCGACTCTTCCTCTTTCATCACTAAAATACCGGAAGAACCTTTAACTATGGGCACTTCTGTTGAGGAGATCGCCTTGCCCATCATGGGCCCGCCGTTTATAATTTTCCCCGTATCGTCGGGAAGGCCTTCGGCAGCGTCTATTAATTGCTGGACTGGAGTACCGATCCTGACAAGGAAATTAGAAGGTTTCTTGACGGCTTTGCCTGTAACGGTAACAACTCTTTCGAAAAGTGGCTTGTTTTTTTGTACGGCTTCGTAAACGGCAAAAGCGGTGCCTACGTTCTGAACGACACAGCCAACCGCAATAGGTAGTTTCCCTGATGGCACCTCCCTGTTCACCGTCGCCTTAATCAGTTGTTTTTCGCCACCTTGCGGATATTGTACCTTAAGTGCCTGAACACTTACGCCTTCTGTGTTTTTTACCAGCTCGCTCATGTGGCTAATGGCGTCAGGTTTGTTGTTCTCAATCCCTATTATTGCCTTGTCAACTTTTAAGGCTTTCATAAGCAACTGGGTTCCAACAACTATTTCCCTCCCTTTTTCGAGCATCAGGCGATGGTCGGAAGTAAGGTAAGGTTCGCATTCCACACCGTTGATAATGATGTATTCGGCAGTGTTTCCCGGAGGTGGCATTAATTTCACATAGGTTGGGAAAGTTGCGCCTCCCATGCCTACCAGGCCGGCCTGTTTTACTTTTTCTATTATTTCCTCCGGGGAATAATCCAGATTAGTGCTCAGTTCATCTGAACGGTCGATATCGTCCATCCATTCGTCGCCTTCAACATTTATGATAATACCCATTTGTTTATATCCGGATGCGTTGAGGATGTTTTCGATCTTGAAGACTTTTCCGGAAACGGGCGAATGAACAGGAGTTGAGATAAACCCTCCGGCTTCTGCCAGGAGTTGGCCGGTTTTAACTTCCTCACCTCTTTTTACCAAGGGTTTTGAGGGGGCTCCTAAATTTTGTCCCAATGGAATGAATGCTTGTTTGGGAAGGTCCAAAACCTCGATGGCAGCATTGGCCGAGAGTTTGTTCTCTTCAGGGTGAACACCACCCAAGGCAAACGTTTTTAAAATTCCCATATCAGTGGTATTATTCTTTGTTTTCTATTTTATTATCTTCTTTCTTAAAGTCCTCCTGAGCATTATCGACCTTTATTGTTAAAGGAATCGGTTTTTCAGGTGTTGCTTTGGTTGCGGTGGCTTTTTCGACTACCGATGCAGGGCGGTCGGCTTTTGGTTTGCGCGGTTTGAAATTCACTTCCCAAATGGCACTTGTGGGGCATACCTCAACACATTTCCTGCATAATGTGCAGTTTTCAAAATTTATATAAGCCAGAAAACTTGTAATTGTTATAGCATCGAATTTACATACTTTTTCGCATTTAGAGCAGCCTATGCAAGCAGTTTGGCAATTCTTTTTAGCCGGGGCGCCTTTTTCGGCATTGACGCAGCTGACAAAAATCCTTCTGTCCTTAGGCCCTTTTTTGCGCAGTTCGATAATATCGCGCGGGCAGGCTATCACACAAGCCCCGCAAGCCGTACACTTATCGTTGACCACCGGAAGTCCTGTTTCGGGGTTCATGTGTATTGCGTCAAAATCGCAGGCGTCAACACAATCGCCTAATCCTAAGCAGCTGTATTGGCATCCGCCTTCGCCACCGTGAAGGCCATGGGCAAACGCACATGATGTAACTCCTTCGAATTTAACCTTTGCCGGATGGTTTATAGGGGTTCCATTACATCTAATTACGGCAATCATAGGAGCCATGGCTTCTACTTCGAGGCCAAGTACTTTTCCTACATCTTGCATTACGTCGTTTCCGCCAACAGGGCAGCTGTGCCCCTCAAGGCTCTTGGTTTCCTTTGCCGCTTTTACCGTTGCTTCGGCAAATGCCCTGCAGCCCGGGAAACCGCAGCCGCCACAGTTTGCAGCAGGCAGCTTCTCTTCTACCTCATCAATCAGCGGGTCTTCATATACTTTAAATTTTTTGGCTACAAAAAATAAAATAACCGCAGCCAAAAGCCCAACGCCTCCCAATGCCGCAACCGCTATTAATATAATGTCGTCCACAATTCCATGTTTTTGTGAATAAAATACTCAGTTGTTTAAAAGTCCACAAAAATAGAATTTTTACTAATAAAAATTGAATATTCGATATTTAGAGCGGTTTATATAAATATTTGATAATCAGATAAATGTAAAAACTTACAGAACGCCTAACTTTTCCGGGGCGTATAAGTTATAGTAAGTCAGATTGTTATAATCTATTTTAGAATACATATAAATTACGCTATACGTTTTAAGGGGGAAGATGCCAGGAGCTAAACCAATAGCTTGCCGTATAAGGCATTTTATTGATCGGGCAATTACTGTTCCCCGGAAAATAAACCTGTTTTAAGTTAAGTCCCCCTAACTGCTCATATTGCCATGTCGGTAAATTTTGCCCTTCTCTTTGCAAAAGTTAGTTATGGCTTTATAACATTCATAATATCAAGTACATACAAAGTAAATAACCATTGTCATAATAATTGGCACTTTGCGGTTCTGCTAGAAGCGAAAACTACATTAGCTATTGACTTTATGGAAGTCTCTTAAAGAAAATAAGGTAATCCGTCAAGTATGGTTCAATGACATGCAGTTACGACTTAATCCTATATTCGAAATTTTTCTTGATATAGTCTCTTGTATAGTACAATATGGTGTAATATGGTATAAGCAAGCCCAGGGATATTAATCCGCTAATGCCTTCTTCTGTTCCGGTCTTCGTAAATATAATTAAACTGACAATTACCAGGATAAAAGGAAACACATAGGCTAAAAGTACTGCCCAGGTTCCTTGCGACTGTTTCATCTCAACAACGACTTGATCTCCCGTCTTAAGGTTTTCATTGTCTTTCAGTACGACTTCCACGATTTTTTCTTCCGTATCGCTGACGGAGCAGGATCCGTTTATTTCGCATGACGCACAACCTGATTTGGAAATAATCAGTATCTCGGCGCTTTTATCAGACACACTTCTGATAAAACCCGGATGTGTTATCGTTTTTTCTGACATCAGTTATAAAGTTTATGCAAAACTACTAATTATTTGATTTGTTATTTGAGCCGTGATTTATTGAAAGGTGGCTTTTTGTTTCCTGATATCAGGACATTACCCTGCTAGCTCATCAAAAGCTTTTATAGCGATAAAAAGCCGAAAATCTTGCCACAACTCAATTGTTTTAAATTCACATATTGACACTCAGGGTGTTGAGGATGAAACAGGGATTATTTTGCCGTTAAAGTATTTGTTGCCGTTAATGGCGAAATCATAAATGAAGCTAGCCATCTCGGGGGCCTTTAACGATGCCTGATAGCCGGGGAATGCTAATGCCAGCATTTCGGTCTGCACAGCGCCCAATGCAAGGGCGTTGACGGAGATTCCTTTTTCTTTGAACTCTTCGGCCATGGCTTCGCTGAGAATGCTTACTGCTCCCTTGCTCGCCGAATAAAGCGACAAACCCGGGAACTTGGGGCTTCCCTGATAACCACCTATGCTACTTATGTTTACTATATGCGATCCGGGCTTGAGTTTTGGTAAAAGCATACGGCTCATTTTGGCAACTGTATTAACATTGGTACGGAACATAGTATCGAAATCTACATCGGTGAAATCGAGGAACGCCTTGTTGATTAATATCCCTGCATTGTTTATCAAAACATCGACTTGAGGGATGAAATCTTTAATTTTCAACGCAAGTTCCTTATAATCATCTTTCAGTAAATCAAATGAAAAGGGCTTCAATAAATCATCGTTTATATTTTGGAGGCTTTTTATGTTTCGCGAAACCGCGAATGTCTTATGTTTGTTTGAGGTAAACATCTTTGCCAGCTCAAAGCCGATGCCTTTGCCTGCTCCTGTTATAACAATATTCATATAATCTTATCTGTTAAGTTGATCCGACATGCTTTGGGCATCGTTGGCACTAATCACAAGCACGCCTTTTTCGTCAACGGTTATGGCAATCGTATATTTGGGAAGATCCGTTGAGCCCAGCTCGAAATTCATATAGGCCACTCCTTTCAATATTTCTTCGCCAACTTCTTCTTCCATTTTTTTTGCCATTGCATAATCCTTGGTCATAGGTATTCCTGCTTTTTTGGCAATAATAGATGCTTGCCTCATGGCGATATCATAATTTGGCTTATAAAAAAGCAAGACGGAATTATAACCTTCTTCGGGATTGTTCTCGGATGTCGTTTGCGATATGTTCCTGTCAACTTTTAGCCCCACCGGTTCGATTAAGCCTAAGTCGCGAGCCCATTGCGGAAGTCTGCGGGCAGGATTCGCATTTGCGGATTTTGCAAGTTTGCCCGAATATTCGTTGGTGATATTATCTTTTATTTTTGCCGCATCCGACTCGCTTATATTTCCATCTGATAAATCTCTATCTACTTTGTCTATCTCCGATTGCATCTCGTCCATAACGTTCATGGTTTCGCCAACCTTGTCCATCTTTTGATTGAAGTTGTTCAATTCGGTCTTGAATTTTTTCGTTTCGGTAGGTTTTTGCTCCTCTTCGCATGAAACCATTAGAAATAAAAATGTTATAACTGACAGGTATTTTAATTTTCTTATCATTTTATATATGCTGGTGCGATGCTCCAAAAATAGTATAAAAAATATAGGACGGCAATTAATTTTTCGATTATTTATCACAATATTGTTAATTTTGACAAATAAATTCAGATTATGACTATTGAGGATTTAGTACGGCTGTCATTGGTTGAGGATTTGGGCGACGGTGATCATACTTCATTGGCTACTGTTCCATATAGTGCTGAGGGAGAGGCTATTATGCTTGCAAAAGAAAATGGCATCATTTCAGGAATGGAGGTTGCCAAGGAGGTTTTTAAGCAGATCGATAAAAATACGGATGTTGAAATATTAATGCAGGATGCTAGCTTTATAAGTCCCGGCGATAAGGTAATGATGGTCAAGGGCAGGTCGCAGTCGCTATTGTCGGCTGAAAGAACAGCACTCAATTTTGTTCAACGTATGAGCGGGATTGCTACTTTCACGAATCAAGTAGTAAAACAAATCGATGGTCTTCACACTAAGCTCCTCGATACGCGGAAAACTACCCCTTGCAATAGGGTTGTCGAAAAGATGGCTGTTGAGACCGGGGGCGGTTTTAATCATCGTTTCGGGTTATATGATATGATTATGATCAAGGACAATCACGTTGATTTCGCCGGAGGCATCGAAAAGGCAATAGTTGCCACCAAGGAATATTTGAGGAAAAACGGCAAGGACTTGAAAATAGAGTTGGAAGTCCGTAATTTTGACGAATTGGGCGAAGCCATGAGGGTAGGAGGTGTTCACAGGATAATGTTGGACAATTTTAGTCCGGGCGAACTGCGGAAAGCGCTGCGGGTAATCGATGGGAGATACGAGACCGAGGCTTCCGGAGGCATTAGCATAGATACTATCAGGGACTATGCCGAAACCGGGGTTGATTATATTTCGGTGGGCGCGCTCACGCATCAGATCAGAAGTTTGGATTTAAGTTTGAAAGCCGGTTTTTAAAAATATATCTTGAGGAAATATATCATTAGTTTGAAGTTGCTGATTCTCTCCGTTCAAAAATGGATAAGGTCGAAATTAAGTTTTATCGTCCTTCCCGGTTTCGACGGCATGCCTCTTTATGATGTTCTTGTTTTCTTTTTCCGTGGACTTTTCAAAGGCGTATTGACTTACCGTGCCGCTGCCATTGCCTTTAACTTTTTCCTTGCGCTTATTCCGTTTATACTATTCTTGTTTACTTTGATACCCTTTGTGATCGATGTTGACTTTCAAAAAAACCTTTTGGGGCTGATGAAGGAAATGTTGCCATACGAAATATATAATCTTGCAGAAAGCACTATTGTCGAGGTTGTTAGCCGACCTTCCGGTAGTTTGTTGTCTATAGTGTTCCTGACCACCCTTTATTTTGCCACCAATGGTGTTGATGCTGTTCTGGAAAGTTTCAACCATAGTTACTTTGATGTTGAGATTTGGCCTTGGTGGAAACAAAAGATAAGGGCTTTCCTCTTGATGTCGGCATTGGCAATACTCATAATAATATCATTGATATTGCTTGCGTTCGGAAAGGAAACAATAATGATACTTAAAAGCCTGGAAATGATAAACAGTAGTTTCACGGTTTTTGCGCTGCGCTCGCTGCAGTGGTTGGTGATAATCGGCAATTTGCTACTAAGTATTTCAGTATTATATTTTTACGGGCGTTATAGAGATAAGAACACAAAGTATAAATTCATATCGGCAGGCTCAATGTTGTCAACTTCCTTATTTGTTGCGGGCGGGCTGTTGCTTAAATTATATTTCGAGAATTTTTCCAGATATAACCTGATTTACGGTTCCATAGGGTCGCTGATAATTCTTTTGGTATGGCTTTATTATAACTCGATTATTATATTGATAGGCTTTGAGCTGAATGCAAGCATAAGGGAGTCGAAAGTGAGATATGAGGAAGAGGGGAAGGGGTGATTATTTCCCTCTGATCAAAGTTACGGAACCTTTAATTTCCTTTTTCAACAATTCAGCATCCCCGTCGATCTCGGTATATCGCGCCACCCAATAATATACTGCGTCGGGGCAGTCCTGGCCGTTGTGGCTACCGTCCCATT
>JAJRQZ010000024.1 GCA_024279935.1 Bacteroidota bacterium
AGCCCCATGCTTCAGCGTGGGGCTATATATTTGAAATCTCAGTAGTTTTGGCGGAAATTTCGTGTTTTTCAAACAAAAATTGTGACAAAACGGATAGGTAACCAATGAGTTAATATTTTTCTCTACTGCTGAGTAGTAACAAAGATTGAAACCGGAAACAAGCAATCGGGGAATGGAGAAGTAATATCGGAGAGTGAAATGGAAAATGAAATGGAAAAATGGTTCGAATAAATTGGACATTTAAAGCAAATGACGATTTGAAAGATATTGCAGAATATATCTCAAAAGATTCTAGGCGGTATGCAAAATCCAGGTTACCAGACTTAAAACTCGGACAAGAGTATTAAAAACTCAGACTCGTTCAGTAAAGATGGTGTCTGAAATTAATCGAGAAAATATTAGAGAACTAATTGAAGGAAGCTACAGAATCATTTTATAAAATAGTTGAAGATAATCGAATTGATATTTTAACAATCCATCATTCTGCAAGAGACTTGACAAGAAGAAAAATTAATAAATACTCAAGGTAACAATGTATATAATTTTTGGCGGATGATGTACTAAATATGAACGATTTAACAATAAATAAACTTCGGTGTAAGTTGAAAGATATGCGTTCCAAAAACCGCCACAAATCATATACCGCCCGTTGTGCCGCATGCAAAAGAAATTGAGAATATTTTGGAGATATACTTATTTTATATACTTTTGTGGTATTTAATAGAAACAGGATGAAAACGGTATCATTGAAAATCGACGATTCAATCTTCGTAGAAACTGAAAAGATTCTCTCCAAAATGAAAAAACCTCGGAACAGATATATTAACGAGGCAATTGATTATTACAACAGACTTCAGAGACGATTAATAATCGAGAAAAGATTGAAAAAGGAATCTGAACTTATAAAAGAAGATTCTATGTCTGTACTTAAAGAATTTGAGGATATTGATTATGCCGATTAAACAATTTGAAATCTGGCTTGCAGATTTGAACCCCCAGATTGGAACAGAACCAGGGAAAACAAGACCTGTTTTAGTCGTTCAGACTAATTTACTGAACAAAATCCCTCATCCTTCGACTATTGTTTGTCCCTTGACAACAAATGTAAAAAAGGACTCTGAGATTTTGAGAGTTCACCTTAGAAAAGGAATGGCCAAATTACATCAAGACAGCGATATAATGATTGACCAAATTCGTTCCATCGACAATAAAAGACTGATTAAAAGAGTTGGAGAATTGCCTCGTGAATTAAGAGAACTGATTATGGAGAACATTCAAATAATTATGGACTTGGAATGAAAGAAAAAAGCACGACGGCACTACAATAAACATACTGCATGCCGCTAGCAGTTGTATGGCTGGAAGTTGAGAAGTTGAGAGGTTCAAAGGTTAAAAAGTTGAAAAGTTGAAAGGTGCATTATATCAGCAGAAAGAATTTCATGCTATAAAACAAAGCCTTTTAGGAAGACTGCTTACAAACCATAGCATGCGGCAGCACAGCCTGAAACAAAGCAATAAACAAACACGCAAGTATATCCCGGATTCCCTTTACCACCTAAAATATTTTATCTACATATACAGCAATAAAAGCAATAGCGCTTTACTACCGAAATAAAATAGGCCTCAAGTTGATTAAAGGCAAGAATGTTTAAATGGCTATAAATATATGCTACTGATAATTAATACATTACACCGGCCTGCCCTTAAATGCCTTGGGACTGATCTTGCTGATATGATTGATGAAGGTGGGTTTATGAGAAGGTTGTAGCCAATGCCAAAAAAATATTCCATGAAAATAAATTTGGGATAAGGTAAATTATTATTTACTTTTGCTGTAGATTCCTAAAAAGAATTGATTAATGAAACGTGCTGAATTATTTCGACTTCTGAAAAAACAAGCTTGGTATCCAGTTTCACAAAAAGGATCTCATGTTAAAATGAAACATGACAATAAAAAAGGGAACTATTATTTTCCCAAATCACGGAAGTCAGGAAGTTGGAAAAGGACTTGAGAAAAAATTCTGAAAGACGCAGGAATTGAATTTAAAAACTAATACCATGAAAACAATAAAGAAAAAAATAAAAATAATAGTTGAAAAAACAGAGACCGGATTTTCTGCTTATTCTGAAGATTTTCCGATTTTTACTACTGGCAGGACTGCACCTGAATTAATAAACAATTCTTATGAAGCAACTCAGTTGTATTTCGAAGACAAGTATAAAATTACTAGCGAGAATCTAAAATTCGAGATTGATTTTGAACAATTCTTTCAATATTACAAAGTATTGAATTCAAAATTCCTCGCAGAAAAAATTGGAATGAATCCTACTTTATTATCGCAATATGTACAAGGACATAAAAAACCATCAGATAATCAGGCTGAAAAAATATTAACTGGAATTCATCAAATAGGACAAGAATTATCAGAAATGAATTTGATATTTAGAAGATAAAGATGAACAATCGGCTTAAATTACCAAAACAAAGACAGGTTGACTTGTTCGACCAAATAAATACGATGACCGGAATCCAACCCCAGGCCATTGCAAAAGACGCATGGCCAACGTTGGTTCTTAGGATGATTTTGTCTCAACTGAAATGCTTGATATTTTATCGGGGACCAGGTTTTGCAGAAAATGGATTCCTCGCTAACACAGTAATCCCGGAAAAAACATTCGATATCATGAGAATAACTATTTTTAAAAAACCATTAATCTACATTTTCCTTTTATATGTTACGAATTGTACAATAGGGCAAACAAACTTCACAAAATATAATGATGGCGTTGCTCCGGTATTAGAAAAGTCAACCGATCTGACTGATTGGGATTTTACGGCGGCAGCAGATGCTGAGGTTGTTTTTTATCAGGACACATTTAGGTTATGGTACACAAGTGCAGGAATTGCCCCTCAATATACATATCCAAGAATTGGATACGCCTGGTCATTGGACGGTGCTAACTGGACGAAATATGGCCTTCCTGTTCTAGAAGGAAGCGTTGAGACATGGGATTCGCTGGCAATTGAAACTGTTTCGGTCATTGTTGACACTCTTGCCCCGGCTGCTGAAAGATTTAAACTATGGTATTGCGGCACTGACGACGCCGACCAAATACTCTATCGCAATATGGGGTATGCATATTCAGCCAACGGAATTAATTGGACAAAATATCCCTCCAATCCTGTACTCACAGCAGAAAGTACAGCAACAGGAATAGATGTGCTTGGCTTTGAGGGACCTTCCGTTGTTTTTGACGGCTCAACATATCACATGTGGTATAGCTGTATTCCAGTATATAATAATCTTCAATATTGGGACGGCTGGATTAATATTGCGTATGCTTCATCGCCGGATGGGATAAATTGGACAAAAAAAACCGATGAACCAGCCTTTAAAATAAGTCAAAACGGATGGGATTCGTTATTTGTACAAACACCTGACGTAATTTTAATCGGAAACACTTTTCACATGTTTTATACCGGCACGGCAAGCGATAGCACATTTCAAACAGCAGGCGGCGGATGGAACTATAGCGTTGGTTATGCATCGGCTTCAGACATTGACATACATAATTGGACTCGATATCCTGCCCCTGTTCTTGAAAAAGGAACCCATGGGAACTGGGATGACGCTTCGGTTGGACTTGTTTCTATAGAATATATAGACAACAAGCTGCATTTGTGGTTTACGGGGCAAGACTCCTGTATTAACGATACAAATTGTGTTTGGCCGAATATCCCATATTGGGACACGGGTTATGCCGTAGATTCCTCAGTTGTGTTAAGCACTGATGGATTTCTTTTTCAAAACAGCCTGGATATTATCGTTTATCCAAATCCGTTTAACGAACAAGCTGTTGTTATATTTGATAATCCTAAAAAGGATAATTGTGATATCAAGATTTATAACCAACAAGGACAAATTGTAAAATCAATAAGAAACATTACTGAAAATCAAGTTGCAATTTCAAGAGGCAAGCTAGTTGACGGGGTTTATTTTGTTCAAATATGCAATAGGAGGAAAATAGTTGGCATGGGTAAAATAATTATACAATAAAAGGGTCGTTACTACTCAGCAGGTTTATCAAGTTGATTATCAATAGCCCCATGCTTCAGCGTGGGGCTATATATTTGAAATCTCAGTAGTTTTGGCGGAAATTTTGTGTTTTTCAAACAAAAATTGTGACAAAACGGATAGGTAACCAATGA
>JAJRQZ010000025.1 GCA_024279935.1 Bacteroidota bacterium
TCCCTCGCCTTCGGGCCGGGGTAATTACGACCTGGCGCGGCAGCAGATATTCGGTTATGTTGTCAATAAGCCCGCGCCTTCAGGCCGGGGTCGGCAGATGTTCCCGCCTCATGCCCCGCATGAATGGCCGGGGCTGTTGATGCGGATTAAAAATATAGGCCTAAAAATTGAACAGGGCGATCAAATCCACCACTCTCGACGAATAACCCCACTCATTATCGTACCACGATAATACTTTCACTGTCTTTCCCTGTACCATAGTGCTTTCGGAATCAAAAATCGAGGAGTGCGTATTGTGAATTATATCGACCGAAACAATTGGGTCTTCGGTATATTCAAGTATGCCTTTCATGGGGCCTTAGGCGGCCTCCTTCATCGCCGCATTGATTTCGTCCTTGCTGGCCTCCGTTTTCAGGTTTACCACCAGGTCAACCAGCGACCCGGTCGGTGTCGGGATACGGACGGCCATACCGTCAAGCTTCCCGTTTAAATCGGGAATGACCTTTCCGACGGCCTTTGCGGCACCGGTTGTTGTGGGAATTTGCGAGATGGCGGCCGAACGCGCCCTTCTCAAGTCCGAATGGGGGGCGTCGAGAATGCGCTGGTCGTTCGTATAGGCATGAATAGTCGTCATCAAGCCGTTTTCGATACCAAAACGGTCGTTTAGGACTTTTGCCACGGGAGCCAGGCAGTTGGTAGTACAGGACGCATTGGAAACACATTCGTCTTCATCAGTGAGCTCGTTGTCGTTGACGCCAAGAACAATCATTTTGTCGATGGCATCTTTGGCAGGAACGGTTAGGACAACTTTTTTCGCCCCATTTTTGAGGTGGTCGCCATAACCTCCCTTATTGCTTTCCTTTTCGCGGAAGATGCCGGTCGCCTCAACGACTACATCGGGGGTTTCGCCCCATTTGATCTCTAAAGGCAAACGCTCGGCGCTGACAGGTATTTCATTCCCGTTGACAACTAAGTTGTTTGAGTTAAAAGACACTTCGCCGTTAAATTTCCCCTGGGTAGAGTCGTATTTCAGCAGGTGGGCCAAAGTCTTTGTGTCCGTCAGGTCGTTAATACCAACTATTTCCATGTCGTTTCTGTCGATTATAATCTTGAAAACATTTCTTCCTATCCTTCCAAATCCGTTGATTCCAACTTTAGTTTTAGTCATTGCTTTTTATTTTAAATTATTTCTTTTATATTTTAACCATTAATATCTTAAATTTGACTTTTAAAATATTAGTGCTGACAAAAGTAATTATAAATGCTGCGTCAGATTAATTTCCGGAACTTGATATGGAAGAAAAATTAGTTTCAAAAGCCCTAGAGGCGAACCTTGCAGAGACGCGTTACAAAAACGTAAAAATACCTCCTGATTATCAAGAGTTTATAAGTCTATCGAAAAAATACTACGGAATCAACAAGCGTGCAAACGATTGCATAATTGAATATCAGCATCCGTTTTCCAACAGAAAATTTGTTATCGAAGAGCTAAGAAGCATTTTATTGACCGATTTTTGGTTCTATAACGGTTTGGAAAACGCTGAAGAAGCCTTCTCGATACCTATTAGCTTGATGCATAACCTGCTTTCAGCCGGGCTAAGCAAGGATTTACATGTTTTGATTATCAAGACATTGCTTGAATTCACGGCCAAGATCGAAAGGGAAGCAAAGGATTACTCAAACACTATGGACAACTGCTGCGACGCCCTGTCGCAAGGCCTGGTGCGCGACAGCTATAGTTTTATAGTGGCATCGAAATATTTCGAGCGTTATTTGAAGAACATCAGCAAGAACAAGCAAACGGCAAAAACAGCCCTCGACATCACAAAAGAGATTTATAGGAAGAACATAGGCTTTTGGGAAGAAACAACAAAGATAGAAGATTGGTTCAAAAGCAATTCCGACTTAATAAAAACCCCTTCCGGCAAAATAATCAAACACATCGGAAGCAATATATTCGATAGTTTCCGGAAACAAATAAACAGGATAAACAATTGGGACGAACTGGTAAAAACAATCCCGAATTTCGATCAGGTAGCCGAAAGGTTCTCGGGCTGCATAAAGGAGTTCGATTTTTTCACCGATAAGTTTTATTTTATTTTTTATTTATTAAAGCTTAAAGGCATGCTGAGCATGCGCGAGCGACTGATTTGGGAGCTCGACAAAATGCTGCAGCAAACGATTGATGAGCTTGATATTGATGAGATCAAGGATTTCACGGATCAGATTTTCAACTTCGCCGAGGGTTTGCGGAAGGAGCATGGTTCGTCGATATTGGATATATTCCAAACGCTTGGCAAGAAGATCATCGATATTGAGAAAGAACAGCCGGGCAGCCTCACCGCTTATTTTGAGAACAAGCTTATCGACTTCGGTTTTGAAACCCCCGGTATGGTATTCGTCAACGAAGACTGGCAACTTTCTGTCAACAGCAACCATTTAAAAAACATAAGGGTTTGGCTCGAGCTGATCGAGTATTCCGAATCCGATATGGAAAAACTGCTCTCGGCACTGATAGTAAACCTTCGCCTGGGCGGGATATTCATAAACGACACCGACCTTTTCCAAAGGGACATTACCAAGATACTTAACTCGAATATTGCGCCTTACTACAAAAAAGTAAAACAGCTTACTCGTATTTTCCCTGTTTATTTTAATGAAATAGGCGCCGAGGGAGAAATAAGGAAGGTTACCACTACCATGGACGAGGTCTCGCACCGAGAGGACAAACTGGTGCATTTCCTCCGTAAACAAGTGCATACCGAGAGCAATAATACATTAATAGGCCTAACCATGAAGATTTTCAGGTTTTGGTACGACGGCAAGCTTGAGAGGCTAAAGGACACCTTGCCTCATAATGTTTATAGCACTATTAACAAGGACAGCCAATGGTTTGCACCCATTCATAAAATGCTTGTCGCCCTGTGCGAGGGACAAAACCGCAGCCCAGATGAGTTGATAGACTTGGAAAAGGAGGAGTTCGAAGCCTTGATAGACCAACTCCCCGGCAATAGTCATATCAGCAAGGAAAGATTAAAGGATATCAGGATATTATACGATCATCTTAAAGAAAAATACTCTTTTGAGACCGTCGATATCATAAGTCTCTTGAGCCGTTACTCGCATTTTGGGGAAAAAGAGGTGCAGAGTTTTAAAAAGGCTCTCGACACCAATGATGTCGAGAAATCGATCAATCATATTTATGGTTTCATGAAGACATTAAAGGATATCATCTTTGATCCTAAACCAAGCAAGAGCTGGGAAAACATATATCACAAAAGGCATATTGCGATAGGCATACCTTCGATGTACGGTGTTTACCGCGAGCCCAAATTCGAGGCGCTTGGCCTTACTTTCCGCCTGGAAAACATAGCCACCAGGCTGATGGAAGAAGTTGTTGACAAAATCAACCTCAACTATATATCTGCAAAAACCCTCAACAACATTTATTTCATACTCGATTATTTCAGGGAAGGACTCGAGCTTGATGGTATCACAAACCAAAGCTTTAACTCGAATTTATTGATGCTGAAATACAGCCTGCGCTCACAAAGCTTTTCTTTCGACCAGTATATCAACATCTTCCAGTTCATTGCCGAAGACATAAAACGAACCATTGAAAGGTTCTTCATCAACACTTACGAAGGCCCGCTTAACACAATAATTCCCCAGATATTAAAATCGAAGGGGGATACAGAATTAACGGGCGAACAGCTTGCCAACAGCAGCAATAAAATCTCCGAAGGATTTTATCGCACGGCCTTGTCCGAGGCATTTTTAATGCAGCCGCTGGACAATTTTACTTCCAAGATACTGGTGTCCTTGCGGAGGATGGCCGACAATCTGAAACCCGAGGTTATTCAGGAGATAATGTCATATAACTCGGACTTGGTTATCACCCGCCTTAGGGTTCCAAACCCAAAGGTTGACAATCAGGTGTTTATGGGGTCAAAGGCGTATCACCTAAAAAAATTGCGGATGGCAGGCTTCCCGGTCCCCCCTGGCTTTGTGTTAACCACCGAAGTGTTCAGGAATTACAAAGCCATAATGGGTCATTCAGAATTGTTGAGCGAGCTTCACTCCATGATAAGGTTTAACCTGCACAGGGTGGAAGTGGCCTCCTCCAAAGAATTCGGCAGCCCACAAAACCCTCTGCTGCTCTCAGTAAGGTCAGGGACTGCCATATCAATGCCCGGGGCCATGGATACCATACTGAATGTGGGCCTTAACGATAAAGTAACCGAAAGCTTGAGTAAAATCAAAGGCTTCGAGTGGTCGGCATGGGATTCGTACCGCCGCCTGATACAAAGCTGGGGAATGGCGTTCGGAATGGAGCGCGACACTTTCGACCAGGTGATGGAGAGTTGCAAGCTCAGGTATAATGCCAAGCAGAAAGTGGATTTCAAACCTGTCGAGATGCGAGAGACAGCCTATGAATACAAGAAAGCACTCGAAGAAAACAATATTGTTTTTGAAGAAGATGTTTTTAAGCAACTACTTACGAGCATCAATGTTGTTATTGAATCATGGTCATCGGAACGAGCCGAGGTTTATAGGAAAAACCTTCAGATTTCCAACGAATGGGGAACAGCGGTAGTCGTTCAGGAAATGATTTTCGGGAATTTGAAAGCCACGTCCGGTTCAGGTGTAACCTTCACTAAGAACCCTAAGGAAAGAAAACAAGGCGTTGAGCTTTATGGCGATTTCACTCTTCAAAGCCAAGGTGAGGATATTGTTGCAGGGCTTGTTAAGCCAATGCACATCAGCAATGCGCAAATAGGAGGCAGCGATATTAAAAAGGACACGCTCGAAAACATGTTCCCTGAAATTTACAAGCGACTGGAAGATATCGGGATACAGCTAACCGAGGAGCATGGCTATAGCCCCCAGGAAATTGAATTTACATTCGAGTCGGAAAACCCCGACGACTTATACATACTGCAGATCAGGGACTTGGACATGTATGCTAAGAGCACTATCAAGATATTCAACCTGCCTGCCGAAGAAATGATGCTGACAGGAAGAGGTATAGGCATCGGGGGCAGTGCTTTGAACGGCAGGCTTGCATTTGACATGGAGGACATAGAAATGCTGCGCCGTAATTTCCCTAAGGAAAACATAATCCTGGTCCGTCCTGACACGGTCCCCGACGATATAGGAATGATTTTTGCCACCGACGGGCTTTTGACAGCCAAGGGAGGGGCCACGTCGCATGCAGCGGTAACCGCCACGCGCCTTGGCAAAACATCAATTGTCAATTGTAGCAGCATGACCGTTTACGAGGACAAAAAAGTATGCAGCTTTACGAATTATCATTTCACCGTCGGCGATAAATTGGCCATCGACGGCAACCTCGGAAATGTATTTAAAGGAAATTACCCTATTATTAACGAGAGCAACTTCAAGGAATTCCGGGTTTAGGGCCTTCCGTTGAAACGACAGCACAGGAGGAATCGGGCTTTTGCGCATGAACGAGCAGAGCTGCAGGAAGCCAAGCCTGTTACAAAAGATGATGTTTTGTTCAAGCCCGAGCATACCTGCTATCGCCGGCATTGCCGGACAGTAATATTTTTAAGCCCACGGCAATGATGTTTGCGAGGACATTAAAAATACCACAACAAAGAAGCTGAAAAAAGACCGGCTTGAACTATTAGATTATTCAAAAACCATATCATAGGGTCTGGAAATAGTCTCGGCAAGCTGCGGTATTGAAATATATTTGCTTGCGCGCCTGTATTCCCTCCCTTCAAAAAATATAATCAAAGTAGGGCTGGAATATACGGTATATTTGGCAGGAAGTAAGGGGTTTTTCGCTGAATTTACATAAGCCAATACTATTTTCGGGAATCTTTTGTCCACCAATTCCATAACTTTAGGTCTTAAGCTCACGCATGGCGCGCATTCATCGCTATAAAAATATATGACTACAGCAGGGTTGGCGCTTATTATATTTTCCAGTTCTTTACTGGTACTCAGCTCATTATACATAAGGATATTTTTTTGTTCAATCACCGGTTTGATATTTAACCGATGCTGCAAAAATAATTTACTTCATCAATTTGCAAAATAAAAAAATCATGTATCTTTGCAGCCCGAATGTCCGATGGTGTAACGGTAGCACTGCAGATTTTGGTTCTGCCGGTCAAGGTTCGAACCCTTGTCGGACAACTAAGGAAGATAGAATATTAATGTTGAGGGGGCTTAGTGTCCCCTCAGTTTTTATATGATAAGTAATACAAAAATAAAGAGTTTGGTCGCACAGGCATTAAAGGGAACATCTCTTTTTGCTGTTGAAATAAGTGTGGGCGCAAACAACAACATCTCTGTTACTATCGATGGGGAACAAGGTGTAAGCATTGGTCAATGTGTTGAGATAAGCCGATTTATCGAGGGAAACCTCGATAGGGAGACCGAAGACTTCAGCCTGGGGGTTTCTTCCTATGGCATCGACAAGCCAATTGTCTTGCATCGTCAGTATAATAAATACATTGATAAAGCTATCGAGCTTTATCTGAACGACGATACTGTGAAAAGAGGGGTCCTGGAATCTTATAGCGATTCGAATCTTATTGTTAAGGAGGAGGTTGTCAAGAAATCGGGGCGCAAAAGCAAAAAGATGCTAGTGGGCGACAGTATTGAGATTTCGCTTAGCGACATTAAACTTGCCAAAGGCATAATTATTTTCTAAATAAGAAAAAATTAAAAAATGGATACAATAAATTTAGTCGAAACTTTTTCTGAGTTTAAGGAATTTAGAAATATCGACAGGGAAACCATGATGCACATCCTTGAGGAAATCTTCCAGGCATTGCTTCAAAAGAAATACGGCGAGGAAGCCAATATTGATATAATCGTAAATATCGATAAGGGCGACCTTGAGATATGGAGGTACCGCGAAATTGTCGAGGATGACGAAGTTGAAGACGAGAACCTGCAGATTCCGTTTTCCGAGGCTATTAAGATCGAGCCCGACTTTGAAGTTGGTGAAGAGGTCTCCGAGCTAATAAAGCTTGGGGATTTCGGAAGACGGGAGATACTGTCAATCCGCCAGAACCTTGTCTCTAAAATTCTTGATTACGAAAAGGACAGCGTGTTCAAAAAGTATAAGGAAAAGGTCGGCGAAATTATAACGGCTGAAGTTTATCAGGTCTGGAAAAAAGAAATCCTTGTTGTTGACGACGAAGACATCGAGCTTGTATTGCCGAAATCGGAACAAATACCATCGGATTATTATCGCAAAGGCGACACCATAAGGGCGGTAGTTTCCAAAGTTGACCTTAGGAACAACAATCCCGTAATCATTTTGTCGAGGACATCCCCTATTTTCCTCGAACGGCTTTTCGAGGCCGAGGTCCCCGAAATTTATGATGGCTTGATAACCATCAAGAATATAGTGAGGGTTCCCGGCGAGAGGGCGAAAATAGCCGTTGAATCGTATGACGACCGCATAGATCCCGTAGGGGCATGCGTCGGGATGAAAGGCTCGCGCATCCATGGCATCGTTCGCGAGCTGAAGAACGAAAACATCGACGTTATCAACTTCACCAATAACCAGGAGCTTTATATACAAAGATCCTTGTCGCCCGCTAAAATCACAGGAATAAAAATCGACGAGGAAAACAGCAAGGCCGATGTGTTCATGAAGCCTGACCAGGTTTCGCTTGCAATTGGCAAAGGCGGCTTTAATATCAAGCTCGCAGGCAAGCTTACGGGCTACGAAATCGATGTTTATCGCGATACGGAGAGCGAGAGCGAAGACGTTGATCTTCAGGAATTCAACGATGAGATAGATCAGTGGATAATAGATGAGCTAATGGCGATTGGCTGCGACACGGCCAAGAGCGTCCTCGACCTCAGCCTTGAAGAATTAATAAAAAGAACAGACCTTGAGGAAGAGACAATTCTTGAGGTAATAAGAATACTTAAGAGCGAATTCGAATAAAACACTTACTTTTATAGGCTTTTTCGTTTGTGTATTAAAAAAGGAATAATAATTAATTAGCATATATGTCCGATAGATTAAAGGTAATAAGACTTAGTAAAGCAGCAAGGGAATTTAATATTGGCCTTGATACTGTTGTGGAGTTCCTGAGCGGAAAAGGGTTTGAGATAGTAAAGAATCCGAACACTAAACTCCAACCTGAAATGTATGCTATGCTCAAAGATGAGTTTCAGGACGAAAAAGCATTGAAACAAGCATCTAAAGAACGTAATCTGGAATTCCTCGGACAAGGGCCTATTACCATCAAAGGAGAAAAGGCCAGGGAAGTCAAAGAAGAAATAGAAGATGTTGAAATCCCGAAAGAACTCTTTATCACAAATCTTGGCCTGGGCAAAAAAGAAAACCTCCGAAAAGAGAAAAAAGCGGAAGAAACCGAGCTTGCCGTCCCTGATGAAAAAACCGCTGATGCAAAAGAAGAAGTCGTGACAGAAACCACTCATATTGTGAAGGAAGACCCAATACCTGAAACGAAAGAGACTTCTGAGGAAACTAAGGCAGGGCAAGAAGAGAATGTCATCGAAGCGCCTATTGCCGAAGAGGTTGAAATAGAACGAATTACACAGGAAAAACCAAAGGCTGAAAAGAAGGACGCAGAAGGGTCAAGGATAGAAGACAAAAAAGAAAAGCCTGTTACTGAAACCCCTGGCGAAGAAAAAACCGGGGAAACGCAAGAAAAGAACGAAGATATCACTGTTGATATCGAGCAGGCCAAGGAAGTAAAGGAAGAAACTCCGTCAAAGGACATAACAGAAGTTGTTGATGATAAAAAAGAAGAAACCCATGAACCTCCGGAAGAAAAGTTAGAAAAAGAAGAATCAGGAGATATTAAAGTATTGGGGAAAATTGACCTTGAAGGGATTAACATGAGAACCCGCCCCAAGAAAAAAACCAAGGAAGAAAAGCGCAAAGAGGCTGAACAAAAAAGAAAAGCTGCGCATCCGCCAAAGAAGAACCATATTAAAAACAAAGTCAGGGAGGAGAAAAAAGCCGAACAGAAACCTGCCCCGATTGCCGAAACAAAAAAAGAAGTAACCGGCACGCCTGAGAAAGTCGAGAAAAACGACGACAATTTTATACCTACCAAGCATCAAAAGCTCACCGGGCCAACGGTATTAGGGAAAATCGACCTCCCCTCGGCCACCCCGAAAAAGAAAAAACCTGTGGCATCCTCATCCGACTCTCACGGCGGCAAGAACAAAAAAAGAAGAAAACGCATCAAGCCGCAAGCAGCAAATGCTGAAAACGCCAATGCTAAAACAGGTAGAAACCAACAATATCCCAATAAAAAGCACCAGGGAAGCAAGCGCGGGAAACCGGGAGGACAGAAGCGCCAGCTAAAAGTGGAGCCCTCTGCCGAGGACATTCAAAAGAAAATAAAAGAAACCCTCAACAGGCTTTCTCCGACGGGAAAATCAAAATCGTCGAAGTATAGGAGAAAAAAACGCGATCATGTTTCCGAGAACATTCGTGAGGAAATGGAGCGTACCGCTGAGGAAAAAGGAGTTTTGAAAGTTACAGAATTCCTGACTGCCAACGAGCTCGCTAACATGATGGATGTCGGCGTTACTGAAATTATCAAGACATGTATGCAGGTAGGCTTGTTCGTTTCCATTAACCAAAGACTTGATGCCGAGACCATCGCCTTGCTGGCCGAGGAATTCGGCTTTAAAACCGAGTTTGTAAGTGTTGACGACAGCGACAGTCTGGAAATCGAGGAAATTCAGGACAAACCCGAAGATTTACAGGGCCGCGCCCCTATAGTTACGGTTATGGGGCATGTTGACCACGGTAAAACAAAACTTCTCGACTATATTCGTAAGGCAAACGTTGTTGCCGGCGAGGCCGGCGGTATAACACAACATATTGGGGCCTATGAGGGTACAACCTCTTCCGGTAAAGTCATAACCTTCCTTGACACGCCCGGGCACGAGGCATTTACAGCCATGCGCGCCAGGGGGGCAAAGGTTACCGATATTGCAATTATAGTTATTGCCGCCGATGATAGCGTGATGCCGCAAACGCGCGAGGCAATAAACCACGCTCAGGCTGCCGGCGTACCTATTGTCTTTGCTTTCAACAAAATGGACAAGCCCGGCGCCAGCTCCGATAAAATAAAAGACCAGCTCTCACAAATGAACATACTTGTCGAGGACTGGGGAGGCAAATACCAATCGCAGGAAATATCGGCCATTACCGGGGCAGGCATTGAAGAACTTCTTGACAAAGTGTTGCTGGAAGCGGAAATGCTTGAGTTGAAGGCCAACCCCGACAAGCCAGGGAAAGGTACTGTTATCGAGGCCACACTCGACAAAGGGCGCGGCTATATATCAACCGTACTTGTCCAGGAAGGTAGCATGAAAAAAGGGGATATTATTATCGCGGGCCCGGTTTATGGCAGGGTAAAAGCAATGTACGACGAAAGGAACAAACCCAAGAACACCGCAGGGCCTTCGGTCCCCGTAGTAATCCTTGGCCTGAACGGAGCTCCCCAAGCCGGTGATATCTTCAATGTAATGCCCGACGAAAAAGAAGCCAAGGTCCTTGTAAGCAAACGGCAGCAGCTCATACGCGAACAAAGCCTGCGCACTCAAAAACATATCACCCTTGATGAAATTGGCCGCAGGATAGCCATCGGCGACTTTAAGGAAATGAACCTTATCGTGAAAGGTGATGTTGACGGATCTATTGAAGCCTTGAGCGACGAGCTGCTCAAGCTTACAAGCGAAGAAGTACAGGTAAATGTTATACATAAAGCCGTTGGCGCGATTACCGAATCTGATATCATGCTGGCCTCGGCTTCCGATGCCATCATCATCGGATTCCAGGTCCGACCTGTTCCACAGGCCAGGAAACTTGCTGAAAAAGAACAAATCGACATAAGGTTGTATTCTATCATTTATCAGGCAACAGAGGAAATAAGCGAGGCTATCAAAGGTATGCTGGCTCCTAAAATGGAAGAGAAGATCGTTTGTAACATCGAGGTGCGGGAAACCTTCAAGATCACCAAAGTTGGCACCATTGCAGGCTGTTATGTTCTTGATGGAAAAATAAACCGCAAGTCCAATATCAGGCTTATCAGGGACGGCATAGTTGTTTATACCGGAGTGCTTGGATCGCTCAAGCGATTTAAGGACGACGTCAAGGAAGTTTCAGCCGGCTACGAATGCGGACTTAATATCGAGAAATTCAATGATATAAAAGTGGGCGATATTGTTGAAGGATACGAAATTATTGAAGTAGCCAGATAAGACTTCTCCACTATTTTATCCGATGTGATTAAATTGTTCAGTAGTGCAAATTACCCATGCCGTTGTTTTTTCGTCGCAAGAAGTAAAAGTAATTGTGAAAATGAATGTAACTAAATCAAATGAGGTGTTTAGCCCAAAACAATAATTTTATATTTTTGCCGCATGGAATCTAAAAGACAGGAAAGAATTACCAAATTGCTGCAAAAAGATTTGGGCATGATCTTTCAAACTGAAATGCAACATCTTGCCAAAGGAGCTATGGTAACGGTAACTAAAGTGAATATCTCGCCCGATTTGTCCCTGGCAAAGGTCTATCTAAGCTTGTTTGCCTCGAGAAACAAAGAAGCCGCATTGCAGAATATCCGCAAGCATACTTCTGAGCTGCGAGGAAAGCTGGGCAATAAAATCCGCCATCAACTGAGGATAGTGCCAAATCTCGCTTTCTTTATCGACGATTCGCTGGATTATATAGAAAATATCGATAATCTGCTAAAGGAATAATTTGCCGAACAAAGGCTGTGCAAATATTTTTTCGGCCAAGGGCATGTTAAATATGCTTCGGGAATTTTATTTGCCATCGAGAATGAGATATCCCGGCAAAACTAAAAATTAATATTTGGCACAAAGAATTTACGATAAAAAATGAAATACGACCCCATAAAAAGAAAATTAGGCAAGGTTTTTGATTCAGCACCTCTGTTGAGGAAGCTGTTTTACAGGCTGCTGGATATTCTTTTGCTACGCTCATGGCATGTCCGCAAAGAAATAAAACTTTGGGAGAAAACCGTGGCTGGCCCTCAGGATGTCCTGGACGCAGGTTCCGGTTTCGGTCAATATGACTTTTTTATGGCTTCCAGGAACAAGGATTGGTCAATAAGGGGGCTCGACGTAAAGCAGGAGCAAATTGAGGATTGCAACAGTTTTTTTGATAAGATAGGATTGAACAATGCCTCTTTCGGTTTGGCCGATTTGACGGAGTTTAGCCAGCCGGGCAAATACGACCTGATTATTTGTGTTGATGTTATGGAGCATATCGAAGAGGATGAAAAAGTATTCGGTAATTTTTATGACTCACTAAAAAAAGGAGGGATGCTTTTGGTTTCAACACCTTCCGACCAGGGAGGCTCTGATGTTCACGAACACGATCACGAACATGGGGAACATGATGGAAACCAGTCATTTATCGACGAGCATGTAAGGGAAGGCTATGGAGTTGATGAGATTAAAGCAAAACTTGCCAAGGCCGGATTCCGGAGCTCAGAGGTTTATTATCAGTATGGAAGGCCCGGGAAGCTCTCCTGGAAATTGAGTATGAAGTACCCTATACTCTTGCTGAATTCCACTTATTTGTTTTTTGCGGTCTTGCCATTTTATTATCTGCTTACTCTCCCCCTTAGCTTGGTTTTGAACTATTTTGATGTTAGGGGCAAACATAAAACAGGCACGGGTATCGTGGCCAAGGCCTGGAAATAAGATCAGGCTGTTACTTTTGTTTGAGAAGCCTGACTCCCAATTTCATATAACGACGACTGATTTACATTAAAACAATACTGCTTTAAATTTGACGCGAAACAAAAAGTTTGTTCGTCCCTGCTTTTGTCCTGCCATATCTTGTTTATCCAAAACCTCTTGTTTTTGTCCCTGAAATAAACCATTATCGATTTTTTGGGGTTCCCCTCGATATTGTTCAGTAAGTTGTCTATGTTGATGACCAAAAGTCCATAACCCCCGACAAACGCATATTTCTCGTCATTGCTTATTAAACCGCAATTTGACGCTCCTATGAATTTCCCTATTTTTATAGGACGGCTGCCCGAAACGTTTTCTTTTAGCAAAACAATTTCGTTGTTTACCAGGATCTGATAATTATCACTTTGAGCGGCAATCTTCATTTAGATACCTTGTTAAATAATTAGTCATATTAATTTAGACTGCAATATTACAACAGTAATGAGCGGGATTTATAGCAGTAAACAGCCAAAAAAGTGCATATTTGCGGAAAATTTTGTTTTAAGCTCTGATGAAAACGTCTTTTTTTATAGCAAAAAGGTATCTGGTGTCGAAAAAATCACACAACCTGATCAATATCATTTCTTCTGTTTCGGTTATTGGCTTAGTGGTCGGGACTTTTGCCCTAATTGTTGTTTTATCGGTATTTAACGGATTCGAGAGCGTTATCAAAAGCCTTTATGGTGTTTTCAACCCCGATTTTCAGATTACTACCCTCAAGGGTAAGACGTTCTCCATAGACAGTATCCCGCAAGAAAGAATAAAAGCGATAAAGGGGCTGATCGATTATTCCAAAGTCGTTGAGGAGGACGCTTTGTTCAAATATGGCGATAAACAGTTTATCGGAAAAATAAAAGGTGTCGGTGAGAACTTCCCTTCGCTCTCAGGCCTTGACAGCATGGTAGTTGACGGCTATTTTATTTTAAGCGACGCCGGCAAGAACTATGCGGTGGTGGGTGCTGGAGTAGCTTATTTCCTGGATCTTTATCCCGGGGATGTTGCCGAGCTCTTAAATATATATGTCCCTAAACGGGGGAATAAATCCTCCTTTAATATCGCCACGGCATTTAATCAAAAAGCCGTGCACCCGGCCGGGGTTTTTTCAGTACAACAGGAATTTAACGAAAAATACGTCTTACTTCCCTTGAGCTTCGTGCGCGAGCTCATGGATTATGATGACGAAATTACTTCATTGGAGGTGTTTACCGGCGATAATGCCGACAATGACATGGTTCAGCAGCAGCTCAAAAGCATATTAGGCGATTCGTATATCGTAAAAAACCGATATGAACAAAATATCGCGCTCTTTAAGGTGATGACTTCCGAAAAAACTGCGATATTTTTTATACTTGTGTTCATTCTTGTCTTGGCATCCTTTAATATGATAGGTTCGCTATCGATATTGATTGTTGAAAAAAAGAAGGATATAGCAGTGCTTAAGAGCATGGGAGCCGGTAAAAAACTCATTAAAAACATCTTCACTATCGAAGGCATGCTGATAAGTTTTCTTGGAGGGCTAATAGGTTTAATACTAGGGTTTGTGGTTTTGTATGCGCAACAAACATTTGGAATAGTAAGCCTTGGATCTGGCAATGGCGACTTTATAATTGATGCTTACCCGGTTGAAATGAAGCTGGTGGAATTTGTTTATGTATTTGCGACCGTTCAGATGATAGGTTTTTTGGCGACTATCTATCCCGTGAATTTCCTTTTGAGGAATTTTAACAGGGTGAAGCTGTAGCCCCAAATTATGGGAAAGGGAGCAGTTACCTCTATTTTATATATCTGAGGCAACTACGGTTTGCTAATATATGTCATACATTTGTTGCTGGAATTTATTTGCAGTAAATCTGAACCAAATGCACACAGATGAAGAAATTTGCTTTAAGCTTAGGGCTAATGTTATTGTTATCAGGTACTTATGCCCCTAACATATTTGCCCTTGAAATTGATGTCCCGCCGACGGCAACTTCCTTCCAAAGCATGGAACCGACCCTGCTTAACAGTATCGATAAAACGGATGTTTCCATAACCCAAGCCGACAATTGGGTTAAGATAGCGGAATCAAATAGCAGCAATAGCGGTATTGAATTGCTTAGTTCAAACATTGATCAATCAACTTTGCAATTGAGCCTGGATGGTTTTTGGTATAATGAAGTTGAAACAAGTCTTGGAAAGGCCTGGGATATTTATTCCGGGCATGCTGCCAGCAGATTGCAGAAAGGAAGCCCTGCATTGCCAATTTACAGCAGTTCCCTGATAATTCCTGCCCGGGCAATGATGAGAGCGGAAGTCGTGGATGCTAAATTCGTGGAATATGATGATGTCCTGATCGCACCATCAAAAGGCAATCTGGAAAGGACGCTTAATCCCGCTGATATTGCTTATGAATTTGGTCCGCAGTATCAAAGAGACGAGTTTTTCCCAGTTAATCCCGTAAGCATGAGGGATCCGTATATAATCAGGGATTTCCGCGGTCAAACAGTTTTGTTCAGCCCCTTTGTTTATAATGCCGTGAGCAAGACGCTCAGGGTTTATTACCATATTCAGGTACGTATCGTCGCCGACGGAAAATCAACAATAAATACTCTCCCGGCAACTACGGCCCCTTTGGCAGTTGATAGCAGGTTTGATGCTGTCTATAATCGCCAGTTTATTAATTATCAGGCTGTTACGTCAAGATATACTCCTGTTGAGGAAGATGGGAACATGCTGATAATTAGCTATGGTGCTTTTATGAGCGAAATGGATCCCTATATCGACTGGAAAATAAAAACAGGGACAAATGTTGAAATAGTTGATGTCGCAAGCATCGGCAACGCCGCTCAAATTAAAACATATATTGCTGATTATTATAATGATAACGGCTTGACATTCGTGCTTTTGGTTGGTGATGCCCAACAGCTTCCTTCTAGCACAATAGGTGGAAACGATTCGGATGTTGACTATTCATATATAGTTGGGAACGATCATTATCCTGATCTGTTCGTAGGGCGCTTTTCCGCTCAAACCACCGAGCATGTCGCCACACAGGTTCAGCGAACAATCGACTACGAGAGATATCCTATAACAAAGTCGGGCTGGTATGATGATGCGATCGGTATTGCTTCCGACCAGGGGCCCGGTGCTGACAATGAATTTGATTATCAGCATATAAGGAATATCTCCAGCAATAAGTTATTGCCCTTTACCTATTCTTATGCCTATGAGCTTTATGATGGTTCCCAGGGCGGTGAGGACGAAAACGGAAACCCCACCCCGGCACAAGTGGCCGCTGCGATAAACAGCGGCGCCTCCATTATTAATTATACCGGACACGGAAGTAATGCATCATGGGGCACATCGGGTTTTTCGAACAATAATGTAAATGCCCTCGTCAACAATGATAAACTTCCTTTTATAATTTCCGTTGCTTGTGTTAATGGTAATTTTGTTGGAACAACATGTTTTGCGGAGGCTTGGCTAAGAGCCGAAAACAATGGTGAGCCGTCGGGGGCTGTTGCTGCTTTAATGTCAACTATCAATCAAAGCTGGACCCCCCCCATGGAAGGCCAGGACGATATGAATGACATACTGATTGAGGCCGATGCGAACAATATTAAAAGAACCTTTGGTGGAATTACCATGAACGGCTGCATGGCAATGAACGATGCTTACGGTACTGATGGGGAAGAAATGACTGATACCTGGACAATCTTCGGGGATCCGTCGCTAATGGTCCGGACAGCAATTCCATCAACAATGACGGTTAACCATGATTCTACAGTGGTTTTGGGCGACACAAGCTTCGGTCTTCACTGCGATGCTGACTATGCACTTGCTGTTCTTTCCATGAACGGCGAAATTGTCGGTTCAGCTTATGTGGCAGGAGGAACCGCAACTATAGTTTTTCCTCCCTTGAGCGTGCTCGATACAATGGATCTGGTACTTACCGCCTTTAATTATTTCCCTTATGAATCAACTGTTGAAATAATTCCCTGCACTGGCCCTTATGTTGTTTATGTTACCGATACAGTTAATGACAATGCAGGAAATGCCAATGGTTTAGTCGATTATAACGAAAGCATCTTGCTCGGCCTGGAATTGACAAATAACGGTGGCGACGATGCAATTGGCGTAATCGCAAGCATTGCAACAAATAGCGAGTTTATTTCAATTACTGATGACAATGAGGTTTATGGCGATGTTTTGGTTGGCGATACTCTGAGCATTTCTGACGGCTATGCTTTTGATGTGGACAAAAACATCCCCGACGGGACAATAATAAGTTTTACGCTAAGCTCCACCGACGAATCGGGAACTGCAATATGGGAGTCGGGCTTTAGCCTTACTGCCCATGCTCCTGTCTTGAGCTTGGTTTCGTTTACCATCGACGACAGCCACGGAAACAATAACGGCTTTATTGATCCCAGTGAAGATGCTGAAATAAGCATTAAGCTTACAAACGGCGGCAGTTCGTTGGCTTTTAACGTTCTCGGGTCATTATCATCTGAAAATGAATATATTACTATACACAACAATGATTTGTCTTATGGTGACCTTGTCGGTCGGGATACAGCATCGGCAATATTCAATATTACTGCATCGGAAGATGCAGCTAAAGGTGCGAACGTAGGTTTTACGATAAGCTTTACTGCTGACTACGGTCTTATTGCCAAAAACGCTTTTAATATTTATCTGGGACAGAAACCAGTATTAATATTGGACTTCTCAAGCAGGGTCAGTTCTGTTGATGCCATGATGGATTGTTTTATGGCACTCAATGTAGATGCCGATATTGAGAACGCTTCCATGCCAACTAATCTGGATATTTACAAATCTGTTTTCGTAATCCTGGGGGCTTATCCCGATAATCACGTATTGACAAATGACGAAGCAGGATTGCTAAATACTTATCTGGAAAACGGCGGCAGGGTTTATATGGAAGGAGGCGACACCTGGGCGTTCGACGATCAGACAAGCCTTCACGGGAAATTCATGATTGAAGGAATTGATGACGGCTCAGGTGATCTTAGCAGGATTCGCGGTCCCGAGGGAAGTATGCTGAAAGGTTTTGAGTTTGAGTTCGACGGTGTAAACAACTATATCGACAGATTGGCTCCTTTGGAGGATGCTCAGGTTATCTTGCAAAATGAAGCCCCCGAATATGCCACCGCCATTTCTTTTGAGAACGAAACCTATAAGACCATCGGCTCTTCCGCCGACTTTGGTGGTCTTGTTGATGAGGAAGGCTCCAGTAAAGCCGGCTTGATGGCACAGTATCTATATTTCTTCGGCATCGACTTTTTTTGGGCCTCTCTGAACGAAAACAATAAAAATGACTTAAAGGTAAATGCGTTCCCCAACCCATTTAGCAATAATGTTGAAATAAGATTGAACATATCTGTTCCGCAAAACACTGAGATTATCATTTATAATCTTGGTGGGAGAAGAATAAAAACATTGTTTAGCGGAGAACTAGAAAAGGGATCTCACAGCTTTGATTGGGACGCCTCAAAAGCAAAGGCCGGAATTTATATTTATAGTGTTTGGACTAAGGATAAGAATGTAGTCGGGAAATTGATGCTCACCAAATAGGGTCTGCTGAAAAATGCCTAACAACGTGAGATATATATTGTTATACGATTTTTGTTAATTACGGATGCGAGCCTTTTTCAAGGATTTATTAAAAAAGCCAGCATCTTTTCTAAAAATCTTGTTTGCTAGCCCGTAGTACATCATATACTTCATTGCGGCGGCTCGCAGTATTATTATACATCTTCACCTTGCGGCTTCGTATATGATGCACTACAGACTTTTTCAGCAGACCCTAAATAAACTTCAAAAGTCATAAAATAAATTAAAACACGGCCTGTTTTAATGGCCGGGTTTTTTTGTCGGGGAATATTTCCGGCTTTTGAACTGTCAAAAGGCTATAATTTAAATTTAAAAGAAATGAAAAAGACAGTTTTAATATTTGCAGCTTTGATTGCAGTTAGCAGTTTGTCGGCACAGGGAAGAGGCCGGGGAAACGTAAATGGACAAGGGAATTGCCAAAACCAGGGAGGCTTTGCCCACGATAAAATGAAAGCCGAACTGGAAAAACAGCAAATTGAGTTTTATGCAGTCCTTAGCAAAAAAGAATATGCAAAGGTGGAATCCTTGAAATCGGAGCTCGACAACTTATTGGAAGCCAGGGGAAAAAGCAAGAACGTTGATCAGCAAAGGGCTTTTCGCGACAGAATGTACAAAATAAGGAAAGATGCGGAAAAGATAGCCGACAGGCATCCTGATCAATCAAAGAAATATACAGCAGCGGTTATTAAGTTCAAGGAGTCGTTGAACAATGGCTACAAAGGGCAGGGCATAGGCCCGAAACCCGGTAAGGCCAATGGTTTAGGAAACCGAGGCATGTCACGAATGAATGATGCAGCGTGGCTCTTGCTCTGGGATGCCGACAGGCAGATGGCCATGGGAGGAATGCGCAATCATGGTATGATGAATATGAGGGGAGGTAACTTCAGGGGAGGAATGGACGCCTTGCCTCCTGAAATCAGGGAAGAAATACGGGATTTTGCCGTCGAAAATATGCTGCCTGCCATAGCGGCGAAAAGAAAAACCTTCGACACCAAACTAAATGATTCCGAGAAAAAGGAAATTGTTTTCGCAAGGGGCAATCTGATGGCCAGGGAAGCAATGTATAAACAGTGGCACGAGAGCGAAGATTTTGTGCCGGGGGAAAGGCGCATGGATACCGCATTCGACAACTTTAGGGACGAGATGCGGAAAGGTATGATGGCAGTAAGAGCAATTTCAGTGAAGCACAGCGAGGAAATCGATAAAATAAGGGAGGACTTAAAACCTGAAGCCGAAATATGGAAAGAGGAAATAAAGGCTATACTTGAGAAAAACAATATCGATGCTTCAAAAACCGATAAGATTTTTAATGATGAGTTTAGGAAGAGCATGCTCTCAATGGCCTTTGTGCTTATGGATCCTGATAATCCAAAGCCTTTTGAACTGTTTGGTAACAAAGGCAGAGGCCACGGCAGAGGTCCGGCTATGAGAAAGTTTTAATGTTTAAACGGATGTCAGTCCTGAAAATCAGGAAGTTGGTTGATTAGTTCCTCTATGGAACCCTTGTTCTTCAAGACGATGTCGGCCATATCGATACAGCGCGAAAGATTTTGTTTGTTGATATCAAGCGAAGTCATTTCGCGCTTTTCGTTTTTCAGGAATGTTTGAAAGTCGATTTTGTCGGTCTCAGAAGCCCTGAGGCTTATCCTTTCGTACCTCAGCCTTGCGTCAGCATCAACGGCCAACAAGACGAAATTGCCCTGTTTCCTTAAAAACTCTATTTCACCCGGGGTACGGATACTTTCGATAATTGAGTTTTTGCCGGTCTTTGCCGCTTCCCTATAAAGTTCCTCAATAATAAATGCAGGGTTGTTTCTCGCACGCAGATCATTGGCCACCACGGTCATGCTGTCGCAGTTGACGTTCATGCCGCGATTTTTGATTTCCCTTATCAAATATTCCCTTACGGAGAAATGCCTGAATCCCTTTTTGTTTACTAAATATTCAACAATGGTTCCTTTTCCGGCGCCCAGGGTACCGGTGATCCCTACTATCTTCATCTTTTAACTATTTTATGTTCAGGATTGAGTATCTTCATGGCTACCGACGTGGATTCCCGGTCGATTCCTCCACTATGTCCTCTATCCATTTTCCCATACTTAAAGGTTTATATGCTTTCATCCTGTTCAGGAGATTATCAACATCGGTATCAATAATTATGTTGTTCCTATGTTCTTCGCGAACATAGCCCGATTTAACCGCATGATCGAAGAATTTTATCAGATAATCGAAGAACCCATCTGCGTTTAATATGCCCAGAGGCTTGTCGCATAGACGTAACTGATTGAAAGTCAATATTTCAGATAATTCATCAAGTGTTCCGAAGCCTCCCGGTAATGCGATAAAGGCATCCGAGAGGTCAAGCATTTTTTCCTTGCGCTCAGCCATGGTATCTACAACTATCATCCGGGTGATTTCAAAATGGGCAAGCTCTTTATCAATCAAATGCTGTGGCATTATCCCAATTACCTCCTTGTTTCGTTCGAGCATTGTATCGGCAAGCAGCTTCATGATGCCTACATTGGCTCCGCCATAGACGAGCGAGATGTCATGGTCGGCAAAATAATCGGCTAGTTTTACCGCTTCGGTTTTTATTATTTCCGAATTGCCTGTACTGGAACCGCAAAACACACAAATTTTCATACTTACTTTTTTAAGCCGCAAAAATAGTCAAATGATTAAACTATTTTTGCAATATGATATTTGTTGATAGTCACACACATCTTTATCTCGATAATTTTGACGCTGACAGGTCGGAAGTCGTTGACAGAGCCATTGCAAACGGTATCAAGTATATGATGCTTCCGGCAATTGACAAAAGCACTTTTGGCCAGATGAAGTCGCTGATTGCTGGTTTTCCGAAAAATTGTTTTCCGATGATGGGGCTTCACCCTACATCGGTGAGTGCGAATTTTGAAGAAGAATTAAAACTTGTTGAAACTGAATTGGAAAACGGAAATTATTCTGCGATTGGCGAAATTGGCATCGACTTATACTGGGACAAGACTTACCGCGAGCAACAACTATTTGCCTTTCGGCATCAGCTAAAGCTGGCAAAAAAACATAAGCTTGCCGTTGCAATTCATACCCGCGATTCGTTCGAGGATGTTTATAAAGTTGTTGAGGAAGAACAAGATGGCAGTTTAAGGGGGGTGTTTCACTGTTTTACGGGAAGTTTGGAGGATGCCAGGAAAATTATAGACTTGAATTTTTATTTGGGGATAGGAGGGATAGTAACTTTTAAGAACTCGGGGCAGGATAAAGTTATCAGGGATGTCCCGCTTGAGAATATCATGCTTGAGACGGATTCGCCTTTTTTAACGCCGACACCGTTTAGGGGAAAGAGAAACGAGAGCTCATACATAAGGATAATAGCCGGTAAGATTGCGGAAGTGAAATCACTTAGCATTGGCCATATTGCCAAAACAACGACAAATAATGCTATCGAATTGTTCGGGCTGCAAAATGAATAGCGGATTTATTTTTAATTCAATTGCTAATATGGATACAAATACTTCAATATTAATAATTTCCACCGGTGGGACTATCGGTATGATACAAGATCAATCAAGCGGGGTTTTAAAACCTTTTAATTTCGAGGACATCTATGAACAGATACCCGATTTGAAACAATTAAATCACGAGCTTGATTTTTACTGTTTCGACCCGTTGATCGATTCGTCGAACATGAAACCGGAAGTATGGAAGCAACTGGCCCGGGTAATCGCCCATAATTACGAAGCTCATGACGGCTTTGTCGTTTTGCACGGGTCCGACACTATGGCCTATACGGCCTCGGCACTTAGCTTTATGCTCGAGAACTTAAATAAACCTTTGATATTCACAGGCTCGCAGTTGCCACTTGGTTTTCTTCGGTCCGATGGCCGCGACAACCTGATAACGGCAATTGAAATTGCAGCAGCAAAAGTTGATGAAACGCCCCTGGTGCCTGAAGTTTGTATTTATTTTGAAAACCAGCTGTTGCGAGCTAACAGATCGGTAAAGTATAATGCCGAAAACTTTAACGCTTTTGTGTCGGCAAATTATCCGGCACTAGCCGATGTGGGTATTTATATCAAGTATAATAAGGATAAAATAAGGAAACCGAATTTCAAGAAGTTGAAGGTTCATACCAATCTTGAAAAAAATGTCGGCATAGTCAAATTATTCCCCGGCATAAGCGAGGAATTCTTAAAGCCCGTTTTTGCTAGCCCTAGAACAAAGGCCATAGTGCTTGAGACTTTCGGCTCAGGCAATGCTAACACGGAGGCCTGGTTCTTGAACCTTCTTGAAAGAGCAATAAGAAACGGGATGATAATTCTGAATGTATCACAATGCATGCACGGCAGCGTTGATCAGGGCAAATATGAAACGGGCATGGGGCTCGCAAAAATTGGCGTAGTAAGCGGTTTTGATATTACCATGGAAGCCGCAATAACCAAGTTGATGTATATTTTGGGAATAGAAGAAAAAAAGGGAGATATTTTGAGATTGTTGAGTAAGTCGTTAAGGGGGGAAATAAGCCTTGGCAATAAATGAGCGCTTATTTGTGGGTTTTTATATGGCTTGTTAATTAAATTTCATATTTTTGCCCAGCTTAAAAGAAGCCTGGAACAGGAGAGGTGTCCGAGTGGCTTAAGGAGCACGCTTGGAAAGCGTGTGTACGCCAAAAGTGTACCGCGGGTTCGAATCCCGCCCTCTCCGCCTTCGACCGCCATATTCTTGCCTTTGGCGAGACAACGGTCGGAAGAAAGTAGATATATCAGGACGATAGCACAAAGAGCATGGGCAAGGCAGACATTCTGTTTTTTTTAACACCGATCAACGATTTGAGATTTAGGAAGTTTTGTTGCTTGTCCCACATAAACCTAATAATCCATAATTCATAACTCATAATTCAACATTACTTTTTTCTTATAAGGGGGGGGTGATCTGAAAATTCCCTCAACAAGACATTGTTTAGTTCTCAAAAGGTTGAGGCCAATGGCCTGCCGGGAGGAATTTGTTCGGCACATCCGAAATGTGCTGTCAGCTGCGGCAAGGACTTTTTAAATTGCAAGCTACAAAAATCCGTAAAATATGAATGCCCAAGGTATCATGACAGCTATGGGGATAAACGGACGAGACAATGACAGACAGGGGATTTCGGAAGCCCAGCTAGTGGTGAATTAATTTCAAGCGTATAAATCAAGGACTTCCAAAAGAAGATCAAAAGCCGTCAAGGCTCATAGTAACAGTAGGAATTAAAAGCAACCAGCCTATAATTATCAGCAGCAGCATAAACGGTGCTATCCATTTCACCCATTTGTCGTAAGGGATTTTGGCCACCCCCAAAACACCTATCAACACGCCCGAAGTGGGAGTTATCATATTCGTAAAGCCATCCCCAAACTGGAAAGCCATTACCGTTGCCTGGCGGCTCAGGTTCACTAAATCGGAAAAAGGTGCCATAACAGGCATAGTAAGTGCCGCTTTGGCCGAGCCTGACGGGATGATTATGTTTATGAAATTCTGAATGACATACATCACGCTCACCGTGCCCAGCTTGCCCAATCCCGACATTGACCCGGCAACCGAGTTCAATATCGTATCGATAATCTTGCCGTTCTCCAGAACAACTAAGATACCTCCTGCCAAACCAACAACCAGGGCGGCCGACATGATGTCTTTGGCGCCTTCCAGGAATTCTTTGGTAATGCGGTTAGCATCATAATTTGCCGAAATGCCGGACAAGATACCTAAAGCAAAGAATAAACTTGCAATTTCCATTATATACCACCCATATCCCATTACGCCTATGATCAGGAAGATAATAGTGAACAGAAGAAGGTTAAGGATAAAGAAATGCATTCCTTTCCGAAGCGACAACAAGCCAAGAACAACGAACAACGCACTTGCAATGGGCAGCATGGGCAGATGCTCCTCGGCATTGCCCAGCTTCATAGCGGTAATGGGGTAAATCCATGAGAAAAGTCCTAATGCCATACTTATCAGCACAAATATTACCCAGGCGGACGAGGGGGTTTTAGTCTCCTGATTTTCTATATCAACCCCCGCTTTATTCCTCCAATATCCGTCATCTTCATAAACGAGGGATTTTTCGGGATGTTTTTTTACTTTGGCAGCATATCTCAATACCCAAACAATTCCAACGAAATTTAAGACTATCCAGCAAAAGATACGGTAACCAAAGCCTGAGAACAAGGGTAAGTCGGCTATCCCCTGCGCAATTCCAATAGTGAAGGGGTTTAGGACAGCCCCGGCAAAACCCAGGCCCGCCGCAACAAAAACCATGCTCACACCAACTATTGAATCGTAGCCCATTGATATAGCAAGCGGCACCAATATTACGATGAAGGCTATCGTTTCCTCGCTCATCCCGAAAACTGCGCCAAAAATGCTGAACATTATCATTATCAAACTGATGATGATGTTGTTGACACCAATTTTCCTCAGTAACTTATTCTCCTCCAAACGTTCGGTATATTTCAGGAAAGAATAAATGCCCATATCTACCGACTTGCTTGAGTTCACTATCCAAAACGCCCCGCCTATCATTAAAATAAAGACTATTATGCCCACCTGACGCACGAAGCCCTCGAACATGGCAGAAAAAACCTGCCATGTTTGTGGCTGATTGTCAATATAACGAAACGATGCTTTATCGATAACAGTTCTTTCAATCCCGTTTACAAGCTTGCTATGACGCTGGTATTCGCCGCCAGGGACAAACCATGTTGCCATGGCCGAGATAATAATGATGGAGAAAATAATCACATAAGTGTGGGGTATCTTTTTAAACATATTTGCGGTTTTACGAAAGTAAGCCCTTAACGATGCTCGATATGGTTCTGTTGTCGGTCTTGCCTGCAAGCTTTTTGCCAGCCGCGCCCATAACCTTGCCCATATCCTTCATGCTCGATGCCCCCGTGTCGGCAACAATTTTTTTAACTATTGCTTCAACCTCTTCCATGCTCATTTGCTGTGGCAGGTATTTCTCGATAATTACCGCCTGATACTCCTCCTCCTCAGCAAGTTCAGGCCTTCCGCCATCGCGATAAATGGCAGCTGCATCCCTGCGCTGTTTTACCTGCTTTTGCAGAAGTTTTATCTCAACGCTTTCGGGTATTTCGGCCCCGGCTGTGTCAGTACCTGTTTTTTCCAGCAGCAATGCTGATTTAATGGCCCTCAAGGCAGCTAGCTTTTGCGTGTCTTTTTTGCGCATAGCCTGCTTTAAATCGTCATTAATCCTAATTTCTAAACTCATGATCTTTTTTTTACAAAAGTAAGAAATATGAAATGTATGAAAAATCTATTTCTTAATTAATTTCATTCTTACCTTAGATTTATTGTTTTCAACTTCAAGCAGATACAAACCTGGCTCTAAAGCCGATACATCAAGAGTCTTAATATCGTTCTTTGATTCTAACAATAAACTGCCTTTAAGATCGTAAATTTTAACA
>JAJRQZ010000026.1 GCA_024279935.1 Bacteroidota bacterium
AGCGAGCATAAATATAAGCTTTAATAGAAGCATCTGGAGTGAAGGAATAGCCCTTCGCTCTCTTTGCTTCGTTTCGCTACGCTCCACTTCTCAAAGAGAGCGAAGGGCTAGCATTTAAAACTATCTTTTTGCCCGTAAAAGGTGCATTTACTAATGGAATCTATGGGAGCTATGCCGGAATAATTTTTGAGAAATAAGTTATTAGAAGCTACTAGTCATTGTTTTGTTTTTGATGGCCCAGTATCAAGCATCCACCGCCCAGTCACATGCTGTTAAATTTTTTGTTGTCCCATTTTGATTTATAAATACTTTATCCTTAAGCTACGAATATTCCTTCGATGACAAGAATTATGTTGGGATTAATAATAAGTTACTAATCAGTCGCTAAATTAGCAATCAACTACTTAAATAATGAAATGGTAAAAAGCTGCATAGAGGTTAGCAACTCCACAGCCTTTAATACCACCCTAACTGATTTTTCTTTCTATTACGATAGTCTGCAAACTGATTATTTCTGTATTGAAACAGCAAACGGAAAGAAATATAGGTTTCCAAAGAAGTATTATAATCCAAGAAATTTATCTGAAGTTGGATTCGATTTCGAGAAACTCGATTCATTAATCAAACTCCAGGATAGTGATGGCCTTATAATTTTGCGCAACGAAAAAATATTTCATTTTGCCATTCCATATTAACTCATTAAAAATGAAATAATACTTACAATCACTTCTTCGTTAATTCAACCCTCTTTTAGAATACAAAAATGAAAGAAACATGCATACAAAGGAAAAGCCGAGCAGTAGTGCTATGCCGGGCAGAAGGTCGATGAGTCCGGAATTGCGGAGCAAAATATCGTAATAGGCGTTGAGTCCCCAGTTTAAAGGAGATGTCTTACTTAGGTCTAGCATCAAATCCGACATCATAAACGTGGGTACCCAAACACCTCCTATGGCTGCCAGGATAACTACTGATATACTCCCGAAGATCGACGATTGCTGCTCAGTTGTCGCAATGTTCCCAATTGCTATACCATAAGTTGTGGCTGCCATAACAACCGCTATGGTAACAACGAACAAAGCCAGTACGTTGCCGCCAATTTGAAGGGAGGGCAAGCCAAATAAGGGTAGAATGAAAAAACCGATAAGCAGCATTAAGATAGCCTGAATAAAGCCCACAATGAAATATGTTACCCCTTTGCCTAGATTACTTGTTAGTTTAGAGCCGGCAATGGTGAGCAAGCGTGCGGAAACGCCACTGTGCCTTTCTTTTATGATATTGGACGCCAATGGTATAACTATAAAAAACATGGCGAAAATAGTCCATGCAGGAACGTTATGCTGTACGGAATTGGGAATTATCTGGTTAGTTCCGCCACTGGCATATTTCTCGTCGAAATGAACAATGTCGTCGAAATTGCCGGCAGGTCTCAGTTCTATGTCCAGCAAATCCTTGAATAATCCCGAATAAATATCAAACATCAACCTGGCCTCAACCATGGCCGAAAAATGTTTCAGGCTTCCCAAGATACTTTGTTTATAGGAGCTCTTGAGAATGGGGTCGAAAAATATTTCCACTCTTGCTTGCCCCGGCAGACTATCCTCATACTCAAATAGTTGCCCGACCTCATCGGGGAATTGCCCTTGTATTTTCACCTGTATGCTTTGCCTAATCTGTTTAGTGGCATTTTCGTTTATAAAAATCCCGATAAGGTAATCGCCTTTTTCTATTTTTTGAATAAGATCTTGTTTCCCGATATTTCCGATTTCGGTAATCTTAAAGAACTTCGAGCTTTTCATACATTCCAGTATCCTCAAACCGAAAGTGTCGGCATCGTGATTGATTATTAAAACCGGCAGCTGTTTCTCGTCGAGTTGCTTGAATGTTGAATCCTGCAACAATGTCATCACCAAAACCAGGAATACGGGCATAATGAACAGCATTGCCAAGCCGGCCTTGTCGCGGCTCAGGATCAATATTTCTTTCTTTATGGTGGCAAACAGTTTATTCATTATCACGAAAGGGATTTAAACATTATAATTATTCCCTTAATTTTCTTCCGGTTAGCTTTAAAAATATATCTTCCAGGTTCTTGCAATCCGTATTTTTCTCCAGCAGGTCCTTTGGTGTCCCCGAGGCTATTTCCTTTCCCCGGTCCATAATTGATATCCGGCTGCATAATTTTTCCGCTTCCTCCATAATATGCGATGTATAAACTATAGTTGTTCCGGATTCCTTAATTTCTTTAAGGAACTCTAGGATTACGTTCTTCGATTGCACATCGATGCCTACGGTAGGTTCGTCGAGAAATAATATTTTAGGCGAGTGCATGATACCGGCAATCAGGTTCAGCCTGCGCTTCATCCCACCCGAGAATGTTTTTGCTCTTTGGCCGGCTTTTTCCCCGAGCCTGAACCTCATCAATAGACTATTGCTGATATTTTTTATCTCAGCATTTTTCAAGCCGTACATTTTCCCAAAAAACCCTAAATTCTCTTTGGCTGTAAGTTCCTCATAAATAGCTATATCCTGAGGTACAACACCAATGAGCGATTTGATTTTGTCAGCTGAGGTCTTTAAGTTCAAGCCATCAATAATTATGTCGCCCGAATCAGGCCTCAGCAATCCGCAAAGCATTGAAATAGTCGTGGTTTTTCCTGCGCCGTTCGGCCCCAGCAATCCATAGATTTCACCCTGTCCTATCCGCAGGCTCATCGAATCGACTGCATCGGCATCGGCATTTTTATAATGTTTTACCAATTTGTTAATTTCTATGATTGCCTTTTCCCCCATTTAAGAAATCGCTTTTTTAAGTTTAATAAAGAACTTCTCCTCCATATCTGCTATTTCCAAAAGCAAGTCGGCGGCAGCGTCATAACTCTCGTCCGCCTTATTTCTGTTTTTAACAATTCTTCCCGTGATTACAGCAAACTGTCGCCACTTATCGCCTACATCAGATATTTCGTAAGACAAATCCTTAAGTGCCTTTTTTTTCAAAACCCCGGCAGCCTCCTGTAAAAAAGCGCCATACATATATCTGAAGCCTGCACCTCCCGTGCCAATCTCTTCCTGTGCCCTAACGATCTGTCCGGTATAGGATGCGGCTTTCCTCGCACCAAGCTTCTTCGGGTATTTTCTTATTTTCTTCGATAAGAACCTGATTCCTTTTACCCCGAACATGGGAATGGGAATTGTTAGCATATCCTTGCAAGTATGTTTTATGCCTTTTATTATCGCCTGCTCGAGATTTGGTCTGCCCGGATGCTCTTTTACCCAATACATATGCCCGTTGGGGGCAAAAGTCCCTTTTGCATATCTTACCCTTTTTAGCTCATTATATGTCAAGGTCCTGAATTCTTCCATTATCGGGTCGGAAATGAGATATTTGTCGTTTTCCTTACCATAAACAACCAAATTATGCGCATTGAAATGAAAACGATAGGGATCAGGGAAGTAGGTCAAGTGATAAACTCCTACAAGCATGCCTGTCGGGATTCCTTTTTCAAGGTTTTTGTCTAGTTCCTGCATGGCAATATCGGGTTTTGGGTATTTATGCTTCTCAAACTTTATTCTCAGGCGTTTTGAGATGCGCTTAAAAATAATCCCCGGCAAGGGCCTGAAGGATGTTACAGGAATCCCATTTACCTTCAGGAACGGCATGTGCGAAAAGAACAAGCCTGAACCTATGCCAAATACCATGGGCTCGCTAATCTCTATCCCATAATACCTCAAGAGGTTCGACACGACACCGTTTTCGCAATGAGCAGATTGTTTATGTTCGAAGTTTAATATTTTATCCATTTTTTTATTTTCATTGTTGTGGGCGGTTGCTCTGATCTCACCAGGTTCAAATCACCTAGCTCACTGACCGACAGTTCAAAAACTTCAGCATATTTCAGCAAGATGTCGTTAGATAGCTTATTGAAATATTTTGGTTTTAGATGGCGTTTTACCTTAAACTTCCATAATCCTGTATATTTGGCCAGCAAGCCGACATCCATCAAGTTTTTTTCAAGATGATATGCGATCGGGCTCAGTTCACCGGCAATGACTTTTTCCCTTGTAGATGCTATTTTTTGGTTTATCGCATCCCAGGCTTCCAGCATGACCTCATTTTTCGGATTCCAGCCCACGGAGCGCACAGTAGTGAAATTTCCGTTCTTGTCTAGTGAATATACCGGCTCCCTAAATTTGCCCTGCATCATATTAGCGTCATCCTGAGGGACTTCCGTTGATTTCATATTAGTTGTTTTCTTGTAAAAATATATTCATTTCGCCTTCGGCAATTAGTTTCTCATCACAAAACACCTCGGCTTTGATAATCTGTACGTTTATTAGATTGTTTAAGATGTTGATTTTCGTTTCTATAATATCGCCCATTTTTGGGAGTTGTAGGATTTTTATCCGCTTTAGCGAACCTATAAAACCAACCTGGGCGTCTTCTTTTTCGGGGGCAGATTCAAACCCGCTCCTCAAGGCAGCTGTTTGAGCCATGTTTTCTATCAATCCTGCTTCGGCAAGAAACCCATTATCGCAAAAAATATTGCCGGTGCGGATCTTGAAATTTGATATGCTGTACAGATCGGTTTGCTCCAATAAATTATCAACCATCACCATTGGTGGCTTTTGTGGTATTAATTTACTGACATCATCTTTTTTAGCGAGCATGACTATATTTTAAACAACTGTTAACAGCATATAAGTTGATGAAAACCTGGCGCTTTCGGGAACCATCACCAATATTTTCTCACCTTTGGTCAATTTGTTGGATTTAAACAATCCCTCTATCATCAAAAATGCGGAAGCAGCACCCACATTTCCAACTTCAGGCAGGTTTACGAACCACTTATCCGTTGGTATGTCGAACCCGCCCCCGGCGAGCTTATTATATGCTTCGTTCTTGAAGAACATCGAAGAAAGGTGCGGCAGGAACCAATTGACATCATCGATATCGAAACGGCGTTTTGCGCAAACTTTGCCAAGGTGGTCAACACCACAGTCTGTTATATGCTTTTGCAGCAGCCGCGCATCCTGCTTAAGCGAGAATACCGATTGAAGGTTCTGCTCTTCGGAACTTAGTTCGCGCCATCCTTTTACGCTTCCGTCCTTATTCTTGACACAACCTGCAAACATACAAGTTTCCAGTTGGTTGGCATAGGATTTGATGTCGATCCATTCAATTCTTAAACTAAGTCTCGATTTATTTGGGCTTGTTTGCAGCAAAGCTGCGCTGGCTCCGTCAGACAGCATCCAGCGCAGGAAGTCTTTTTCGAAAGCTATGTAAGGATTGTGTTCTATTTCCTTGCGCTTGTCGATTTCATTATCATAGTTCTTGGCTTGCATCCATGAGGAAAATATCTCCGAAGCTGTGCTTACGGCAGTTTTGTGCTCGCCGCTGGCCAAGGCCAGATAAGCATATTTCAAGGATAGCATACCTGCATTGCAGGTTCCGTGTGCCGACATTACTTCCATCTGATGCGGAGTCCCCAGCTCGCCATGAACCATTAAGGCATGCGATGGCTGTATTGCGTCAGGTGATGAAGTGCCAGCCGTAAGCAATTCAATATCAGATAGATCAATATTGTTCTCAAGAAGCTTTCTTATGGCAGCCGCCGTTAGGCCAGCATTGCTGTGCGTCGGATTTCCATTCTTGTCGAGGGCATAATATCTGCTCTTGATCTTATTGTTCCGCAGTATCAAGCCTCTCGATTTCGACTCGTTTCCATTTATAAAGCCAAGATAATCTTCCATTTCGTCATTTGAAACGGCCCGGTTCGGCATATATTTTTCTATGGCGGTTATGTAAACCTCGTTCATATAAATAAATCTAACTTTTAAAGTCCACACCTGAATAATATTTCAGGTTCTCCCTTATCCCCGAATAGAAAAAAGGGTAAGTAATATAGAAAAACAAACTAACTATGGGTGAAACAAAAAATATGACGAACAGCAGATACCATTTAAACATTTTTAACCGCGGTATCCGTTCGGGATTTCCCGCTTCGCCTTTTTTTCTTATAAACTTCGACCATACATGGAATATTCTTTTCCCTTTTCTCTCAATCGATAAAACACCCGGTATGATTTCAACCGACCTCAAGGCTAGCAGTTTTTCCTGAAGGTCGTTGTATCGTCCTGTTTCAAGGGCTTTCAGTATGGGATATCCAAACTTTCGGGCATCGTGGATGTCTTCGCCGGAAATGCCCGGCAGAGGAAATATTCCCCATAAACGATCTTTCCTCCCCGTTGTCATCCAGTGTATTATGGTAATGACACTGGGCAAGTTATGATGCCTGTCGCGAAGGGAGATGTTTCCGGCTAAATTTCCTCCGTTGTCCGCGACCATCCCTTTTATGTCTTCCTGTGCGCTGACCCACATATTTCGAGACCCTATAATCGTAATTATCGGCTTGCCTCTCATAACTTGCTTAGCCTCATCTGATTTCAAGAATGTAGTAAGGGGTATCGGTGGCGACAGGAACCAAATGGGGTAACCTAAAATAATCAGGTCGAAATCCTCGTCGGGATTAAAGTCGAAAGCTTGTAGCCCCGACGGTATCATCTCCACGCATTCCGGTTGGGCATCCCAAAACCGGATGTCCTTCCAGGGAAACGGAAACTCGGGTATAGGTTTTAAATGCTCCCAATGAATCTGGGCCTTTCCCTGCACGGCTCTCATGACATTGCTGACGATACTGTTCAACTGCCCCGATTGCGAATATGTTACAACAAGTATTTTTTTCACTGGAATTATGATGTTATGAAAAGCAAACTTAGCAAATTTTGATTTATTATGGGAAAGACAATGGTTATTGACTTCAATTCCACAGATAATGCATATTTATGATTATGCTGGTGTCGCTGCTTAACTCGAAGCTGCAGTCCTTGAATTTGGGCTTTTTGAAGATTGAGTAATTACCTGAAAACCCAAAGCCCTCGGACGGGATTCCTATATCATTGGTGTTTAGTTTGTTATCCTTGTTTTGGTCATGGAAAACCGCAATTGCGTATTTTCCTTGCGGGATTTTCCACAAATGTACAATCAGGCTGCTGTCATTGGCTTCAACAGATTTCCTGAAGCTGGCATTTTCCTTGGCCTTAAAATCGTGCTCGCCTTTGAAGGCGGCAACCTTAAGGTTGCCGCCGGTGGCTCGGCAGTTTGTTATATAAAGCTCCAAATTATGATTTTGAGAGAACAGGCTCCCGAACGAAAGCATTGAGATTATTAGTGTTAAATAGTATTTTGTCATAATTTTTTAATGTTTCTGTGGTCTAAGAACACCCATGGTTTCCTGCTGCCACGGGCAAACCGGAGCGCAGTTATTTCCTTTGGCGGCAAAAGCTCTATTTCGGGCGCGACCCTCATTCTAGACCTAAAATGATCTTTTGTTGTTCCCTCGGTATATTTTTCAATTGTTCCAATACCTGCCTTTATAAGTACCTCATCGGTGCCCGATTCGTTGGTGCGAATATCAACTATGTAATTATCGATGAACTCCAATTGGTTTAAGACATCATTGATTGCAGGGGGAAAGAGTGTCGTGCCTTTAAGCTTCAGCATTTGCTTTTTTCGGCCGGTAACGGCTCCCAGCCTCATGGTAGTTCTCCCGCAACTGCATTTCCCGATACGACGATTACAGATATCCCCGGTTTTGAACCTTAATAACGGCATGCCTTCAACTCCTGATGTAGTAATAGTTACTTCCCCGGCGGATCCCTCGGAAACAGCCTCGTCGTTTTCGTCCGGAGACTCGATGATTTTATTTTTTCCGGCGCATAAAAAAATATCGGAATACTTTTGAAGGTCATCTTTAATGGTAACAGGAATCTTCCGTAAATCCTCCAACTTGTTTGTATAACTGATATTTATATTGTTATGCCTGGGATGGTTACTGTAATATTTGGAATTGTTTTCAAGATAAACTATAAGGCTACGGAGTTTTGCCTCCTGAAACTCCTTGATTTCGTTAAGTGGCTTTTTTTCTATTTCAGGAATCATTTATGCTCAGTCTTTTTTGTCTTTTTTTTCCAGTCCCGTAGCTTAAGCTCTGTCGATTTTCTTGAGATTGTGTTCTCAAATTCCTTGCTAAGGGCTTTTTGTAAATATTCAACGGCGTTGTTAGTGTCGTTCATGGCGATAAAATAATCGGCGGCAAGCACATAGGACTTATAATATTCAGGGTTCAGCCTTATTAAATCGTAGAGAAGGTCTTCGTAATTTGCTATGCGGGCCCTTTTTTTTACCACATCCTCGAAAGCCATATATAAATCCTTATAAATCAAATAATTATTATATGACCCATCAGTTAAGAAAGTGTCTTTCGCAATTATAAGGCTGCTGTCGGATTTTATTATACCGGTCTTAAAGATCACATTCAGGTCGTAACATACAAAATCGCCAAGCTGATATGGCGGGGCCGAAACCCAAAGTTTTAATCTCTCGGGCATGAAGACCACGGCATGGTGCGAGATCATCTGGCACATAGCTTTTTCATTGCCTATACCGATATTCTTCCCATCAAGGCCGCGCTTGTCGCGAAGTATGTCAACGGCAGCTTCAACATCGAGGGTATCGGCATCTTCAATCAATTGCCTGCATCTGTCTTCACGATAGACCGAAGCAGATTGCCGCATATATTCCACATTGTTTTCATCATCGGCGAAAAGCTCGCCTTGAAAATGATTGGACGAAACGATAAAATCCTCATAAGTTCTGTAAATCCCCGATTTGGAGGGTGATTTTTCTATGACGATGGCCGTGTTGTCCTTGGCCGATCCTATTAAAATCTGTTCCGAGACAAAAGTATGCCGCTTATTTGCAATGGTAAGGGCTTCGTCGATATTGGATGCGAACTGAAGGATTTCCCTTGCCAAAATAGAAATCGGCGTTGCCGACTTAAAAGGGATATCCGATTTGGCGGCGTTTAAAGTAACCGTCAATCCCTGGTCGTTCATGCCCGAGACAACACCTATCATGCTTGCCCAACCAACATAAACAAAATTAAAACCACTGTCGGGCTTGACGAAAGCGACCAATTTGTTTTCTGAGAATTTCTTGTTGATATGGAAATCGAAATTCCTGCCGATTATCATATTGCTGTCGGGACCGTTGAGGTTTAAACCGAAGGAAGTGCAGCCCACTAAGGCCAGATCCTGAAGTGCATGCCCGATATCGTGGGCGGCATGATAATTCAGCATCCTTTCGTAGGGAAGGGCAATATAATTATAATCGTTAGATACAGAGCGCGAAACGCCATATATTTCCTGCTGGAACCTCAAAGGGATGTTCTTGTCCAGATCTTTGTTGAACCAGGCAATGCCATGCTTTAAAAGTTTAAGATAGAAAGGCGATGGCACAAGCGTGTTTATTTGTTCAACAAATGCTTCTTCCTGGATCCTGATAAGCTCTTTAGTAAGCTTCCCCTCGGCAAGGCCTATCTCGTAAGGCTTGCCCTCCAGGAAAATTTCCCATAGACCGTATTTGTTTTTTTGAAGGTAGTTGCCGGCAAGCTTAAAAGATTTCTCCCCTGTTTTTAACCTTTGCAATGTGTCCAGGCGGGTTTTCTCTACCGAAGGATAATCGACATCGGTAAGATAATGAAACAACATGACATAAAAAGCCAGGGCAAGAGCGGAATAAAACAGCACATATCCGAATCTTTTCCTCGATTTCGATAAATATTCCTTAAGCATTGTTTATTTCTTCTAAAAGTTTCTTTAAACCAACAAATTCGCCGGATGTTATCAATGCGCTCAGGCTTACTCCCAAGGCACCGTGCAGGTTGAGGTTCTGCCCGGTCAGGAAAAGGTTTGGGATTTTGGTCTTATGCGACACATAATTGGAGACCACATTGTTAAAATCGCTTATCCTGCCATACATCGAGCCGTCGCTATTGCCTATATAATCCCTGAAGCTCAAAGGAGTGGAAATGTTCATGTCTTCAATATTATCCTGAAGTCCCGGAAAATGCTCCTCCACCAGGTCGATAAGCTTCCGCGCTTTCTCTTCTTTCCATATATGATATTCAGGATCGCGGTCGCGCTTTGTCGAGTTCTCCCATCTTTTCACTTCTTCATATTTCATGGCAGTCATAATTTGCGCGCAAGAGGAGCTGTCATCGTTTTCAGTGATTGGGGGAGTGTGGAAGAAAAAATGCTCCGGCCATTTTTTTTCATCGTAATACGAAGGGTACCAGACATCGTTTTGCTTGAAATACTGATAGTTGTGGTTCAAATATTTCAAGAAGCCATCCTTGAGCCTTAAATGTACGGTAAATGACGAAATAGTGTTCTCCATTTTTTTCATCCGTTTGCGATACAGTCTTTTTATCTTCCCCTCCTCTATTAAATCCATGGTGTTGGCAGGATGTATGTTGGAGATAAAGTTGTCGGCACGGTAAACATCGCCCGTATGCGTTTCCACGGCGGCTATCTTGTCGTCATGATATTGAAATTTAACCGCTTTTTGTCTGTTTATTACCTTTCCTCCCATTTTTTCGATTGAGCCGGCCAGGGATTTTGCCAGCTGGTCGCTTTCGCCAACTACCCTATACGAGCTTTTGATGAAATAGCTTGTGACCAATGCGTGGACATAAAAAGGGGTTTTCTCCTTTTCCCCCACATAATCAAAATTAAGTGCGGCCAGATAGTTCCTTGTTTCGATGTCCGGGCTTAGGCTTTTAAGGACTTCATAAGCACCCGACATCAACAACCCTAAGTCGCTGTTGCCTTCGGGATGGTTCAGCGAATAAAGGGCCTGGGCATCAATGGCCCTGTTTATCAGGTAGTAGTATCTTTCAAAGACATCTTCGTTTCCGGGGAAATACTCCAGGAACTGCTTCTTAAACCTCTCCCAGCCCATGGGGTATTTATATGTTTTTCCGGCAATATTTATTATCTCGAATCCGTCGTCATCCATTCTTTTATAAGAAATTTCATCGAAGAGGTGAAAGTATCTAAAGATTTTATTCAGCATCTGCCCTTCTTCCAGGCTGCCTAGATAGTGCATGCCCGTACTGAAATTGCAACCAAACCTCCTGAAACTTTGTAATGTGCCTCCAAGCTTTGAGTTTTTTTCAAGCATCAATACATTAAACCCGTGTTTGCTAAGTATATAACCCGATTGCAGCCCGCCTAACCCGCTGCCTAGTATGATGAAGTCGTATTTCTCGTTCAATTATAAATTATTTGGTGCAAAAGTAGAAAATAATGGATAGCTTTATGCTGAATTATTTATGCCATAAAGCGAAAAAATAATTTATCAAGAGTTTGTAATAATGTTCACTAGCATCCGAAAGTCGGAATTTTTAAAAGCCTTAGAATTCCATATTTTTGTTTTACCCGGCATTTGAGGAGTTGGAATTATTTAGCCCGGAATAAACAGGTCTTAAAATAAAAGGCTTAGCAAAACAAAACCGCTTCTAAACAAATATTCTATAATTCTTTATGAAGAATAGTGGCGCAGGCCTGGGCCCTTGGCATAATCACCAAATCGTTGATGTTAACATGTTCGGGAGTGCTGGCGACATAAAGAACAGCATCGGCGATATCCTCGGGATGAAGGGGCTCGAAACCTTTATAAACCTCATCTGCTTTTGCTTGATCGCCATGGAAACGAACCAAGGAGAATTCTGTCTCGACTGCCCCCGGAGCAATTTGGCTGACCCTGATCCCGTATTGAACGGTGTCGATCCGCATGCCTTTGGTGAGCGCGTCAACGGCATGTTTGGTGGCGCAATATACATTCCCGTCGGGATAGACTTCCTTGCCGGCTATCGAACCGATATTGATCAGATGCCCCTTGCCCCTGGCAATCATCAAAGGCAAGACAGCCCTCGAAATATAAAGCAAGCCCTTAAGGTTGGTGTCGATCATTTTTTCCCAATCATCAATATCTCCGTCCTGAACGGTATTCAAGCCCGAAGCCAATCCCGCATTGTTTATAAGTATATCGATGTATTTAGTCCCTATTGAATTAACTGCCTCGTTTACAGCATGTCTGTCACGAATATCGAAGTCAAGTGCCTGCACTTCCACGGAAAATCCTTTCTGTAAGTCGCTTTTGATCTTAAGCAAGCTGTCCTTCCTGCGACCGGTGATGATAAGATTATATTTGTTTTTGGCGAACAGTTGCGCACAGGCTAATCCTATGCCGCTGCTGGCTCCTGTAATAAGTACTGACTTTTGCATAATTCCTGATTTCTAAAAAGCCCGAAATTATGAAAAAAAACAATGTTTTACCGGCTTAAATGATATTTTATTCCGCCGATAAGCCATAAGCCCGGTTGCAAAACATTTCCGATATCGTAATACTGTTTTCCGAGCAGGTTATTGGCCGAGACATTGAGCTCGAAATTCCTGAGCTCGTAAATCAATTTAAGGTTTAACAATGTGTTTGTCTTATAATCCGTTTGCCGTGATGTTCGGAAGTCGATATAAGAACCATTGCGTTTCTGTATAGCTAAACTCCATGATGCGCTCAGGTTTTTCAATATATCATGATTTACATAAAGGTTGAAGTTATGTTTTAAGAAATCCAGGGCATAAAGCGAGATGATTCCGCTGTTTTGTTTCCCGGATGTTATCCATGAGTATTTTAGGCCGCCAAAGTTTATAAACTTGTTCATAAAACTATAATTCAATGACAACGAAACCCCATAAGTGTTAAGGCTTGTTAGGTTGGCACTCTGCCATTTTCCGCCGGTGTCGTATTTAATCCAGTCGATAATGTCCCTGCCAAGCCTGTAGAAGCCTGAAAACGAGGCGTTGATGTTGTCATAGAATAGTTTGATGCCGGCTTCGGTACTTATTGAGGTCTCGGGCTTTAAATCCGGGTTTGCTTTGTTTGTGGGACCTTGATAATAGAGATCGGTAAATGTAGGAAGCCTTATGGCATGGTTTGAAGATGCAAACACCTTGATGTTCCGAGTGATAAAATACCCCATATCGATACCTGGTGAGAGATAGGTTCCGAAATCATCATTATAGAATACCGACATCCCCAGAGACAGATTTAGGTTGTTCTTTATAATTAATTGATTTACAGCGAAATTAATATTATTCCTGTTTTTTGATTTAGTATAAAAACCATCCGAGTTGCTGATAAATATTGTGTCGTTCATGCTCTCGCCTAGAACGTTGCTGATAATTTTCTCGTTTTTAAACGAAAGGTCGAAAGATGTTTTACCAAGCAATGATTCAAATTTCACTCCCGCATCGGCGCCGGCAACATCAGTGCGGTGATAGTTGTGCCCTTTATAAGGAAAGAGTCCGCCGGGAGTATTAAACCCGGCTGTGTCGGCATCGTTCACAAAAACATCGCCTTGCTTCACATACCAGTTTTTGTCTTCCCTGAAAAGTTCGAAACGGTCGAGATTGCGTCGCCAGTAAACATTAGACTTAAACTTGATTCTTTCACCTGTTTCAAAAGAGGCGGAAGTAAAATATGTTCTTATGTGCTCATACTGGTCGGGATATTTCGGAGTATAGAAACTGTTGGCGCCAAAACCTTTGTCCATTGCTCCTATATTAAAGTGCAAGAGGCCGTTATTTAGCTTAAGCGATGTGTTGTGGTTAAGGTTTATGATGCTGAAATCGGTATCCCGCACATAGCCATCCGACTTTTTTATCGCAACGGAGGTTTTGTTCATCAGCTTAGCGATTTTATAGGAATATGCCAACCGCCCGGCGAAATACCCATATTGCCCTCCCGACATCGACAGGTCGAGGGCTTTGGCATTGTTCGTATTCGTAATGATATTAAGCCCACCCGAAAAAGCGTTGGCGCCAAACCACCTGCCTGACGCACCTTCAAATATTTCTATTTTTTCTATATCTTCCAGGTCAACAGCCTGGTTTAGGTTGTGGTGTCCTGTTTGAGGATCGTTGAGCGAAATACCGTTGACCATTATCAAGCCCTGGTCGAAGCCGCCGCCCCTGATATTAATGTCGCTTTGGACTCCCATAGCCCCGCGGCTGCGCACATCCGCCCCGCCGTATATTCTCAACAAATCGTCGATTGAATTGGCCGTGGAGTTCCTTATCTGTTCCCTGTTAATTATATGTACCGTCTTTGATATGTGCTTAAAGGCAACCGGGTTGGCAACCGACACTACCTCATGCTGTTGCAGCGATATGGTGTCGGTAATGTTTTGGGCCTTTGACATAATAACCGCAAATAACGAAAGCAAAAACAAACTTATTCTCTTCATGCCGGATCATTTAAAAACAAGTGGGCAAAACTAAGTTATTGATGTATTATAACAACTTAATAAAAACGTTTTTTTTGTGAGATATGTCAGCCCTCCAAATAATATCGACGAATATCCCATATCGCCGGCAGCCGCTTTTTTACCTGACTTAAACCATATGTTCCGTCCCATTTTCATTGTGATGATCACCAACTTGCTTTTTAAGTTAACAAAACCTTCACCCGAGACTAAATTTTTTAACTTTGTCAGTTAATATACTGACTTATATTCAGGGGATAAAACTCATAAGGTGAATAGGTTTGCAATAGTAGCATTGTTTGTTGTTTTTTTCGCATCTTGCCGAACGCAGATAAAAAAGGAGGTTGATATCATTCCGCGGCCTCAAAAGATCGAGATCGGGAATTCCGTTTTCAAGATCAATAGCAATTTGACGATAAATTATGAAGATGACGGATCGCTCGGGAAAACGGCTGATTATTTCAGCAGGCTGGTTGAAAACAAACTGGGCCTTAGAATAAATGATGCCGGCAAGGAGGAGAACAACAGCAGCATAAAACTGTTATATGCGGATGATAAAAGCTTGTTTGGCGAAGAAGGCTATAAGTTGAGTATCAAGGAGTCGGGCATAAAAATAACCGCTGCTACGGGGAAAGGGATTTTTTATGGCCTGCAATCGCTTTTTCAGCTTATGCTCACAAACAGGGACGAGAACGACATTATAGAATTGCCCGAAGCGGAAATTGCCGACGACGCCATGTTTAAATATCGCGGTATGCACCTGGACGTGGGCCGTCATATATTTCCCGTAAGGTTCATCAAAAAATATATCGACTTGCTGGCGCTTTATAAGTTCAACACTTTTCACTGGCATTTAACGGATGATCAGGGCTGGAGGATCGAGATCAAGAAATACCCTAGGCTCACGGAGATAGGTGCCTGGCGCGACCAAACCCTGATAGGCCATGGTGGCAAGAAGCCTTATAAATACGACGGCGAAAAATATGGAGGGTTTTATAACCAGGACGAGATAAGGGATATAGTAAAGTATGCCGAAGAAAGAAAAATAACAATTATCCCCGAAATAGAGATGCCCGGGCATTCCATGGCGGCTTTGGCGGCTTATCCCGAACTGGCCTGCCATCCTGCTGATTTCAAGGTGGCGGAACGCTGGGGAGTGTTCGACGATATTTATTGTGCCAAAGATGAGACATTCGAGTTCCTCGAAAATGTCCTTCTGGAAGTCATGGAACTGTTTCCCTCGAAATACATACACATAGGCGGCGACGAGGCGCCAAAGACCAAATGGAAAACATCTGCCGTATGCCAGGCAACCATAAAGCGCGAAGGCTTGAAAGACGAGCAGGAACTGCAAAGTTATTTTATACAAAGGATAGGGAAATTCCTCAACGCGCACGGCAGAAGCATCATCGGCTGGGACGAGATTCTTGAAGGAGGCCTGGCAGCGAACGCAACCCTAATGTCGTGGCGGGGCACCGAGGGAGGCATCGCCGCCGCCATGCAAGGCCACGATGTCATCATGACACCGGGATCCTATTGCTATTTTGACCATTATCAGGCAAACCCGGAAACCGAGCCCCTCGCCATCGGGGGTTATACTAGCCTGGAGAAAGTTTATTATTATAACCCCATCCCCGACACCCTAAGCAGAAAAGAAGCAAAACATATTTTGGGGGCACAGGCAAATGTATGGACGGAGTATATGGGAACTTCTGAATATGTGGAATATATGATCCTGCCGCGAATGGCAGCCCTGGCCGAAGTCGATTGGACTTATCCGGCTAATAAAGATTGGGGCTCGTTCAAGAACAGGGTCAAGGAGCATTTTAGAATCTATGATGAGCTGGGATATGATTACTGCGACCATCCTTTTGAGACAATAAACAAACCAAATTAAAACACCAATAAAATGAGAAGACTTATTCAATTATCCATCTTATTGATCTTCAGTGGTATTGTTGCTTCTTCCTGTAGCGACGAAAAAGCCGATACGGCTTTCAACAACGTAAATCCCTTTATCGGTACCGGTGGGCACGGGCACACATTTCCCGGAGCGACCATGCCTTTTGGGCTGGTCCAGCTTTCGCCCGACACCAGGAAGGATAGCTGGGACGGCTGCTCGGGTTATCATTATTCCGACAATGTCGTTTACGGCTTCAGCCATACCCATCTGAGCGGAACTGGCGTCGGCGATTATGGTGATGTGAGGTTCTTCCCCTCGGTGGGGATATTAAAAACCAAGGTGGTTTATGGCAAGGATTATAAAAAAGGTTATGGCTCGGAGTTCAGCCACAAAATGGAATCCGCCGAACCCGGATATTATGCAACATATTTAATTGATGAGGATATTTATGCATCTTTTACCGTTGCCGCCCATTCGGGGTTCCATAAATATATGTTCCCCGAATCGGAAAATTCGCATATACTGCTGGACCTGGTGGAGGGCGTAAGCAGCGAAAAAATCACTTCGGCAAGAATAGAAATCATAAACGACAGTACCATAGCGGGTTATAGAAATACCCAAGGCTGGGCGAACACCCAATCCCTGTATTTCTATGCATCCTTCTCAAAGGCCTTTAAAACGTGGGGAATAGAGTACAGAGGAAGCAAGGCCGAAGATGTGACTTCAGTGGACGGAGACAGCCTAAAAGCATGGTTTGATTTTAACACCTCGTCAAAAGAAACAATAATGCTGAAGGTAGGCATTTCAACTGTTGACATTCAAGGTGCGAAAAAGAACCTGGAAAGCGAAATCCCTGGATGGGATTTTAAAAATATCCGCCGAAAGGCGAAAACGGCATGGGAAGACCAATTGGGCAAGATAATGGTATATGGCGGCTCAAAGGCAGATAAGGAGGTGTTTTACACTGCGCTTTACCACTCTTTCCTGGCTCCCAACATGAGCTCGGACATCGACCACCGCTACCGTGGCCACGACAAAAACATACATAAGGACCCAAAAACAAAAATGCACACTGTTTTTTCCCTGTGGGATACTTTTAGGGCTTTGCACCCTCTTTTTACCATCGTTCAACGAAAGAAGACCACGGAGCTGATTAACTCCATGCTCGATATGTATTCGCAAGATGGCTTGCTGCCGGTATGGGAGCTTGCTGCCTGCGAAACCAATTGCATGATCGGATATAATGCCGTCCCGGTAATTACCGATGCCTATGCGAAAGGTATCAGGGGCTTTGATGAAAGCCTGGCGCTGGAGGCCATGGTGGCTTCAGCAAGTTCAGGGAAATACGGCCTGGATCTTTATACGGAAAAAGGCTATGTGCCTGCCGACAAGGAGGGCGAGTCGGTTTCTAAAACCCTCGAATATGCCTATGACGACTGGTGCATAGCGGAAATGGCACACCTGACGAAAAACCAAGCTGTCTATGATGAGTTTATACGGCGCGGGCAGTATTATAAGAACTTATTCGATAAATCAACGGGCTTTTTCAGAGGCAAGAGCAATGGCCGTTTCGTTCAGCCATTTGATCCTACGGAGGTAAATTTTATGCTCACCGAAGCCAATGCATGGCAATATAATTTCTTCGTCCCACAAGATATAAACACCCATATCGAATTGCTTGGCGGCGACAAGGCTTACGAAACAAAACTAGATAGTTTGTTCTCGACAAAAGCCTCATTGTCAGGAAGGCAGCAGTCGGATATAACCGGATTGATAGGTCAGTATGCGCATGGAAATGAACCCAGCCACCATATGGCATATCTATATAATTATGTTGGTAAACCATGGAAAACACAGAAAATCGTTCGTCGGATTATGAGCGAGCTTTATACAAATAATCCCGACGGCCTTGCCGGAAATGAAGATTGCGGGCAAATGTCGGCATGGTATGTTATGAGTGCTATGGGGTTTTATCCGGTAAGGCCGGGAAGCGATAAATACATACTTGGATCCCCTGTTTTCGACAGTATTGCAATCAAGCTCGAGAATGGGAATGCATTTAAGATAATCGTTAAGAATAATTCAGACCAAAACATTTATATCCAGTCGGTTGCAAGCAACGGAAAGCCTAGGGGCAAATCATACATCACGCAGAAAATGATAATGGACGGGGGAACGCTCACGCTTCGAATGGGCAAAACAGCAAACAAAGACTGGGGCATGGATTTCCAAGACCGGCCTTATAGCAAGATCCGGGACAATATCATTAGTGCCACCCCTAGTTTTATTTACGGATCGAAAACGTTCGACAAGCCGCTTAGTATCGCTATTTCCTCGCTTAAGCAAGACGATTCCATATTCCTAAGTGTAAATGACGGGAAATTCAACAACTACATCAAGCCCGTTATGTTAGACGAGGCTGCGGTCCTAAAGGCAAAAGTGATAAACGATGGTGTTGAAAGCTTTAGCGAAGTCTGTAGCTTGATAAGAATACCTTCAGGCAGGTCCATTAGCTTGAAAACAAAGTATTCACCGCAATATACCGCCGGAGGCGATAAGGCCTTGATAAACATGCTCAGGGGCGGCAAGGATTTCAGGACCGGCGAATGGCAAGGGTATTACGGCAATGATATTTATGCGACCGTGGATTTGGGAAAGTTGCAAAGCGTCGATAAAGTAGGGATGGGTTTTCTTCAGGACGGGAATTCATGGATTTTCATGCCGCGCTATATACGATTCGAAGCATCTGCCAACGGGCGCGATTACCGGGATCTGGGCAATGTCATCAATACCATTAGTCAGAAAGCCAGTGGCAGTATAATAAAAGATTTCAGCATATCGCTTAAAAAGCCGATAAAAATAAGGTATTTAAGGGTTTTTGCCGACAATATCGGGCAGTGCCCCGAGTGGCATAAGGGAGCCGGGAACAAGTCGTGGCTCTTCGCCGACGAAATTTGGGTTGAATAAGGGCCAGCCTTTTCCGGCATCTTGGTTCAAGCTGGAATTACCGATGCCCTGCTGGCAGCTTTGTATTTATGCTTTGCTGGTCTGTGGCTCCTGCTAAACTATCTTTTGGATATTCGTAAGTCGTTACTGCGCGTTCAATTGATTTCTTCTTGTTCGATAATGCCGCAGGTATGACCTTTTAGTTGAATCATTCAAAAACGACCTTTGAACAAGTGCCTCCACTACTGCTTGCCTGACCAAAAACGGCCCTAGCAATTTGTCTCTCCTTTTTGCAGATATCCCTAATCGCTTGGCGAACTCATGAAAATCTTCCAGTCCAGCAAGGCTGGTTTTTTTCATCACGTCCGATTTAAAATTATCTTTGAACAACCCTCCGTACAAAGCAAAATCAGTATCGTCCACATGTATTCTTGTGTTTATCAAATCGTAAGCAGGGCTTAAGATATAATCCCCACTTTGAGTTTCTAAAACAGAGAAGTTCTTTAAGTGAGCATCGCCATTTGAAAATAAGTAATTGAAAACAACAAGATTGAAGAACTTTTCCATTTCAATCCTATAGGCCGGAACAAACTGCTGGAGCAATTCAGCCAATTCCTCATAACTGTATTCATATTTAAAATCAGCCCCTGCATTTTCAGATGTTTTGCCGGAAAGCGCTGCAAAATCTTCTTTTCCCCATTTGACACCATTTTCTTTTACATCAAATCGTTTTGTTATGTATGCTGGTTCTCCATTTTCAAAAAAGATGAGTGCGTTTTCAGCTGTGTTGATGCCGTACACCTGCCGGGCAATTTGCATAGTTAAATGCTCATTAGCAGGAACCTGATCAATTTTTTTCAGGTCTCTTGGACTTGGTTTTAATATGTAAGTGCCTCGTTCGCCTTCTCGGGTTAAGCGCAGCTTGTTTTTATCAAGTATGAGCGAGAGCTTTTCTTGAACACCTGATATGGAGATGCGCTTGCGGTTTTCAAGAAATTTTTCAGCATCCTCTTCGCTAAGCTGTGCTGGGTTATATGGTAAAACATGGCTGACCTTCTTGCCACAAAACACTTTTTTCAGGCAAGCTTTGCTATAGGTGTCAAATCCTTCTGCCAATGTTCCCGGACAATATTTTATTTTAGGCATGCTCATCCATTTTCGCTTTTTACAAGTCTTATGGTAACTGCACCAATGGTGTCGTTGGTGGCTGTGCTTGCCAGCAGTCCGAAATAATCACTTTCGTCAATTTTTAGCTGTCGGCATTGCAACTTCCGGTTTGCCCCTTCCGATAGCATATTGAAGAAGAAAGGAAAAAGGTGGTCTGCTTTATATGTTTGCTGTGTTTTTGGCAGTGTCAGGCTGATGGCCGGCAGCTTGTCATTTGCAAACCATATATCATCATAACAGAACTCGTAGCTTATGGAGTTATGCTGTATTAAAGTTCCGGCCAGTTGCCCGTTGCGATAAACTCCTAGCTTGCGCATTTACTAGGGATTTGTTTTTTTATTTCCAGTTTTAATTCCATGCCCAGAATTTCAATCAGTTTGTCGAGCGTTTCGAAGGTGGGGTTGCTCTTGCCGCTTTCCAGCGCTTTTAAGGTACGCAGGCCTACGCCTGATAATTCGGCAAGGTGTTCTTGCGTTACCCCAAGTATTTTACGCCTTTTCTTTAGTGTTTGTATAAGTTCTGTTAAGTGCATTACCCTGCTCTTTTGTTTGCAAATATATAAAATAATTGACAATAAATATAAATAAGAGCCATAAAAAGCACTTATGTATGTTTAATTATCAAAAATTAACTTGATTTTATTTGAACAGTGCTGTTTAGTGCACTTTCTCTGTTTTTAATTATAATAGTTCATCTTTATCTTGTTCTGGGCAGTGAATGCCAATTATTTCATTTCTAAAAGCCTCAAAGTAAAATTGATAAATCAACAGCTTCTTTTTCAATGTCAATATCAATAATTCTTTTATATGCGGGAACTAATAATATTCCGGAGCCACTTGCCGGGTCTAAAACTTTAAGTTGTTTTTTTAGGTTTGTCAATAGGGATTGCCTTCGACACTGTGGGTCAAAGAACAGTTGGCACAAAACTGACCTGGGAAAACAGTCCGGACAATGTGTGGGGCGAATATATCGAACAGACAGTAATCACGCTATGATATGAGCTGGTCAAAAAAAAGGCCCTTATTGCATCGTGCAATAAGGGTCGTCCTATTTATATCTAGTTCAAAATCAGGAAGGATACTTTTTGAAAACATCACCTGATTTCATCAGTATATCGACATACTGCGCACGTCGATAAGCGAAAGGATCCTTGATGTTCTTCTTCGACATATTGCCCCTGAATTCTTCCAGGCTGTCGTATTCGCGGTTCGTCATCCAAATTTCCATATCCTGGAGCATCTTGGTTATTTGCTGAGGCCCGCTCTTGTAAACAGCGCTTACAACCTGAACCACATCGGCGCCGGCAAGCAACATCTTAATCACGTCGCCACCTGAAAAAATCCCCCTGTTCGCACAAATATCAGCTTTGATATTATCATATAAAAGACCTGTATATCTCAAAGGAAGACGGCTGTCGAACTCTGTCGATAAATTATAGTTGAAAGCCATTTCCTCTGTTTCTATATCTATTTCGGGCTGAAAAAGCTTGTTGAACAACACAAAGCCGTCAACGCCTTTTTTGTCCATCTCGTTGAAGGTAAACAAGGGATTAGTATAAAACGGGCTAAGTTTGACGCTCACGGGTATGCCAACAACCTTTTTAACGCCCTCAATAACATCAAGTTCTTCGGCGATGATAGCCCTTCCCTCCATCTCGAACTCCCTGGGGTTATTGTAGAAGTTAAGCTCCAGCGCATCGGCCCCGGCTTCTTCGAGTTTTTTGGCATATTCATACCACGTATCATCGGTAACGGCGTTTAAGCTTGCGATTAAAGGGATGTCCAATGCTGCTTTCGCCTCTTTAAAATGCATCAAGAACTCCTCGGGGCCGGATTCATAAAGCTCTGAATGGAACATGCTCGTGCTTTCGCCATAGCGTTCTTCATAAGCGGTGTGCAACTGGTGCATCTCAAGGTTCTCCAGCTGGATTTGCTCTTCGAAAAGGGATTTATAAACTATTGCCGAAGCCCCGGCCTCCTCAAGCTTCTTAAGCATCGATATATCGCTGACAAGATTGCTGGCACCTATTATTATAGGGTTTTTCAATTCCAGCCCTAAATATTTTGTAGTAAGATTCATGATAAAATTACTTTAGTTTTTATTTTGGCTGTAAAATTAAGATAAAATCTTAGATTTCCTGATATAAGTAAATTTATAATCGTTTTAAATTGTTATTTATACAATATTTTTAACACATCAGGTATAAAATCCTATGATAAAAAAAGTACTTTTGCAAAACCCGATTTTAGGTCGGGAAAACAGTACTAATCAATTCAAAATAACTTGATTATGAACAGTAATAAAAAGTTTATAACATGTGACGGAAACTATGCCGCAGCGCACGTAGCATATATGTTTAGCGAAGTAGCGGCTATTTATCCCATCACTCCCTCATCAACCATGGCCGAATATGTTGACGAATGGTCATCATTTGGCAGGAAAAATATTTTCGGGGAAACGATTAAGGTAGTCGAAATGCAATCGGAAGGTGGTGCGGCAGGTGCTTTGCACGGCTCGCTGCAATCGGGGGCGCTTACTACAACTTTCACGGCGTCGCAGGGCCTTTTGCTGATGATACCCAATATGTATAAAATTTCCGGCGAGCTTTTGCCGGCGGTTTTCCATGTTAGCGCACGTAGCCTGGCCGCACAGGCATTATCCATTTTTGGCGATCATAGCGATGTGATGAGCACGCGCCATACAGGCTTTGCGATCCTTGCCACGGGGAGCGTCCAGGAAATTATGGATATTGCCCCTATCGCACACTTTGTCAGCCTGAAGTCGAGAATCCCTTTCCTTCACATGTTCGACGGTTTCCGAACCTCCCACGAAATCCAGAAAGTCGAATACCAGGAGCATGAGGACCTAGGTCATCTTTTCCCATGGGAAGACGTACAGAAATTCCGCGACAATGCGCTAAACCCTGAGCATCCAGTTACAAGGGGAACAGCTCAGAACCCTGATATTTATTTTCAGGCCCGCGAGGCTTCCAACCGCTTCTACGACCCTATCCCTGATATGGTTGAGGATTATATGCAGGAAATGAAGAAAGTTCATGGCCGCGAATATCACCCGTTTACATTTTATGGGGCAGAGGATGCTGAGAACGTGATAATTGCTATGGGCTCGGTTACTGAGACCATTCGCGAAACAATTGATTACCTTAATGCCAAGGGCGAAAAAACAGGCCTTGTATCAGTTCACCTTTATCGTCCGTTCTCCGAGAAGTATTTAATGAGGGTCATGCCTGAATCTGTTAAGAACATTGCTGTTTTGGACCGCACCAAAGAACCGGGAGCAAATGGCGAGCCTCTTTACCTTGATGTAAAAGAAATATTCTATGGCAAAGAAAACCGACCGTGCATTGTTGGTGGCCGTTATGGGTTAAGCTCAAAAGACACAACCCCGGCACAAATAATCTCGGTATTCGAGAACCTTAAGCTAAGCGAGCCTAAACACGGTTTCACCATAGGAATTGTTGACGATGTTACTTTCAAGTCATTGCCACTACTTCCCGAAGTATGTATTTCGGAAGAGGGAACTTACGAAGCCAAGTTTTATGGCCTGGGCGCCGACGGTACTGTCGGGGCAAATAAAAACTCTATTAAAATCATCGGCGAGTCAACCGACAAATACGCACAGGCTTATTTTGCTTACGACTCCAAAAAATCAGGTGGTATCACCGTTTCCCACCTTCGTTTCGGCGATAAGCCCATCCGTTCGACTTATCTGGTGGGAACCCCTGATTTTGTTGCCTGCCACGTTCCGGCATATCTTACAAAATACGACATGCTCAAGGGCATGAAAAAAGGAGGGACATTCCTTTTGAACAGTATTTGGGACGAAGAGGAAACCAAGCGCCGTTTGCCTGACGACATGAAGAAGTTCATGGCTGAGAACAAAATAAGGTTTTATACCATAAACGCGACCAAGGAGGCCGCTGAAATAGGACTTGGCAACAGGACCAATATCATTATGCAGGCTGCTTTCTTCAAAGTTGCCGAAGTGATCCCTTATGCCGATGCAGAGGAACTGATGAAACATTTCATCATGAAAACCTACGGCAAGAAAGGCGAGGAGATAGTCAATATGAACTATGCCGCCATCGACAAAGGTGCAAATGTTGCTGAAATAGAAGTCCCGGCCGAATGGGCCGGTATAGATGTTGGGGAAAAAGAAGCCGAAGATAACATCAAGCTCCCTGATTTTATAAAGAACGTTGTTCGTCCGATAGAAGCACTAAAAGGTGACGATTTGCCCGTTAGCGCATTCCTCGGCAGGGAAGACGGAACATTCCCACAGGGAACAGCTGCTTTCGAGAAGCGCGGCATTGCCGTTGACGTCCCCGAATGGCAGCCCGACAAATGTATCCAGTGCAACCAATGTGCTTATGTTTGTCCTCATGCCGTTATCCGTCCTTTCCTTATTGACGAAAATGAAGAAAAAGCACTTCCCGGAGGCATTGAATTAATTGATGCCAAAGGAAAACAAAAAGGATATAAATTCCGTATCCAGGTTAGCGTTCTCGACTGTACCGGTTGTGGCAGCTGTGCCGATGTTTGTCCTTCAAAAGAGAAATCACTCATTATGAAACCTCTTGACGGGCAGAGGGCCGAAATAGCCAACTGGGATCACCTTGTAAAAGAAATATCCTTCAAAAAGGATGTTGTCAACAAATTCGGCTCGTTCAAGGAAGCACAGTTCGCGCCCAGCTTGTTCGAGTTTTCGGGGGCATGTGCCGGTTGCGGCGAAACCCCGTATATTCAAACTGCCACTACTCTTTATGGCGAGCGCATGATGATAGCCAACGCAACAGGATGTTCCTCGATCTACGGCGGCAGCGCACCATCAACACCTTATACAACCAACGAAGAAGGCAAAGGCCCTGCATGGGCAAACTCCTTATTCGAAGACAATGCCGAATATGGCCTGGGGATGTCAACAGGTGTCCGCCAGATGCGCAACCGTATCGAAAGGCTGATGAACGAGGCTCTCGCAAATGGCATAGACGATGAAAGAAGAGAAGCTTTCCAAAACTGGATCGATACCAAAGAGCTTGGTAACGAATCAATTGAGGCTTCTGCTAAAGTCAGCCAGGCCCTGAAAGGAAAAACCGATGATCTTGCCAAGCAATTGCTTGGATTAGAACACTATTTCGTCAAGAAATCAGTTTGGATATTCGGTGGCGACGGTTGGGCATACGATATTGGATTCGGTGGTGTTGACCATGTTTTAGCCTCAGGCGAAGATGTAAATATCCTGGTTCTTGATACTGAGGTTTACTCAAACACAGGTGGCCAGGCATCGAAAGCCAGTCCGACCGGTGCCGTCGCCAAATTTGCGACTTCGGGTAAAGAGGTCCGCAAGAAAGACCTTGGCGCTATTGCAATGACTTATGGCTATGTTTATGTTGCCCAGGTGGCGATGGGAGGAAATATGGCCCAATACTTCAAAGCATTGAAAGAAGCTGAAGCATTTCCGGGCCCATCCTTGATTATTGCTTATTCCCCTTGTATAGCCCATGGCTTGAAAAATACCATGGCCGAGTCGCAAGCAGAAGAGAAATATGCCGTTCAATCAGGGTATTGGTCGCTATATCGTTATAATCCTCTTTTGGAAAAAGAAGGAAAGAACCCTTTCCATCTGGATTCCAAAGAGCCGGATTGGGACAAATATCAAAGTTTCCTGGATATGGAAGTCCGTTTCCTAACTCTCAAGAAGTCATTCCCCGAAAGGGCAAAAGACCTTCATCAACAAGCCATTAAGAATGCTCAATGGCGTTATAATTATTATAAGCGCCTTGCTGAAATGGATTTTTCGAAATATTAAAATTTTGAATAAGGATAAAATAATGAGGCTGTTCAAAAAGTTTTGAGCAGCCTCTTTTTCTTTGTTTGTTACGTATTAATCTTTGGAAAGTAGCGGGATTCATTAATAGTTTAAAATAGGAATTATAAAGTCAAAATATGTACTGTATTAAGAAAAAACGAATTTCTCATTTTTAAGTTCTTCTACTTTATTTATTACCATTTAACTTTTTCGAATACTACGAAACAAATATTGTTAAATTACTCAAGTTTCGCACTTCTACATAAAATACTGTTAATAAGTTAGAAATAAATTACTGTCAATCATAATGCGATGATTTTTAATATAATACATATTTCATTGTGAACACTATTAATCTTTGTGATGCTTAGTGTCTTTGTGCCTTAGTGGCTATGAATCAAACTCCTGCCACAAAGACTCTATGGCACGAAGATACACTAAGAATTTCGTTTGTCATACATCGGACTGATAATATAAATGTTACGTTTATGTTGTTATGTGCGAAACTGGAGTAAATTATAATTACCATACAATATCTTAAGCATCCTGTATATACAGCGTAGTGTTGCGATTATGACCTGTATTTTAATTGATATACTTTTGAGACCAATACTCTACCCTCATAATGGCGGGCTTCAAAACTTAGTGTGAGGCTTTGCTGGGGAAACAATAACACGGGATAAATGGACAATACTATTACCTAAATTGAGCGATTAGCTAAATAATAATAAAAAGAAAGCTTGTTTATTACATTGATAATAAGTGTCTTAGCCGTGTAATTAACAATAATAACTCATCACTAAATAAGTGAACAAGACTTTCTTTTATTGCACCGACCCCCTATTATTAGGACTGGATTAGTTTACAATTATACAAATTTATTTAATTCATCTTATATTTGTATTGATCAATAAAATGTTTCTTCAGGAGGGGAACGGAACAGGTTTAATGTTCTGTTTCTCTCTGAAGAAAAATTTTTGTTTTTTTGTTCTTACATTATAGACAACAGTAAGCCTTTCATCCTCCCATTCCCTTAAGAACTCGTCGGGCGCCATATATAGCAAACATTTTAGCGTTCTTTTTTTGTTGTAAGTCTCGTAGAAATTATTGAAGGTTTCCCTTGCATGTGCCAGGCTCCCGAACTCAAATTTGCGGCAGACAAGTTTTTCGACCGTGCTGTGGAAGGACTCGATATAGCCGTTCTGCTGTGGAGTGGCGGGCTTGATAAACTCTTGGAATATATGGTTTTCTGTTAAGTGCTCGCGCAGCGATTTTGCGACGAACTGGCTTCCGTTATCACTCCTCATCGTGACGAGCATGTTTCTTGCCAACAAGTTCCTTGGCTGTAAATAATTTAACACAAGCCGGTCGACAAGAAGGATTACCTGACTGGTTTTCA
>JAJRQZ010000002.1 GCA_024279935.1 Bacteroidota bacterium
AGCAGGTTCATCAAGTTGATTATCAATAGCCCCATGCTTCAGCGTGGGGCTATATATTTGAAATCTCAGTAGTTTTAGCGGAAATTTTGTGTTTTTCAAACAAAAATTGTGACAAAACGGATAGGTAACCAATGAGTTAATGTTTTTCTCTACTGCTGAGTAGTAACAAATATTGTCTTTTGCAACGGTCTTAAGATGTATCCGAATATGCTCCCGATAATACCATCCCTCTTTGTGTTCTTATTGGATTTCACGGTTCTTCCTGCTACCAATTCTCCCTCAAAGAGATATAATGGGCAATGGAACAGTACTATTGAATAGTGTTGGAGCTGACCATTTCCAATAAGGTTGTGTCGCCGCTTACAACATTTAGCATTTTAATCATACCGTAGCTTTTTGCCAGGTAAAAGTCGAAATCGCCAAAGCCTTGCTCATAATAATCGGTCACTTTTGTATGGTAAACATCGGTATAAGTATTGCCTCGCAGTTCCATGCTGGGAATTAGCTCGATATTCTTATAAGCACCCTCATGCTCACCCAGGATCTGTTCTTCGCCCATCGGGTATTTTGCATCGAAGATCAACCTGTAATCCCCGTTATCGAAGAATAACCACATTTGTGAGTTCATGGTGTTTACGGCATTCAAAGTGCTGCCGGCAGTAAGCTCGATAAATGACAAGCCTATGTTGTTTTGTGAGACAATCATATCGAACGCCTGGTAATTATAATGTTCGTTAAATTCGTTTAGCCATTTATTTTCCTGAACATCGGTAACTTGTACGATATCGTTCCCGTCAATGGACGAACTGTAATACTCCCAGCTGGTACCGCTCTGGAAAAGGCAATATGATTTAAACTCATCGGAAAGTTTATAATATGGGATAGGAGTGATTTTCGGCCCGCAACTGTTTGCAACAAAAACCAGCAAGACCAATATTGGCAACTTCAAATATTTCAAAACAACTTTCATGTTTTTCATTTTCGATAGATTTATAGTCCTTAACTAATGAAATAAAACTTAATTTTACAAAATTACAAAATCATACATTAGAAATACAGAAATGTCGGGAAATACTTTTGGGGAAATACTAAAATTAACAACTTTTGGGGAATCGCACGGGCCTGCGACAGGTGGTGTTATCGAAGGGTTTCCTGCGGGCCTTGCCGTTTCGAGGGATGAAGTCCAGATCGAATTGAATAAAAGGAGGCCGGGGCAATCCAAATATGTGAGCCAGAGGAACGAAACGGACGAGCTTGAGATACTGTCAGGTGTTTTCGAGGGGAAAAGCCTTGGAACGCCAATTGGTTTTCTGGTGCGAAACAATGATTCCCGCCCAGAGGACTACGACCACCTTAAAAATGTTTATCGTCCGTCGCATGCCGATTATACTTACGATAAAAAATACGGGCTTCGTGACCATAGGGGAGGGGGCAGGTCATCGGCAAGGGAAACGCTGGCCAGGGTTGTCGGCGGCGCTTTCGCAAATATTATCCTGAGAGAGCATGGAACGGAAGTTATAGCCTATGTCGAACAAATTGGAAACGAAAAAATAAATACCGATTATAAGTCATTGAATCTCGGTTTAATAGAAGAATCACCTTTGCGATGTCCCGACGAGGATGCAGAACGAAGAATGAAGGAGCTTATCGAACGGATCTCCGCAGAGGGCGATACCCTCGGCGGCAAGGTAGTTTGCGTGATAAGAAATTGCATGCCGGGGCTTGGGGAGCCTGTTTTCGACAGGTTGGAAGCAGAGCTTGCAAAAGCCATGCTGAGCATCAACGCAGTAAAAGGATTTGAAATAGGTTCGGGATTCTCTGCCGCAGACATGAAGGGTAGCGGGCATAACGATATATTCGAGGAAGTAGATGGTAGAATAATTACCAAGACTAACTTCTCAGGCGGTGTTCAAGGTGGTATTTAAAATGGTATGGATATTTATTTTACCCTTGCCTTTAAACCCGTTGCGACCATCTTTCGGGATCAGGAATCTGTTGATATTGATGGAAATACAAGGGTGTTAAAAGCCAAAGGGCGTCATGATGTAACAGTTTTGCCCAGGGCAGTCCCGATAGTAGAGGCAATGGCATCTTTGGTAATTGCCGATATGATCTTGCGGAATAGGTCGGCGAAAGCCTGATGCTTCTGGCCGTAATATTCTGTTCCGGACATTCGGCTTGCAAATCCGGATGAGCATTTGTTGAAACAGCTATTTTTCCTTTTCGTATTTTTCGGGTTCTATCCCGATACTGTATAGTTTCTTGCCGTCAACATCAAAATAGTTTATTTCAAGATGCCGCTGTTCTTTATCCCCAACAACCTTTATCTCGGTATAATTCCTTTGCATTATCACCGACTCCGGAATCCGCAATTCGTTTTTTTGCGAAGTAGCGCGGGTATTGGCCCCGCTGTTCAAGGGTGATGATGTTATGTCCCAAATTGTTGGCTTCCCTTCTTGTTTTAAAACCGACACTTCCGAAAAGTGGACGTCCCCGGTAAGAAAGATAACGTTTTTGATATTGTTTTGCCGGATAAAATCAATTATTCTTTGTCTTTCTCCCGCAAATCCGTGATTTGAATATGATTCGTATTCCCTGGATGTAGATAAAAGCTGACCGCCCATAACAACAAATTTAAACTGGGCATAGGTTGACGAAAGGTTGTCGAACAGCCATTGGAGCTGATCTTCCCCCAATTCGGTTTTATTGTCCTCTATTCTTTTATTGGGGTTTCTATACGATCTGTTGTCGAGGAGGTAAAACTCGCAATCAGCATATTCAAAGGATGTTATGGCGCCTTTTATATCACCTACCCCATAGGATGGGTTTGCCCAGAAAAGCCCGAAGGCCTTTAAAGTTTGATTCCTGTTCCAAAAGGACCTGTCGCTGTCGTTGGGGCCGAAATCATGGTCGTCGAGTATGGCGTAATTGTGCATGCTTGCGATAAACTTCCTTAGCTCAGGCGTTTGCCTTGCCTGTGTATAGCGATGGGCGATCCCTGTCCATGAGTTCCAGTCGGCCTCGCGCAAATAAACATTGTCGCCCAGCCACAGCATGAAATCGGCGCCCGATTTGGCCATGGCATTGTATATCTTATAATCACCGCCATAGGGTTTGCCGGGCCTGTCATATTTAGTTTCGTTTATGTATGCTCCGCTACCCATTAAAAATGAGAAATTGGGAGCATCAGACCTCCATTTCCATAGTTTTTGCGTCTTGAACCTTGTGTCGAAGCCAAATCTTGCTTTTTTGCCGTTTACATAAACTTCATATTCGTAAATATTGCCTGGTTCCAGGGTGTCGGCTATTAGCAATGCAGTGAACGCTTTATCATTGTTCGTGACTACTTTATTTGTAATGTGAACATTATCAGTTCCTTGCTGATGATATTTAATGAAGACCTCTGCTGTTTTTCTTGTTTGCAACCATATTGCCACTTCTTTCATCCCGGAATAGCCCGGCATGGGGCCGGACGAGATTAACGATGCTTGCGAAAAACTGCTTTGGGCAGTTAGTATCGCCACAATAAATATTATTAGCCTTGAATATTTCATGATCCCGTTTATATATCTGGTTCTTGCTCAAATTAATTAATCGCACGATTTAGCTACCTAAGCATTTCGCTCACGTTATCAATTTTTCCATCTACTTCTGGAAGCTTCAAATTTAGTATTTTTCCGGCAAGTGGATAGATGTCGATATTGTTGAAAGTAGGTTGTGAGAAACCGTTTTTAAATGCCGGTCCGGCTGCATAAAATATAGCGTGCATATCCTTGTTTGTGTTTCTATATCCATGTGTCCCAAGACCTTTGCCCTGTTTCCACGACCAATAGATGCTCCATCCCGAATCGGAGACTACGGTTAAGTCGAGGGTTCTCACATTGGTTCCGTAATGAAACTCACCTGGCACCATGCCATGTCTCCAGGCGGTTATATGCTTATTGCTGTTGTTTATGCTGTCCACAAGCTTATCAAGCTTTCCGTCCTTCACTTTAAGGTTGTAAACGGGATTCCCACCATCTGCATATTCAAGGTCGGCAGTATCCACAACCTCGTCCAACAGTATTATTTTATCGGGGGAAATTTGGCTCATCCCGTGATCGGAAGTAACGATAAAATTCAACTTATCGTAAATAGGCAGTTTCCGCATTTGTGTAAAAAACTTATTTAAGAATTCGTCCAATTGCTCAACGATGGCAATGATCTCCCGGCTGTTGGGCCCGAACTCATGGCCTGTGGCATCCGGTTCGTGAAAATACCACATTATTAAACGCGGCCTTGTTTCAAGGGGCAACGAAAGCCATTTTGAAATGGAATCGATTCTTGCTTGCCAAGGCAGTTTTTCGTCATAATAGCCCCAATGCGACGAATGTTCGCCGTTTATGTCGGCCGATGCGCCTACCCAAAAGAGGGTTGCTGTTGTAATGCCTTGTTCCTCAGCGATATTCCATATCGGTTTTCCGCTATAAAAGTCGCCGTCGGTAACCGTTTCCCGCTTGCTGATGGAGTAATTCTTTTTTAAATCCACAGCATGAAACCTGTTTAGCACCAGGCCGTGATGATCGGGATATAAGCCTGTGGCAATGCTATAATGGTTAGGGAAGGTTTTGGTAGGGAAGCAGGGTTTAAGCGATAGAGCTTTAACACCGGTTTTGGCCAGTGAATCCAGGGTAGGAGTGTTTGCTTCATCGGGATAGTCCCATCTGAACCCATCCAGCGATAGAATGATAAGGTATTTGTCGTCTTGTTCTTCTTTATCTGAACAGGAAGAAGCAAAAACAATAAGTATAATGGTAATGATGTATAATTTGTTCATTGTCAGTAACATATTAAATGTAAATGAAAAAAGCCCTTTCAAGAGCTGAAAGGGCTTTTTTTGTAAGATATAAACTACTAAAAAGTAATTTTAACACCGGCATTGATTGTCCTGGGAATACCTAGGAAGACCTCTGCGCGGTTAACGTCGTGGTTGAACTGCCCGTCGGGGCCTGAGTTGCCGTTATAAGAACTATTATCAACAGCATCCTGAACATATAATGCATCAAGAAGGTTGAAGCCATGGAGGAAAAGGTTTACGCCCAAGCGGCCTTTGAGGGGAAGTCTGTAGTTGATATGAGTTTCCAACAAAGAATAAGAAGGTGTTTTCCAAACTTGTTTGGTATCAGTCTCGTCAGTTCTTGTTGTAGGATCGAACTTAGCGTAATGATTGGCATTATACCGATAAACTATTTGGATGCTCAAGCCTTTAACAGGGTAAACAGTTGCCCAAAGACCAAATTGCGTTTGCGGCGCATCACCAACTTTTAATCCGCTTGCGTAAACATTAATAGTATCATACACTACTGATTCACCTTCGTAATTCTTAACAATGGCATTAACATCGTTCAGATATTGCCAGTTGGCAAATGAAGCAATTCCGCCAATTCCCAGGATACGGATCGGGCGCCAGTTAAGTTCAAATTCAAGTCCGCTATGACGTTGGTCAAGACCGGTAATAAAAGCTATGCCGTTGGTGCCATCAGCATCGAGTATTATATTACTTGTAATAGTCCTGTCTCTCCAAGTTGTATAATAGTAGTTGGCTTTACCGGTGAATCTGTTATCCCTTGAGCTATAGATTGTACCAAGTTCAAAAGATGTGAATTTCTCGTTTGAAGGGTCGGTAGCAGCAACACCGTTCCTGTCGTCGATTACGGCGTCGAGAATAGGCACCTTGGATACATACCCAACGTTTCCAAACAAGCTGAATGTTTCTGAGAGGTTGTAATTTAAGCCGCCTTTGAACTGGTAGCCTGCAATCCAGTCAGTCTTTGTTACCAGCTCGCCACTGTTTAGGTCAGGATCACCGTTTGCGTCTTTCTTGGCAGTTTTGAAGTGGTCGGTATATGAATATTTAATCATCGAATAACCAATGGTTCCGTAAGCCGAAAGAAGGCCGTTGGTGTATTCTGCTTGTGCATATCCACCCAGCCAATCAACTGTATTGGTATTGTTGTAAGCAATTTTGTCGCCCAAAACTTTTTTGTACTGATCGCCTGTGTCAAACTGGTTTCCTTTATAAGAATACCATTGTCCGCCCAGTAGATCCCTAACTTCTCTGTAGTGGTCGATACTTGCTGTTCTCCAGTCGATTCCGAACTGAGTTTTGAAATTGTCGGAAATATTGACCTTTACTTTTGAGATAGCGCCTATTGTCCATTGGTCGTTGCGCGAGTTTCTAAGGATACCGATTGATTCGCCATCTTCCTTAACAACTTCTTTCTTGTCAACAAAATAACTTCCGGCAGGGCCTTGGTTAGCGGCTATAGTGGCGTCCCAATCCCATTGCCATGGTGAAGGGCCATAATAGAACTTATAATCGTCATCACCTAGCTCGCCATTTGCGTCGCGGCGATAAACTTTGCCGTAGGTGCCTGTTCCACCACCTTTACCACCTGAATAGTAGAAAGTTGTGAACTGGGATATTTTCTTGCTCCACTGAGCATACCAGTTAAGGTTTGCGAGCGGTTTGTGGAAGAAATTCTCCCTTTCCATGATGTTGTTCGGGGACTGGCGGTCTTTAGCCCTGCCGTTCCACCATTGTTGCCCTGTATAGCTTGAGCTTACCGGTGCCCAGTTTTGGTTGAAGGTACGGCTTTGCTCGACGAATTTATCAAGAGTCGATTGGTCAACACCGAGTGCTTTGGCGTATTCGTGGTTATAGGTGGCAACATTCTGCTTGTATAAGTTTTGTCCGTGACGCTGAGGTGCGCCAAGAACATAAGCTTCCAGGCGGTGGTTTTTGCTAACATTATAACTCATTCCCAGATAATATGCCCAGTTGTCGGTCCATGTTTGATCGATAACTCCTTTGCCAACTTTACGAACAATACTTGCGCTTACGGCAAATTTCTCGTTGATTAGCCCTGAATGACCTGTGATGGTTGTTTTGAAGAAGGAGCCTGATCCCGCTTCAAATTTTGCAGAAACCCCGCCTTTCATTTCGGCTGGCGACGTAATTATGTTCATGGTACCACCAATTGAAGGTGTTGCAAGGTTTACGGCACTTAGTCCTCTTTGCATCTGGATAGAGGCAGTCGCATCAGCAATACCATCCCAGTTCGACCAATAAACCCAACCGTTTTCCATGTCGTTTACAGGTACGCCATTGATCATGATAGCAACGTTTCTTTGGTTAAACCCACGAACGTTGATCCTTGCATCACCGGCTCCGCCACCTTGTGCTGTTGCATATACGGAAGGCGTATTGTTCATGATCATCGGAAGGTCTTGCGAACCAAGTTTTTCTTCCAGATCGGCCTTGGTGATATTAGAAACTGCAACAGGGGTTACCCTTTCCTTCGCTCTGTCGGATATAATGTTGACTGCATCCAAAAGCGTAGATGTTGCTTTAAGCTTTACCTTTCCCATTTTAGTGTCCTGTCCTTCTTTAACAGTAACTTCAATGTCTTTGGTGTCATAGCCGAGATAACTAATCTCAAGGGTATATGAACCCGCGGCCAGTTCAAGGCTGAAGTATCCGTTTATGTCGGTAGTCGTTCCCGTGGTCGTTCCTTTTACAAGAACGGAGGATCCTATCAGGGATTCCCCATAAGCATCGTCGTAAACTGTACCTGTAACGGTTCCCTGTGCAACAGTCATACTGCTAAATAGCACAGCAGCCAAAAATGTCAAAAGTAATTTTCCTTTTTTCATAAGCTATAAATAAATTTTTGGTTTTTAAAATGTCTAGCAAAACTAAAATTTTATTCTTTCAATGTAAATTAACTTAAAGTTAAATTATTATGATTTTTTAACTAATATTTATAAAAAATTGTTAATCAGTAAATTAATGTTTGGCATTTGTTAATAACTATTGAAAACTTAGGACAGGATTTTAGGTTTCTTTGCTGTTTCCTGATTTATGGAAGTACCCGTTCGCCGGTTCGGCTGATGAGCAACACAAAGGCATTTCCTTATAGTTTTCGAACTACGCTCAAGGGTATTAAAAATTGAATATCACGCCAAAGCTGAGGTTTCTGCCAAAAGACCAAAATCCCCTGAAAGTGCTTAAATCGTGTTCGATTCCGTCGTAGCCGTTTACAATATACTTTTTGTCGAGGATATTGAACGCGTTTAACTGTAGTTTCCCGTGATATTTCCCTAAGGAGAACGGATATGAGGCATAGGCATTGACAATTCCGTAGGCTGGAAATTCGTAGGCCTGGTGGCCCATATCGTTTTCATTGGAACGTGCTGCAGGGTCGAAATTTGCGTAAATACCTGAATAATATTGATATTCGACTTTTATAAATATGGTTTCAAATATCCTTAAATCAGCAAAAACCCCCAATTGGTTTTTTGCCGTTCCTCCTACATTCAAGCCTTTAGCAAAGACATTGACGGTATCGACAACAACATTATTATCGTTTAAAAGTGTTGCGGTAACATTGTTTTGCCACTTAAAATCAGCAACCGAGGCCCATAAGCCTAGGCTGAGATTCCTGCTTATGTTTAAGCCCATTTCCAGTTCAACACCTTTGTGGATGGCGTTCAGTCCGTTTACCATTGCACGGCTTTGTGTATTGTCCTGCAGTTGGATGTATTCGTCCGACAGCAAGGAGACGTTTTTTCTGTTCGTATAGTATGCGCTCAGCTTGGCGTTCAGCAGTCGCCACCTCAAATTATATCCCGCCTCGATTGTTGCAACATTCTCGTTTTTTAAATCCTTTACCACTACGTTGGTGAAGTTTCCGAAAACGTACTTAAAATATGGCGCCCTGGAAATATAGGCCGCATTTACAAAAAATGAATTGCCCTGGCTTGCCTTATATAAAATACCTGCCTTAATATTGGCTCCGGGAACGGAAACTGTCTCGCTCCCGATGTTCTTGATGTAATTAAACCTGTCGATGCGCTTATACCAGTTATTGTTTGCGTTAACGGAAATATGTCCGTCGAATTTGTTGTTGCTAAATAATAATTGAGCATAAGCATTGGTGAAATTAATTATCGAACTATTGTCAACCCTGATGACGTTGCCCACTGTCTTTATCTGATTTCTTCCTGCTGCACCTGCCAGCGACCATGAATAGTCTTCGATAAAAAAGTTGCCGCCCATCAAGTCTTCGATTTCTTCGCGCAAAAAGGAGTTGAAGTAGCGATAGTGTACTCCGACTTGGAATTTCAGCAGTGCATCGATCTCATGCTCATAGTTTACGATAAGTCCGCCCTGTACGTGGCTTGCCAGGAAGTTGGTTTGTACATTCATCGAATAGCCGCTTACCGTCTCGCCGTTTTCAAGAGTGTAGCTGCCTCCGTGGTTTGCATTGTTGTTATAAATGCTGTTCCAGTCGATTTGTCCCGATGCGTTCCTGTACGAGAAAATCGAGGGTGCATAATTAAAGCTCTCCGACCAAAGCCCGCCACCTGTTCCTAAGGAGAAATAAGCCGAGCTAGACAATATGTTCTTTTGATTTATCCTGTATTCGTGGTTGATGCTTAAAAAGGGTTTGTGATAGAAATTCCCGCTGGCGTTCTTGATTTTCCCGTTCATGCCGCCCCAGTCTTTGTTAAACCGGGGCCCTTTGCTGTCAACTTCCTCGCCGGATAGCTTTAAGGTGCGCTGCCCGTGAATTTGCGGAGCCCCCAAAAGCGTAATGCTTATCTTGTGATGTTCGTCCCAACGTTTTGAGGCCGTGAAGAAATAAGACCACGATCTTACGTAAGTTGCATCTACATAGCCGCTGCCGCGCCCTAAACCAATCATTATGGACGTGTTCCACCCACTTTTCAGATTACCGCTGTTCAAGGCCAATGTTGTGTTAATGTTACCGTAATCAGTGGTGGTAATGCTAAGTGAACCGCTCTTTTCTTTTTCAGCGTTCAGGGTTATTATGTTTATGCTGCCGCCTATCGGGTTTGCTGATACATTTGCCATGCCCGGGCCTTTCTGGATTTGTATCTCTGCGGCCGCACTGGCCAACCCCAACCAATTGCTCCAATATACCAGGCCGTTTTCTTCCCCGTTTATCGGGATGCCGTTTAGCAAAAGGCTTACGTTTTCTTGCTGGAAACCGCGTATGCTTATCTTGGAATCGCCGGAGCCGCCTCCGTCCCTGATGCTGAAAATACCCGGGATGGCTTGCATGATCAAGGGTAAGGGCCTATCGCTCAAATTGTCCTCTATTGTGCGGCTGCTGATGTTCGAGATGCTTATGGGCAGTTCCTTATCATTGTTTAAGCCGGCGTTAATGGTAATCTCGGCAAGCGAATAAGGTTGGGACTGCAGATAAATGTTTCCCAGATCAATGCTCCCTTTGAGCTTTTTTATGTGAACCTGCTTCGATCTGTATCCGAGATATGAAAAGTTTAAAAAAACATTTTCCATTCCCGTTTTTAAACTAAACTTACCCTCAGCCGACGATATGCTTCCCTTGCTTTGATCGCTGATGCTGATGTTGACATTTTGAAGAGGGACTTTCGTTTGATTGTCAAGGATTTTGCCTGATAATACAAATTGGCCGTAAGTACTTGTGGAAAAGATGATTAAGCCGATTAGGATTTTAATTTTTATGTTCATCGCTATTTGATATTTATATTAAACAATTCACGGGGCTTAATAAAAATACCACGATGAACAACATCATGCCAGCGCAAAAGCAAGACATATTGCCCAAAGGCAGTCATCACGATAAAATCATTTCTTCTACCATCCAGACTTTAACTGTCGGCTTCTGATTTTCACAGAATCAATCCCGAGTACTCGGGAGTCGCGGGCTATGACCGCCGGTGGGGAATTACACCCCGCCCCGAAGAAAATTACGACGGCAAAAGTGAGCAGTTTTTTTGGATTGACAGATATGAAAACGGGATTTTTTTTGCTGTTCTCGCTAATTTATATGGGGTACAAATAAGGAGGGGGGGTTTAAGCTTGGATCGCCAGCATTATTTATTTTATTTGTTGCAAAGTTGGTTGTTTTTTCCGGGCTTTTCAAGTTCCGGCTAAGCTTGGGTTTCAGTGCTGGCATTCAGTGAGCCATCAAATCCGGTATCTTGTGGTTTAATTTGTGTTTAGCATTGTTTTTCTTGATACGATAAACTGACCACAGTTTATTTCAGCAGTATTTATTGCAGTTGCAGGGCCTTTTTTGTAGTTTATATGCCTTAAATAATCATTCAGGACCCTTTGTTACTACTCAGCAGTAGAGAAAAATATTAACTCATTGGTTACCTATCCGTTTTGTCACAATTTTTGTTTGAAAAACACAAAATTTCCGCCAAAACTACTGAGATTTCAAATATATAGCCCCACGCTGAAGCATGGGG
>JAJRQZ010000027.1 GCA_024279935.1 Bacteroidota bacterium
CGCGTCTGTTCAATGGCGATGCGTCGCGTCTGTTCAATGGCGATGCGTCGCGTCTGTTCAATGGCGATGCGTCGCGTCTGTTCAATGGCGATGCGTCGCGTCTGTTCAATGGCGATGCGTCGCGTCTGTTCAATGGCGATGTGTCGCATCAGTATGTGATGCATTGTGCATGCACAATAATTATATATTTGCATTATAAATTAATAAGATGAATAAATATTTAATAAGTGTAGTTTTATTATTGGCCGTTACTGTTATTAGTTCATGTGAAAGAAAGAGAACACCCGAAAGTGTAATTGCCATTGCATTCTATAATGTAGAAAACCTCTTCGACACGATTAATGACCCTGGGATAAACGACGGGAAATATACGCCCGAAAGCAATTTTAATTGGGACAGCAAAAAGTATTTGCATAAACTGGATCAGCTTTCGCGGGTAATTGCCGCAATGGACACCATAAATGGGTTTCCGGCTGTAATAGGTTTGAGCGAGGTTGAGAATTTAGCCGTTGTAAGGGATTTGGCTAATCATGCGTCCCTAGCAGCGGCCGATTACAAGATTATCCATAAGGACAGCCCCGACGGACGAGGCATTGACGTTGCTATGCTATATAGGGAAAGTTGTTTTAAACCTATTGAAAATCAATTTATTCATGTTAACCTTCCTGATTCGGGTCGTACTACAAGAGATATCTTGTATAGCAAAGGTTTGCTGGCTGGGGCCGATACGGTCCACTTATTTTTTAATCATTGGGTTTCGCGCTGGGGAGGGCTGGAAAAAACCGAGGCTTCCAGGATAACTATTGCCGCTTTGCTGAAACATATTACGGATTCGATTATGGAAGGAAATCCCGGTTCGGAAGTGATTATTGCCGGCGATTTAAACGACAATCCTACTGATACCAGCGTTTATCATGTTTTAAAGGCAAGAAAACCCTTACTTCCCTTACGGGGAAAGTCGCTTTATAACTTATCACTCGCTAAATTTGAGAATGGCGAGGGTTCTCTTTATTACAAAGGTTGGGATATGTTTGATCAATTTATTGTTTCGTCGGCTTTGTTAGATACAACAAACAATATTCATTTAATGGAAAACGAACAGAGAATAATAAAATACGATTGGATGTTGTACAAGCCTAAAAAAGGCGATGCACGTCCGAATCGTACTGCTGCAAAAAACTATTATGGAGGGTTTAGCGATCACCTGCCGGTGATGATTTATCTTACAACCACCAATTAGAAATTACTTTTTGTCGAGGTTTTCTTCCTTAACTTTTTCGCCTTTATTGTTAAAGAACTCCCATGTACCTGATTTTGAGCCATTAGTGTATGACCCCCTATAATATATCTTGCCATTGGGATGATAAGTTGTTGTTATGCCATTTCTAAGCCCGGTACTATATTCCCCTTCGCTCCAGAGAATTCCGTCGCGACGATACGATTTCCATAAACCGTCGCGTTTCCCGTTTTTCAGTTTCCCTTCCTTCAACAATGCGCCGTCTTCGTAATATTCTTTTTCGTAAACGGCAATAAGCTTGTCGTCCTTCACCTCAAAAGTTTTCACAACTTTAGCATTGCCGTTTGCATAATAGGTTATTATATGGTCACCATCAGGATTGGTGTTGACTTCTTGCTTATTGCCATCCGTGTCGGCTTTATCGTTATTTGTATTTTCACTTCCACATGAAGCCAGTAAAAACAGGCTCATTACAACTACTAGTATCTTCTTCATTTTGGTCAATTTATTTATGATTAAATATTAATCTCTTTCCTTTTTTCTCTTCGTTAAAAGCACCATTGTCGAATACAATATTTCCGTTGACAAAGGTTTTCTCAACTTTACTGTCGAATGCATCACCTTCAAAAGGCGACCATTTGCATTTATATTCGATATTGTTTTCATGGACTGTCCATTTATTGTTCATATCAACTAATACCAGGTCGGCAAAATAACCTTTCCGGATAAACCCTCGTTTATCAACTTTGAAAAGTCGCGCCGGGTGATGGCACATTTTTTCAATTATTTTTTCGATGCTGAACACTCCTTGTTTCGCCAATTGCAACATGGCCGTTAGGCTATGCTGCACCAATGGCCCTCCTGAAGGAGCCATGAAATAAGGCCTTTTCTTTTCTTCTTCCGAGTGAGGTGCATGATCCGTGGCAATAACATCAATGGTGTTGTTTTTAACGGCATTGCGCAGGGCTTCCCTGTCTGTTCTTGTTTTTATCGAAGGGTTCCACTTTATAAAATTCCCCTTAGTCTCATAATCAACATCGCTGAACCAAAGGTGGTGAACACATACTTCCGCAGTTATCTTTTTCTCTTCCAGAGGGATATCATTGCTGAACAATTCCATTTCATTGGCCGTTGACAGATGGAGTATGTGCAGCCGGGTTCCATATTTTTTTGCAAGTTTAACGGCTTTTGACGACGATAGATAACAAGCTTCCGCTGAACGGGCTTCAGTATGGATCCGTGTGGGTGCGTCAAGGCCGTATTGTTTCAATAGTTTTTGGCTGCTCTCTTGAATTATATTGTCGTCTTCGCAATGGGTGGCCACAATTGTAGGGGCATGCTTAAAGATATTTTCAAGGGCTTTTTGGTCGTCAACAAGCAAATTGCCCGTTGATGAGCCCATGAAAACCTTGATCCCACAAACTTTTTTTTTGTCAATCTTCAGGATCTCATCCAGATTATTGTTGGATGCTCCCATATAAAAAGAGTAATTCGCCAATGAGCTTTCAGCGGCAATTTTGTATTTATCTTCAAGAATGTCGATTGTAAGTGCCGGCGGATCCGTGTTTGGCATTTCCATATAACTGGTAACACCTCCCGCAACAGCCGCCTTGCTCTCAGAATAGATATCGCCTTTATAGCTTAACCCTGGCTCCCGAAAATGAACCTGGTCGTCGATTATGCCCGGGAATAGATACAAGCCCCCGGCATTTATTATCTGGTAACCGGAATAATCGTTGCAGGTGTTTTCGCAAACATCCTCAATTAGTTCGCCCTTAATGAAAACATCACCGACAAATGATTTTCCTTCATTTAATATAGTAGCCCCTTTTATTACTTTTTTCGAAGACATGTCAAACGGTTTTAACCGGTTTTATTTTGCCGAGCATTGCTCTTAACCTAAGCTGCATCACCCCAAAAATGGCTTCCCGGAAAATGCTTTTGTTCATTTTCGATTCGCCTTCAGTCCTGTCGGTAAAAATTATCGGCACTTCGGTAACATTATAACCAAGTTTTACCGCAGTATATTTCATTTCGATCTGAAACGCATATCCGATGAACTTAACCCTGTCCAGGTCAATTGCTTCCAGGACTTTTCTCGACCAGCAAACGAAACCGGCAGTTGTGTCCATAATCTTCATGCCTGTTATTAACCTGACGTAAGATGAGGCGAAATACGACATTAATACCCTTCCCATCGGCCAGTTAACAACATTTACGCCCTTAATATAGCGGGATCCGATTGCAACATCGGAGCCCTTGTTTTTGTTGGAATCGTAAAGTTTTAACAAATCGTTGGGGTTATGCGAGAAATCAGCATCCATCTCGGTGATGAAATTGTATGATTTTTCCAATGCCCACTTAAAACCATCGATATAGGCGGTTCCCAATCCAAGCTTCCCCTTTCTCTCCATAATAAACAGATTGCCAGGGAATTCCTTCATTAACCGCTTAACGATATAGGCAGTGCCGTCAGGACTGTTGTCTTCTACGATGAGAATATCGAATTGTTTGTCAAGTTGCATAACATACCTGATTATCTTATCGATATTTTCCTTTTCGTTATAGGTTGGTATAATTACTAAATTATCAGTCACTTAATTAAATTTTGCGCAAAAATATAAATAATGGTTTTAAATAATGTTTATTAACGCTACTTCATTAATAATTATTATTAAAATGTGAAGTTTGTGCCATAAAAAATCTCCCGTAAGTGTTGTTTTAAACCCACGGGAGATTTGTATTCGTGCATGTCCAATGTTATTGAACGATAATCTTAAAGTTTAGGCTGCCCGAATTAGTATCTACTTTTAATAAATAATATCCTTTCGGCAAGTTGCTCACTTCAAATGGCAATTTATTTATTCCGGCTTTTGCCGAATAATCCTTGTCGATCAACTTTTTTCCTGATATATCGCTGAGCGAGATATTGATGTCGGCATCTTTTAGAAGGGAAAACTCCACGTTCAGGCTTTCGCTTGCCGGGTTTGGATAAACATTGACGGCCCCGTTCTCAAATATCTCGTCTATGCCAACAAATGAAAACGATTCGGTATGCTCGTCCATAACATTTCCAACTAAATCCTTTACATTGTTGATGGTGATATTATAACTTTCGCCGGATGTCAAGAATGATATGCTAAGGTTTACCTGCACTTTGTTGAATGCGTGCTGCGAAGCGCTTTCAACGACAATCCCGTTGTCAATCACGTAGTTGTCGGTATTTTCAGCTGATGATGTTTCCACGTCCTCGTCAAAGAGTATCTTAATATTAGTGTTTATAACCGGTTCTATGCTCACTACGGTTGGGGCAGTAAAATCGCCGCCTTCAGTAACATCGCTCTCAAAGCGGATTTCAATTTTCCACTCATCAAAGTCAAAGTTCATGGGGCCAGTAACATCATAAGCGATGCCCTCTGTTGGTACGTACTCGAATATTGAGGTATTGTGTATTTTTAGCATGCCGCTGCCGTCGTCAACCTTCCACATATAATAATCTGCTTGATAATTGGCATCGGTGCAGGTAGCGTTGACAACTTTGGTGAGTATGCTCTCATAACCTTCGCTAATGCCGCCGGTTTCGGCAAGGAGAGGTTCGGGAAGGCTGTTGTTGGAAGAAATAAAATAATAATCGCTGATATCTGAAAGCTCTGTTTTCCCGTAATATTCGCTAATCTTTCCTGTTATAACAATGCTGTCGCCAACGGCTGGGTTTCTTCCCGATTCATAAACAAACAAACCATTCCATAAACCTGTCCCGTCCTGGATAAAATACGAGGTCCCGAAATTGGCTGTAACAACCCCTGTCGTGCTAACTGTTTGGCCTTCATAAGGCGAAGCTTCTTGCTGGCCTTGAATATCGTAAATGGAGGTTATGGTTCCGTTGAAAATCTTTGGGACATAGAAATTATATACAACTGAAGAATTTTGCATCGTGCCATCTGCTGCCGCAATTTGATAATAAATTGTTGATCCCTCGGCCTGTCCCGGTATGCTTCCAGTATAAACATCGCCTTCGGCGGTCATTTCAACTTCATTTGTCAGTGATTCGTAAGACAGCCCCCACTTAATTGTTGCCGATTGAATATATTTGGAGTTGTTAGTTATAACTGCACTGATCTGGACCGGTTCCTGTGCAACTACCACCAATGGGCTGATCTCAATATTATCGATTGCCAACAAGTTTGCGGCCTGGCCGGCCCAAATCATATTTGCCCATTCGGGATTGTCGATAAAAGGATTCCTGTTGTGCTGGTAAGAATAAATTACATTATTGCGGTTTCTCTCGAAATCATCTGGCGGGTCTTGCATATTCCATTGCAGGAGGGTTGAAAGCTTTCCGTGCCGGGCATTGGGATATGTATTGTTCCAGTCCACGACTTCGAGGTCTATTTCGCCATCCCCGCCTTCGTATCTGGTTGACATATAGAATATTATACGTGCAATATCACCTTTGACCTCATCGCGGGCTTCCCATGTCGAATCGGTATAATAGCATCCTGTTGCTTCTGCATGCTGTGTCCCGCCGTTATCAAAGTCCTTGTTGCTCCTGTCAACATTGACCGATGCATCTGCAGGTTTTAGATTATGGACATCGCTGTACATTGGCATCCAATCGGCAAAACCGCCATGCGATTTAGCCCAAACGTGCTCGCGATTAATATAGTTTCCACCGGTTCCGAAGTCGTTTGCGTCCTGCGACCGTCCGGTATAAACCAATATCACGTTTCCCGGCGTGTCGGGATCGGCATCCGATAGCTTGAAGATCTGCTTCGATGTATAATACGAATAAGGCGTATGGCCTTTTATAATATTATGGAGGGCTGCTTTCAGGTCGTCGCCAGTCTTTGCAGAGGTTCCGTTATAATAGCCTGTTTGTTGGCTAAACAAAACCGTAGTGCTGAAAAGCACTAATAGAATCGTAAATATTTTTTTCATCTGTATAATTTTATATTCTTTTAATGAGGTATAATTGTTATAATCTTAATTTTAAAGAGATATTAAACCGCCTTCCTAAACCCATGAACACCCCTGCCGAATTGGCGTCGAAACTACTGGAGTTAAAGAGGTATGGATCATTGTTTTGTGCATCCGTTACAAAAATATTGTCGAGTGCATTTAATACTGAGGCTCTTAACTGAAATCCAACTTTGTTGATGTTCCATGAGTATCCGGCATGGAAATCCAGCGTGAAGTAGTTGGGGATTTTCCATGATTGACGAGGGTTTCCCTCATCGTCGAAGGCCCAGGGGTTTTCGTCGGGGTCGAGTTCGAGAGGGTTGAACTCCGAGTAATTTTTCCCGAACCATGTATATGATCCTGATACATAAAGACCCCTGATGATCTCCCATCTCAAGCTTTCCCTATTCTGGAATTGTGCAGCATCGCCTACATAAAGTCCTTTGGCGTTAAAAGGTTTTCTCCCTACTAATTCGCCGTTGTCATTATATATTAACGCACTGTCCTTGGATGTCCATTTCCAATCGCCCAATGAAAGCAAAGCCTCAAAAGTCAAGTTGTTAAGAACCCTATATGCGAATTCCAATTCGATTCCTTTATGTAAAGCGTTCATTTTGTTTATGTTGGCAGTATATCTGATATCTGGGTTTTTGGGGTCGGGAAACGACACCCTTCTGTCGGAGGGCCTGTTATCCCAAATTGTATAATAGGCGTTTGCATTCAGGGTCATTCGGGACAGCACATAACTATAGCCCAGCTCGACGGCTTTGATCTTTTCATTTCTGATTTCCAGGAATTCTTTGTTTTGCCTGTCGAACACATTCTGGAAACGGGGTGCTTTGGAAAGGTAACCCAGGTTCATGAAAACATTCATTTGTTCGTTTAAGTTATAGTTAAGCCCGCCTTTTACAGTAAATCCACCGATATATTTCCAGTCTGTTTCGTTGGTTTTCAAGCCGGGATTGTTGTGGTCGTAAACAACGCCTTTATATTCAACTTCTTGCCCATAAGCAATTTGAAGTGTTGTATCGCCAACTTTTAAGGTTTTTGGCAGGAAATAATCAATTCGTTTATATCCTGAGAACGATGCTGTTAGGTTAATAAAAGTAGTGAGGTTGCCATTTTGATATTTTAATTGTGTAAACAGCCCTGCCCAGCGTACCAGGGCATCGTTATTATAACCTATCCTGTCGCCTTCATATTTTTTTATCGTGTCACTCTTGTTTTTATTGCCTTGGTCTTTGTAGAAGTTCCCGCCGAACAAATCATTTATTTCCCGATAATGCTCGCCTCTGTATGTTCTCAGGTCTATGCCGCCGGATAAGGAGAGAGCGTCGCTGATTTTATAATCGAAGGTTGAAAGCAATCCTAACCAAAAATGATTGTTTACGGCATTGCGCATTATCCCCGACGATTCTTTAATCGTATTAAAACCATAAGGTATGTTCATGTTGGAGTTATATTTACTCTGAAGGTTTTGTTGGTTTGTAGCCGTATCGACTTGAGGCGTTGGTGAAAAGGAACGGCCTCCGCCTGAGCCTATCGAAAGGTATGCAACATTTGAAATATATAGCCTGTCGTTCACATTCCAAAAATCCTTTAAGCTGAACATCGGTTTATGATAGTAGTTGTTAGCAGTGCTTGTAGCTACTGCATTCGGGTAAACGGTATCGGTATCGGTGATATAGGCGCGGCTTAAATATCCCCAGTTCGGATTGTATTTCAAGCCCATGTCGATAGGTAGCCCATAAGAATCAAGCGTATCGATAAATCCGGGGCGCATCCCGACTTTTTCAGCATATTCCCTGTCAAATGTGGCAATATGTTTTTTATAGCTTCTTTGCCCGTGCTTTTGAGGTGCGCCCATGGCGGTGAGGCTGATAATATGTTTGCCGATTTCCTTGTCAACCCTTAAAAAGTAAAACCAGCCTTCCGTCCATGTTTGATCTACCCAGCCGTCGCCCCTTTTATAGGATCCCGCAAAAGTAACCCCCCATCCGTTGTCAAGCCTTCCTGTTGTTATCCCGAGGGTTGTCCTCAGGAAGCCTGCATTCCCGACTTCCTGTTTGAGGCTTATGCCTTTTTTGGCATCTATACCTTTAGTGGTGATATTAATGGTGCCCCCAACCGAAGGAATTGCAAGTTTTGACATACCGAGGCCTCTTTGTACCTGGGTCCCCCTCATCACCGCATCGAGGCCGAACCAGTTCGACCAATAAACCCAACCGTTTTCCATGTCGTTAACGGGGATGCCGTCAAGCATTACTGCTACATTTCGCTGACTAAACCCTCTAATATTAATACGGGCATCACCGTCGCCGCCGCCGCTTTGGGTAGCATAAACACCTGGTGTAGAGTTTAGTATCATGGGAATGTCCTGCGAGGCAAGCTGCTCTTCTATTTTTACCGGACTAATATTCGAAAAGGCAATCGGGGTTTCCCTTGTTTTGGCAATGTCGCCGATAACTTGAACTTCATTTAAGGTCAGGGTTTTCAATTCCACATTGAGGAAAATATCTTTGTTTTCAACAAAAACATGCTTTGTTTGGCTGATAAAACCAATATATGATATTTGCAGATCATACTCGCCACTTGGCAAGTTTAAGTTAAAAACCCCATTGATATCAGTAACAGTACCCTTGCCTTGCCCATAAACGATATTAACCCCGATAAGAGGTTCGCCGATGTTGTAGTCGCTAACCAAACCACTTACTTTATAGGTTTGGGAAAAAAGCCCAAAGCCAAGTGCAGTAATAAAAACAACTGTAATAAATATTTTTTTCATGCTGAAATTTGATGTAAAACGGTATGTGATAAGCCGATAAAGGCTTCAAGCAAATTTTGCTTGAAGCCTTCTAATCTTGTTTACCTAAAAATTTATTTGAATATCAACTTTCTTGTCTTTGTTGTTCCGGATTCAAGTTTCACCGAAACAAACAGAACTCCTTTAAAGTTCTCCTTAACGGAAAAATTACCGGTAAACGAATTGTCGGAAATTGTAAATCGTTGGATGACCTTACCAGTAATATCAAACATTTCAACTGATTTAATTGCTTGGTTGGCATTAATTGAAAAATTATTGTCGCTGACGGGGTTGGGGAATATATCAACACTGGCATTTATCTTATTTTCGTCGATGCTGAACGTGCTGCAGTTGCAATTATGGAAACCCAGCGAGTCGAATGTGTTTTTAGGTATTGAATCCCACTGTTGATCAACGATAAAATCCAAATTCGGGTTCTCGGTTACACCATAGGAAACATCGTATTTTCGGATTAATGTATGATCCTTGGTCCAGGCCAGCCAAAACAGTGGTCCTACATTATAATGCTCTATGGTGTATTCAGTAGGGTTCCCACCGCTGTTATATGTAATAGTTGTATCGGTAAAATTACACCAACCATTATCGTCGCCTGTCATAGGAGGTCCTATAAGCGCAAATATATCGACTACTTCCCCTGTTGTTTTTTCAAGTGTAACTGCATCATTGCCATTGAAATACATCATCTTGTTTATCTCGTAGATAGGACATAGGAAGATGTCGGCTTTTTCTTGCAAAACTGAGTCAACAGGTTGTTCAAAACCTATTCCGTCAGGATCCCGTTTGTCGAGAACAACAACAAAAGTTCCTTTTGATTCTATAGTCCCGCTTAGTCCAACAGGAGAAGGCTCAGAACCTCCATTGGAGTAACGGACTAATTGATAGGCACTTAAATCAATGGCATCAAGGGTCGGGTTATAAATTTCAATCGCTTTGTTGTTACCGGAACCTTCAACATATTCCGAGATAAACAAGTCGCTGCATTCTTGAGCAAATCCAAAAGATGTTAAAAATGCAAGAAGAATAAAAAGTAATAGTTTTCTCATATTATTTAGTTTTATTATTTTCTATGATATTTTCCACAAAAATAGAAACAATTGAGAATAATAAAGCTAAATCGTCCATAATTTAACAATAACAGCATACGAATTTAGTCTGACTAACGCATAAAAAATAACGGAAGACATGTAAAGAACACCATATCAGTATTGTACAAGAGAAGTTGTGAATATTAGATTTTGCCCCGGCATCTTATTATTTACATGATTCCAGGGAAAATCCTTTTGTGGCCAAAAAAAAGTCCGCTCTTTTGAGCGAACTTATATAGAACATAATCGGGAATATATCCAGTAAAAATAAACATCCCAAAACTTGATATTTATAAAATTGACCAGAAATATGGTTTTATAGAAAAAACGATCTTTCGTTTATGATTGAGAACAATCTCAGTTTATTGTCTTTAAGATCTTCAAAAAAATACACTTTATCGTTCTTGATAAAAATCCTCGAACTGATATTCTCCGTTTTTTTGGGAACCAAGCCAATTGATTCAACCTGATTCTCGGAATAAGTGTGATTTATTTCCAATGTATAATTATTCATTTCATCTGGATTTTCTTGCCGTCTTTGGCACATATAGGACAATACGAGTCGCGAATTATAGTGATATAACCGCAACGGTCGCACTTAAAATATCTCTTCTTGGAAACCTTTACGGGTTTCTCCTGTCCTACACCTGAATTCAACATAAAGTAAATTAGAGGTGATGTTGTTCTCAACAGTTGTGCCATAATGAGCAATAATATTCTTCAGAACCATAACGTACTGATAAACAGAATATAAAACTCATCAGATTTTTTTTGACTTTTGTAAATTCAATCACGATCGCATCTTGGCCTATATCTTTCTTACGGTATTGGATAGCAAGAATTATCCGTTAACGAATAATATTAAATTTGCAGAAAAAATGATCATGTATAATTTTAACGACTATAATTTCGATGTTCAACAGCTGAAGAAGCGCTGCGGCGGGATAAGTGTGAATTTATCGGAGGCTGCAACCAAGCAAGTATATAAGGACATTATCGGCTTAATAGACCTCACCACCTTAAGCGGCGACGACAACATTAAAAAAGTAAAAAACTTATGCCGGAAAGGGATGTCGTATTCCGATGAGCTGCAAGAAATTCCTAATGTGGCAGCCATTTGTGTTTATCCGGTTTTTGCGAAGCTGGTATCGTCCGAGCTTGACGGGTCGGGAATAAATACGGCTTGTGTAGCCGGTGCTTTTCCAAGCGGGCATTCGCCTCTTGACCTGCGCATTGCCGAAGTTGCTTATGCTATTGCCGAAGGCGCCGGCGAGATTGACATGGTTATTAGCCGGGGACGGTTGCTGGAGGGCGACTATGATTTTGTGAAGAATGAAGTAAAGGGTATCAAAGCCGTTTGTGGCGGGACGCATTTAAAAGTGATACTCGAAACAGGCGAATTAAAAAAGCCTTCCTTAATACGCAAAGCCTGTGAATTGTCTATCTTGGGCGGGGCTGATTTCCTGAAGACCTCAACGGGCAAAACAGAACCTGCCGTCACCCATGAGGCGTTCTTGATAATGCTGGACACCATTAAGGAATATTTCGACAAAACGGGTAAGATGATCGGTATCAAGGCTGCCGGCGGAATATCAACTCCCGAGGAGGCTGTTTCCTATTATCTGCTCGTAAAAAACATTCTTGGTGAAAAGTGGCTTAACAAAGGCTATTTTAGGATAGGGGCAAGCCGTTTGGCGGATAACATCTATAATGCAATCAACGAATGATGTTTTTATCGTCGTAAAAACACATTTAATCGTGGGCATTCAAGCTGTCCAAAAGCCTCAGGCTGTCGTTTCTAATTATAAGTACAATGCTATCTGCCTTCCTAATGCTGTCCTGAACACGAATGACCCTCAGCGAATCGGCTATTTTCCTTTCCAGGTCGCCTTGCATCTGATTTATGTTTTCCAAAACTTTTTCGAGGACTTTTTCAATTCTTTCGGGCGAGGAGTTGTAATAATCCATGTTTTGCTTAAAATCGATGGCGGTAATGCCATATTTTAGGAACACCTGGTTATAGTAGGCTGCCTTTAAATCTTTAAGGTCGATCCTTTTTGTCCGTTCATAGCTTAGGGTTCCCTCGGCAATTTGGATATCGGTCAAAACATTGATCATTTTCTCCTCATTGAAGAAATGCTTAGGTTTTACGACTTCATTTTCATTAACGTTATAGCATGATGAAACCATCAATAATAAAACCGGGGCAATGAGCTTAAGAATAATTTTAGTTTCCAACTTCCGATAAAAATTTAATTCTCATCAACCGAACTTCTTCCTCGCTATATTCAGCCTCGCCAAGTTCGTTCAAGGCATCTTCAAGCGAGTCGGTTTCGGCTTCTTCCGAAAAATAATCAATAATATCTTCCTGATGATATTCATCAACAAATTCCTGAATATAATAATTCAGGTCAACCTTTGTTCCGGACGAAACTATTCGTTCGATTTCCGTTAAAAGCTCGCTTAGGCTAAGATCTTTGGCATGGGCGATATCGGGCAATGGCAGTTTGCGGTCGATACTTTTGATAATATAAACCTTTAAACCTGATTTATTTACCACTGACTTGATAACCATGTCATTAGGGCGCGCAATATCATTTTCCTCAACATATTGCTTTATCAAGTCGAGGAAAGGTTTGCCGTATTTCTTTGCCTTTCCGGCGCCAACACCTATAATTTGTTGCATTTCATCCATGCTTATTGGATATTGGATTGCCATATCGGCGAGTGACGGGTCTTGAAAAATAACAAAAGGAGGAAGTTTTTCTTTTTTCGACAGGTCTTTTCTTAAATCCTTGAGCATTAAGAACAACGAATTGTCAGTGCCGCTGTTTTTTTGTCCCCCGCTATTCGTAATTATTCCGTCGTTGCCGCTGTTGTCATAATCATGATCTTTGGCAATGAGGATGCTGTATGGATTTCTTGCATATTCCCTTCCTGCTTCCGTACCTTTTAGGATACCATAGTTCTCGATCTCTTTTTCGACAAACCTGTTTATGAGAGCCTGTCTAATAGTTGTCATCCAGTATTTCGGGTCGTCGCTTTTGTCTTTTCCCGAAGCAAACAGTTCGTGTTTGTCAAGCTTGATCGACTTTATGTCGCCACTTTTATGACCAGAGATGAAATCGGAAATCAATTTAGCCTTGAACTGTTCTTTTAAAGCATCAACAACCTCGATGACCAGCTTGATGTCTTCCTTGCCTTCGAATTTCTCTTTTGGGGTGAGGCAGTTATCGCAGGCTCCGCAATTGTCCTTAGTATATATTTCACCAAAGTAATGAAGCAACAAACGATGCCTGCATACTGAGGATTCGGCATAAGCAACAGTTTCGAACAATAGTTCTTTTGCTATTTCCTGTTCGGCAACAGGCTTGTCTTTCATAAACTTTTCTAGTTTCTGAATATCGTCATAGCTATAAAAAGTAATGCAATTGCCTTCGCCGCCGTCGCGGCCTCCCCTTCCTGTCTCCTGATAATAGCCTTCAATACTTTTTGGGATATCGTGGTGTATTACAAAGCGTATGTCGGGTTTGTCTATTCCCATGCCAAACGCTATGGTGGCAACAATTACCTCTACCTCTTCCATAAGGAAGCCGTCCTGGTTGTTCCTTCTTGTAGCCGCATCCAGGCCGGCATGGTACGGCAGGGCCCTTATTCCGTTAACTACCAGTGATTCAGCGATTTCCTCAACTTTCTTGCGGCTAAGGCAGTAAATGATCCCCGATTTGTTGGGTTGTGTTTTTATATATTTGATAATGTCTTTTACTACATTCTTTGTTTTTGGCCTTACTTCGTAATACAGGTTTGTTCGGTCGAAAGATGATTTATAGACCGTGGCATCTGGTATCTCGAGATTTTTTAAAATGTCTTCCTGGACCTTCAAGGTGGCAGTTGCGGTTAAGGCGATAATAGGTACCTCATGGCCGATTGCATCAATAATCGGCCGTAATTTACGATATTCAGGCCTGAAATCATGCCCCCATTCAGAGATACAATGAGCCTCGTCGATGGCATAAAAGGATATTTCTATATTGCGCAAGAATTCGATGTTTTCTTCCTTGGTAAGTGATTCGGGCGCCATATAGAGCAATTTTGTATTGCCGGCAAGCAAATCGGCCCTAACCTCCATCATCTCGGTTTTTGAGAGCGAGGAGTTCATCACATGGGCTATGCTTCTTTCGCTGCCGAAGTTCCTTATCATGTCAACCTGGTTCTTCATCAGCGCAATAAGGGGTGAAACAACAATTGCCGTTCCGGGCCTGTTAATCGCAGGAAGCTGATAGCATAGCGATTTACCCCCCCCTGTAGGCATAACAACAAAAGTGTCTTCCCCATTTAAGACACTTTCAATAATCGGCTCCTGATTACCTTTGAAACTGTTAAAGCCGAAAAATGACTTTAGTGTGCGTTTCAAATCAACTTTCGTTTTATTAATACTCATTATCAAGAAAAATTATCTTTGTATTTATATTAATCTTTACAAATATAATGATTAATAACTTATTTTGCTTGTTTTTCTTATATTCGATTATTACAAATATAGCTATAATAAATCTGAGTTTAACAAGTTTATTTTAAAAAAAACAAAAGTGGACGAAAAAATCAGGAAATCGGCTCTTTTAGCCATTGAAAACGAAATAGTTTCAATACAGTCAATGTTAAAATCGGTCAATGATGATTTTATCAGCGTTGTCAAGTATATTTTTAGTTCCGAGGGAAGGGTGGTTATTACAGGTATTGGGAAAAGTGCGATTATAGCGAATAAAATTGTCGCCACCCTCAATTCAACCGGCACCCCATCGATATTTATGCATGCTGCCGATGCTATTCATGGCGACCTGGGGATTATTCAGCAAAACGACATAGTTATAGCCATATCGAAAAGCGGCGAAACTCCTGAGATAAAAATTCTTGCCCCTTTAATAAAAGCCCGGGGAAACATGCTTGTTGCTATGGTGGGCAATCTTGATTCGTATTTGGCGCTGCGGTCTGATTATATTTTAAACACTACAGTGGAGCGCGAAGCCTGCCCTAACAACCTGGCGCCCACATCCAGCACCACGGCACAATTGGTTATGGGCGACGCCCTGGCTATAAGTTTGTTGGACCTGAAAGGTTTTACCCCCAGCGATTTTGCCAAGTTCCACCCGGGCGGTGCCTTGGGCAAGCGCATGTTCGTAAGGGTGGGCGATATTTCAATAAAAAACGAAGTTCCTGTTGTTGAGGCAAGCGAATTGGCAACAAAAGTGATAATAGAGATATCGTCGAAACGACTTGGAGCCACCGCAGTTCTTGATAACGGGGTCTTAACCGGGGTTATAACAGACGGCGACATAAGGAGGATGATAGAAAAGAACCCCGATTTTACAAGATTGAAAGCCCGCGATATCATGTCGGGAGACCCACGCACTATTGAAAGGGATGAGCTCGTGGTTAATGCCTTGTCCGTAATGCGCGAGAATAATATCACACAGCTTCTTGTTGTTGACAACGGAAATTATAAAGGAGTTATACATTTGCACGATATATTGAACGAAGGGATATTTTAAACTATGATTTATAAACCTATGAAGCTTTGGACAAAAGATTTAGTAAAGAAGTATGGCAAGCGGACTGTTGCCAACAATGTTTCGGTAGAAGTGAACCAAGGTGAGATTATTGGGTTGCTGGGTCCAAACGGAGCCGGAAAAACAACTTCTTTTTATATGATAGTCGGATTGATAAAGCCAAATTCGGGCTCTGTATATCTTGACGACCAAGAGATTACACAAATGCCGATGTATAAGCGCGCGCAGTTGGGGGTTGGGTACCTGGCCCAGGAGGCATCGGTATTCCGCCAGCTTAGCATAGAAGATAACCTAAAGGCCGTTATGCAATTTACCAAGATGACAAAAACGGAGCAGGCAGAAAAGCTAGAGTCCTTGCTCGACGAATTCGGCCTGCAACATATCCGCAAGAGCAAAGGCATACAGTTGTCGGGCGGGGAACGCCGCAGGACTGAGATTGCCAGGGCCCTGGCAGTAAGCCCCAATTTCATCTTGCTGGACGAGCCTTTCGCAGGCGTTGACCCGATAGCCGTGGAAGACATACAAATGATAGTTTCAAAACTAAAGGAAAAAAATATCGGCATCCTCATAACCGACCACAACGTTCATGAAACACTGACCATTGTTGACAAGGCTTATCTGTTGTTCGAGGGATCGATATTAAAACAAGGCACGGCAGAGGAGCTGGCTAACGACAAGCATGTCAGGAACGTTTATCTGGGGAGAAACTTCGAGTTGAGGCGCAAGGAGTTTTCTTGACAAACCCTGTTTGTGTTCAGCTCTGTATATCAGTAAGATAAAAAACCAACGACAATAATAGATAAAACGCAATTATTACCGGTATTGCCACTGATTTAAATATTAAGATCAGTATTAAGCTAAATGCGAGAAAAACGTATTTCACTTTGTTGTCCCTCCATCCGTAGTTTTTAAATTTAAATGCGAACATCGGAAGCGGGACAACCATCAGGAACGACATGGCAAATGCGGTTGCGGTAAGGAAATAAGTGTTTGTTACAATCATATAGTACAAGCCCCTGTCATGATAAAGATAACTTTTTATGAGGGGGTAGGATGCTATCAATATCGCAACAGCCGGTGTCGGAATGCCGAGAAAGGAGTTTTGCTGCTTGTCGTCGATATTGAACTTTGCCAACCTCAAGGCAGCGAAAAGGGGGATGATAAATCCCAGGAAAGGCATGAATGTCGTGCTGGAGGCTGTGTTGCCAGGCTGGCCATGACTGATGTTTATCATGTTAAACAGGATAAACCCCGGCGCAAGGCCGAAGGATACCAAGTCGGCAAGGGAGTCCAGCTGTGCCCCTATCTCGGAATAAGCGTTGAGCAACCTCGCGGCAAAACCGTCCAGAAAGTCAAAAACAGCAGCAATAAATATTAAATACGAGGCCGTTACCAGGTCTCCTTTCATTGCCATATAAATTGATAAAATTCCCGCCAGCATATTTGTTAGCGTGAGCGTGTTGGGAATATGGTCTTTTATATTCATCTTTTGTGATTTTTATCTTGCTATGAGATATTTTAGTTCAAAGTTAGTATTTAATTTGAGATGCCGGGAAATAAAATGACTATTTTTGTTTTATGATCAACAAGGCTGATATTACCGGGATTATATTGTCGGGCGGGAAAAGTACACGGATGGGAAGTGATAAAGGGCAAAAGGAATTTATGGGAAAACCTCTTGTGGAATATGCCATTGAGGCTCTTCGCCCCAACTGCGGAAATCTTGTCCTGAGTGCCAACAGGCCGCTGGATTATCAAAAATACAATATCCAAATTATTGAAGATGAGATAATTGGCGTGGGCCCTATGGGAGGTATCCACTCTTGTTTGAAACAGTCGAAGAACGAGATAAATATTTTTCTTTCCTGTGACACTCCCTATATCGACTCAAGATTCATCAATTTCTTGATAAAAAACATCGATAAAAATTTCGATGCCTTGGTTCCTGTTCACCCTGACAATAAAGTTGAGCCTTTATGTGCTTATTATAATTCGGTTTTAACTGAGGTTTTACGGGCTTTTATCGACGACGGAAACTATAAGCTGATGAATTTTTTGGATTCCGTTAAAATGAAGAAGCTTGATTTAAGCGATTGGGAATATTGCAATCCCGGAACCTTTAGCAATTTCAACAGACCAGGGGATTTGAGGAAAAACAATGATCTATTTCAAGGGATCAAGGGGTAGTTTGAAAAAGAAAGCAGAGCCCTTTTCAATCTTGCTCTCCACCCAAATTTTGCCGCCCAGCATTTCGATAAGCTTGTGGGTGATCGCAAGCCCTATTCCCGTACCTTCATATTTTCTGGACAAGGAATCGTCAGCCTGGCGGAAGAACTCGAAAATTATATCTAGTTTTTCCCCGGGGATTCCAATGCCGGTATCCTTAACGAAGAAAACCGGGATATTGTCGTCATCGGTATAAAAGCCAATGTTTATGTTGCCGTCGAGCGTGAACTTGAAAGCATTTTTTATTAAAAGCTTGAAAATGTGCAACACTTTTTCCTTGTCGCTGATTATTGTCTCGGTATATTTCCCTTTGTCAATATCCAGCTTGATTTTAATGTGCGGTTTGTCACAGTTTTTTTGAACATCGAGCGATATCTTATGTGCTTCGGCAAGCAGCAATCTCGGGTCGATTTTAAAATAGTTGAGCTTTTCCTGGCCGCTTTTAACCAATGTGAAGTAAAAGATATCCTCTACTATTTCTTTTAAGTGAAAGCCGCTTTCATAAATCAGGTTCGAGTAAATTACCACTTCGTCGTGATTTAAGTCGCTAGCCAATATTTGAGAAAACCCGATAACGGCATTCAAGGGTGTTCTCAGCTCGTGGGATATGGAGGCCAGGAAAGCTGCTTTGAGCTTGTCGCTCTCATTTGCTTTTTCCAGTGCCTGTTTCAGGTCGCTTTCATATTTTTTTATATCGGAGATGTTGACGGCAGTGGTTGAGATATATAAAGGCTCGTCGTTGTCGTCTTTCATGAGGACGCCATTCATGAGAGTCGGGAATTCGTTTCCTTGCTTGTCGATATGCCAAACTTCTTCAGTTAAATAATGCCCTGTTTTTATAAGCTTCTTGTTTATCTGTTCTATTTTGTTCATTTGATTGTCGGTGTGGAATGCCGATATGTGCCTGTCTTTAAGGTAGCTGCAGCTTAGCTTGTGCATCCGGGCGTAAGCGTCGTTGCAATAAATGATATTGCCGTCAAGGTCGGTCAACAGGCATCCGTAGTTTGCCGAATCGGTTATGGTTTTGAATTTGCGGATTTCCTCGTCTTGTTTTCGCGTATTTGTGAGGTCGTGAAGTATCGCACTTATAAATCTTTTGCTGTCGATGCTGAACAAAGAGAGGCGGGCGTCAACCCATATTATTGTCCCGTCGGTTTTAAGAAGCGCCCACTCAAATTCGTCTGAGCCGTTTTTAAGTGTTGTTTTAATTGCAGAAAGTCCCTTTTCGGTATAATTTATTCCGTTGATGGTTTTTTTAGGGGTGAAGTCCAATGGGCTCTTGCCGATGATATCGTTCTTTGATTTGCAGTCCAGCATCTCGACCAAGGCTTTGTTGCAATCAACCACCCGGCCTCCTTTAATGGTTAGTATAGCATCTTTTGTTCCCTCCACAAGGCTTTGGTATTTCGCTATATGGTTCAGGTTTTCTTGTTCTGCCAAAATCCGGCTAAGTGCCGATTTTATTTGATTTACCAAATAGTCGATGGTCTCCTTGGTCTCGTCACTTATTTCTTCGTATTTGTGCGATGCAACATTTAAAACGGCAATTAGTTTTTCGTTTTGGGTGATTGGGATGATCCCTACTGCCTTCAGTCCTTCATTTAATCTTTCCGGCGGTTTTTTTCCTGCAAGAACGTTTTGTAATTGCCGTAAACGGGCTTTTTCTTCATCACCAGTTTTGATTGTTTATCGTTTCCCGAGAAAAAATCCCCAGAATCTGTAAACCGTTTCGACAGGCCTTTGTGGCTAACAAGTTTAAGTGCCTGTTCGTCCTTGTCGAATAAATAAATCCCCCCGCTGTCGATATCCTCCGATTGCAGGGCAAAGCTGAGCAAGGCATCGGCTGTTTTGTTGATGTCGCTCGTGGCCGATGTTATCTTTGCCAGGTCAAATTGCAATTTTAACAATTTTTCATCCCTGAGTGATTTTGTTACGTCCCTGAATATGCCGGTGGATCCTTTATAGTTGCCATCCTCGTCATAATCAGTCATTGCAGTTATCAGCAGTGTTTTCTTTATCCCTGTCTTGGTATGGATGTTTATATGGAACTTTGCGGCTTCCCCTTTTACGGCTTTTGCACTTTCATACATTAATATCTTATACCAATCCTCAGAGAATATTGTCTTAAGTTTTTGGTTTATGAGTTCTTCTTTTGTGTATTCAAAGATATCGGCCCCGGCCTTGTTTATGTAGGTGAAATTATTTTTTTTGTCAAGCTTGCCGATGCCCTCTCCAAGGTTATCGAGTATTTGTTTGTAATCCTTGTTGGTCGTTATTAGTTTCTGTGCCTGCTCGAAAACCATGTTTTCAAGGTTCTGTTTTTTTTCTTGCAGTTTTTCCTCGGCCTTTTTTATTCGGATCATCGCCCTGGTTTGTGCTATCAGCTCCGAGGTGTCGATGGGTTTTGGCAAGAATGCTTCTGCCCCTGCTTCAAGGCCTTTTATCTTGCTGTTGGTGTCTGTCATTAGGGCCGTAAGCAAAATAACAGGAATCGACTTAGTCAAAACATTGGATTTCAGCATTATACATGCCTCAAAGCCGTCAATTCCGGGCATAATCACATCAATAAGGATGGTGTCGGGATTGTGCTGTTTGGCAAGTTCGATACAGTTTGTCGCCGATTCAGCAGTGATGACATTGCAGCCCGGGATATTTTCTTCCAGTATTGACTTGAGCGTCAGGAGGTTGTTCTTGTTGTCGTCTATTGCCAGTATTGTTGTCACTCTTGATGATTTAAATATGTATATCTATTACTTTTAGTAATTCGTCGATGTTTATGGGTTTCGAGATATAGTCGTCGCAGCCGGCTTCCAGGGCTTTTTCCCTATCACCTGCAAGAGCATAGGCGGTTTGTGCGATCACCGGTATTCCGGGTTTTAGTTTTTTAAGGATTTTTGTGGCTTCCAAGCCTGAAATACCGGGCATTCTGATATCCATCAAAACCATGTCTATGTTTTCGTGGTCTTTAATGGTCTGTATTGCGGCTTTGGCATTACTGGCGAATTTCAAATTCGACCTGGTAGGTTTTAGCATAGCTTTAAATAGTTGTTGTGCGGGCTTATTGTCGTCAACAACAAGGAAATTGTATTTTTCCCAATTGGGCATGCTCATGATTTCCTGCATAGAATCGTTATTTCTGTAAGTTTTCATCTGTAGTTTAGTTTTTAAGGGTAAAGTAAAATAAAACGCGCTTCCTTTTTTGTAAATGCTTTCCATCCATATATTCCCTCCGAACATTTCCACCAGGCCTTTCGATATCGACAACCCGAGGCCTGTTCCGCCGAATATGGCTTTGTTGGTCGATGATGCTTGCCCGAATCTTTCAAAAATATATTTCTTGTCTTCGTTTGAGATGCCGATACCTGTGTCGCGCACAAAAAATTCGAGCAGTTTCTCGTTGATCCTTTTATAACCGAATTCGATTTCTCCTTTTTTCGTGAATTTGATGGCATTTCCCAAGAGGTTGGTGATTATCTGCTTAAGCCTTAGCTCGTCGGTCTTTATCGAATAATTGTCGTCAAGATCGGTATAATACTTAAGAGTGACATTTTCGGCAAGGCCTGTTTTTGACTTGAAATTATGCTGATCGTAAAGGCCATATATTATTTCGTTCAAATTACAGTCCTTCAAGAACAGATCTACCTGCTTGGATTCTATTTTGGAGATATCGACTATGTCGTTTATCAGCCGAAGCAGCATCCTGCCGCTCTTGCTGATAATTTCGGCATAAGTAATTCTGTCTTTATCCGTGGAATAAGGTTTTGTCATTAGATCGGAAAAGCCTATGATCCCGTTCATCGGCGTTCTGATTTCGTGGCTCATATTCGATAAAAACAGCGATTTTAATTTATCTGCTTCCTCTGCTTTTTTCAGGGCGTTTTTTAATTCAGCATTTGTCTGCTTCAGCATTTCCGAATTTTTCTCTATCTCTTTCCTGCTTTTTTCGAGGCTTGAAAGGCTCTGCATGATATTTATGTTGTCGGTTAGCCTGTTCCCTATCTCGGCAAGCAGCTTAATTTCATATTCGTTCCATATTCTGTTTGTGGCTTTGTTGCAGACGACGAAAAGCCAGGGGTTGCCCTGCGTAGGGCGGATTACTACGCACAATGCCGAGTAAAAGTCCGTGCTGTCTTCCGGTTTTGTGATCTGTTTGCCGTTTAATGAATAGATCGGTATCGGCTTTTTCTCATGGATTATATTGCTTAAATCGAAATTTTTAATTCCGAATGTGTTGTTTAACAGCAAACAGGAATCCCCAATGTTGTTCTCATACTTTATTTCGCAGGATTTAAAATCGTCGTCGATGCGGGCAAGGAAGGTGCCGCTGCTTTGGATGCGTTTGTTGATTATTTTTAATAACTCCACTATGGCCTTTTCTAGGTGAATAGAGCTGCGGAGGGCTGTTTCTGCCTCGTCCAGGGATTCGTGCACCCATAAGTCCGACGATACTTTTTGCTCTTGAATTATACGTTGGGTGATATCTCTTGAGATTAAGATAATCTTGTTCTTGCTTAGGCTTATATTCGATTCCACCGTCCTCCATTTACCCGATTTGTTTTTGACCCTGAAAACAATTTGTTGGAGCACTATTTTTGATTTGTTCGTGTCAACATCAATATATTTGTCAATCAAATTGCGCAGAAGGGCCCTGTCATCGGGATGTACCATGTCAAACGCCGGTATGCCAAGCAGATCGATGGGCTTATAACCCAGGACTTGAAAATGGGATGGGCTTAAATATGTGAAAACCGGGTTGCCGACAAACGAGACCACGGCTATCAGATCGTTGGCAGTTTCAGCAATTATCCGGAAATTTTCTTCGCTTTCCTGTAGTTTTTGCTCTGCCTTTTTTCTCTTGGTTATCTCAATAGCAAATACTATTACCGCTTCTTTCCCGAAATACTCTCCTTTTGTGAGCTTTATTATTTTCGGGAACACCTCGCCGTTCTTTCTCTTGCCCCAAAATTCGGTCGTTACCGGTTTTCCTTTTATGGCTTTGGCAAATACAGCTTTAAACTTTTGTTCATCATATTGGGAACGGTCAGCAAGGAACTCAGGTGTTTTGCCAATGATCTCTTCTTTTTTATAACCGTACATTTTTATCGCACCTTTGTTAACATCTATGAATTTACCGTTTAAATCCTGAATGTAAACTGCTGCTAATGTATTATTATATAGGTTCTTGAATGTCTTTTGGCTTTTCAGCAGTTCGTTTTTCTGCTTATAACTTTCGCTTATGTCCTCTACAAGGCAAATCCCGGCGTAAATATTGTTATGTTCATCCTCTATACCTTTAAAAAGGATTCTGACAGGGGTTGTTTTGTTGGCCGTTATGCTTTTATAATTACCCTCATAATATCCTACTTCACCTTTTAATGTTTTTATTATCTGCTTTTTAAGCTCTTCGTCTTTTATTTGCGTCAACAGGTTGAAACCTATTAGTTTTTCTTTTGAGGAACCAATAATAGAAACAAATAAGAAGTTGCAATCAATTATTATCCCATTGCTGTCATAATACATTATGCCCAGAGGGGAATTGTCGAATATGCTCTTAAACTTACGATTGCTCTCGGCGGTCGTTTTCTGTATTCTGCTTTCGACACTTATGTCCCTTACTTGGCCTACAACGGCATATTCCCCTTCAAACATGGTCTCGCTGACGGTAAAGCTGCAATACTTGATTTCGCCGTCCTTGCAAACTATATTGGCTTTGTATTTATTTGGTGTTTTCTCGCCGTTCATCCTGGAAACGGCATAAGACTGAAGCCTGTGAAGATCATCGGGATGGACCATAAACCATATATCCCTGCCTATTAATTCATCGTCGGAATACCCGCTAAGTTCGCAAAGCCTGTTGTTTACGAAGGCGAAACCGCTTTTTTTGTAAATGTATATAGCATCATGACTGTTGTCAACAATGGTTTTGTAATGTGCTTGGTGGGTTTTTATCGTCTTAATGGCATCTACTTCTGGGTTGATATTGTTTGAAAACACAAGGATACCGGTTGTTTTGCCCTCTTCCGTTACCATAGATGTCGTGCATTCGAGATGGATCAGATGGTTTTTTAGGTTTTTAAACGAAACCCTCGTTTTTGTTTCTTTGGAATATGTCGCCTTTTCGAATAATTCTTTTAATTGATTTTTGCTCTTGTCGTACTCAATCGGGATATCAAGAAAGTGCTTATTAATTATTTCATCGCGTTTGCCACCAAAAAAATGTAGTGCCGCAATATTTATTTCCCGTGTAATACCATACAAATCAACAAAAACTATTCCTACCGGTGAGTTGTCGGTAATTGTTTTATATAATTCGTTTTTTCTTCTTAACTCTTTGAGTTCTTCAAGTATCTCACTTGAAATATCCGTATTAGTAGTATGTTTTTTAGTGTTGTCAGCCATTAATTTAAGAAGTATAACCCAAGTGTATTTTAATGTAATCCTTCTTGAGTTTTAAGTAACCCCAAATGTAGTAAAAATTTTCTTTATAGCAATTTGGTCTCGCGATGTTTGTTTTCAACACAGGGGTTATAAGGTAATCGGGGTTTGTGGTGAAGCCCGGTACAGCATATAAGAACATGGGCTGAAACAGTTGTTTGCAGATTGTGATATACAGGATTAAACTTTTAATTTTGAAAGTCAAAATAATTCAGCGCATTTTGGGCTTAGCCTTTTCTTGTTGAGTTAAAGTCTGTTAGGCATTCCTGCATTATAGTGGAGCCCTCTTCGTGGCAGGTGAGGCAAAGCCCTACCCTGAGTATCTTTTTCTGTTCTTCCACGCTTAGCGGGAATAAATTTGAACGAGTCGCGAATTTATTTTTTTTGGCCTCGCTTAAAAAGCCTATCCAAGCATCCTCAGGCAAACCGTCGTTTATGTTGCTCTCGTATTTTGGCTCGAAAACCAGTTTTTTGTTCTCGATATGAAACGCTCCCTGACCGTATCCCAAAGCAACAGGGTTATAATGGCAAGATTTACAACCTCTTCCTTTCTTTGATGTTGTGTGTGGGGCTGCCGGGGCAAACAAGCGTTGAAATATTACGGAATCGCGGGATTGTTTTGTGTAACTGCCGATGTCAATTGTTAAAACCATGCCCGGGACAACAGGTATTATCTCTTGCTTTCCTTCTGTTTCCCTCATGCCGAGTGCCGGAGCATGGGCATTGAAAACACCGATATATTCAACCCATGAACCTTGTTTCTTGAGGTTTTTCTGCATATCGAAGCCCGCTTCGCCTTCATCGTATTTGTTGTGGCATCCAATACAACTGGGAGCCCAGGCAGAATGGCATGCCGAACAGCTAACTTTATCGTGGGCGTTTCCTTTTATACATGTTTCCCCGGGTTTTTTAAGAATAAATTTCTTTTTGTTGTTTTTTGTATAGAAGAAGGCAGTATCATTTTTTAGCTCGGTATTTATCAACGGTATATTTCTTTTGGCAGTTGCGAGAAAAGTTTTGCCTTTATTGCTGCCGAAGCGCATAAAAGCAATTTTTGCCGATTCCTCATCAAGCATATCTGCTTCAACGGTATTTGCTTTGCCGGTAAAATGACAATCGCCGCAGTTTATAGTTCTTTGGTTTTCCTGATGGGCATGAATATCACCGTTACCCATCAATTCGTAGGAATTATGACAATCTATGCAGGATACCCCCAATTTATGATGAACATCGGCCTGCTGGAACTTGAAAACCCTGCTGCCTTCAACTAATCTATAACTCTTCCCGGCAGTCATCTCTTCGGCATTTAGAGTTGTTTCGTGCCAACCTTCGTAATTGGTCGATATCCGGCCCGAGCGGCTATGGCATCCAAAGCAATGCTGGTTGCTAACCTTTATGCTTATGGAAGGATGATATCTTAAATAGCTGCTGTCGGATTTATTGAAATTATGGGCATATAATGCCGTGGCCGAAAGCTCGTCATAATTTAAATGGCAGGCCAAACAACCGCCACCGCGGCTTTTTTCGTTTATCGGGCCGGTTTCGGTCTTGTCGTTGTCAAGATGACAAACAACGCATAAGTTCTTTAAATGTTCGTCGGCGGGGCTGTTGCCCAAATTATCGACGGAGCTTAGCACGTCAGGACTGTGGTTCTCGTTAAAAACATAACGGTCCACGCTTATCATCCCGCTAAGGTTTGACATTAAGCTCGATTTCTTGCGACTGTTTATTCCGGGATGGCAGTCTGTTGTTCCGCAAGTCCGGTCCGAATTCGAGAAGTTGCCCGGAATAAGTTCCATGCCGGCATGGGCTACTTTTTTGTTCAATGAATACGGATTGCCGCCGTGGCAGGGGAAACAACCCAGTGCTTGTGGTTTGTGCGATGTTGTAAGCCCTTGCATATCAGCATGACAGGTCAAGCAGCCCTCTTTTTTTTGTTCCTTGTTAATATTATCTACATTGATATTTTCATCATTGAAATCAACCGGCCAACTTCTAAAGGACGATAAAACGGAATATGAATACCCACTTTCCCATGGCCATGTCCATTTCCAGTTCTCTCCCCTGAAAAACATCCCGTTAAGGGTGAGGACAAAATATGCTATACTAAAGAACAATAAGCTTCTCTTGACCATAAAACTTAGTTTTTCCCCGCCAAAGGGATAAATATAAATAAGGATGACAAACAAGGCTATCAGCAGTAGTGAAATAGAAGTGGAACTCAACCAATGCAATATTTCCTGGAAACCGACAAAATACCAGGGGCCTTTTACGCTGGGATTGATTCCGTCGTGGAGAGGTGCTGTAAAAAAATATGAAATTACGACAACAGTTATCATCGTAAATATAAAGCTGGACATTATCGGCCATGTTTTCCTTGAATGCTCGAAACTTATTATGGCTATGAAAATACTTAGCGTTGCAATATGGTGAATATAAACAACTTGCAAGTCGCCTTCTTTCCCTAAAAACGATCTTGATAATAAATATCCAGTAAAGGGAACTTCATTTGTGAGCGTTTCCAGTATCCTGAACGCCTGGAGGCTGTCGGCGTCGGCCTTTAGGAGGAAACCGGTGAGCATGGCCATGAAAATCATCAAGATCCCTAAACTGAGGCGGAGCCATATTCCGGCTTTGCTTATAAATTTTTCTTTTAGGGAAAAATAATCCCATATATGAACCATGGTAAATACAAGAAATAACTGTGCGCTCCAAAAATGCACATTCCTTATAAATGAGGCATAGGGATTTAACAAGAGCATGGTTTTTACTGATTCGTAAGGTTTTCCCACATCGAACGGAATGGCGAGAAGAACACCAGAGAGAAGGCATATCAGCAAAAGTGCCAGCGATATCTGACCGTAGGTGTTTTTATCTAATATGGTTTTTATCTTTTTCAATATATTCCCTGAATGTCGTAAATCAGCTGATGATGCTTATTGTTTTATTCTCTTTGTCGATAATGAATTCTTTTGTTGCCAGAGGACTAACTGCCGGGCCTTTTGTGGCATTGCCGTCGAAATCGTAGCTTGAGCCGTGGCAAGGGCATATAAGTTGGTCGTTCATGGCCTCGTTTATCCGGCAGCCTAAATGAGTGCAGCGCGATGACAAGACTTTAATATTGCCTTTACTCCTTATTATTATAAAGTTCTCGGCAAAACTGATTTTTTTGTTTAGGTCGAGTGGAAAAACAAATGTAGCTGCTTTATTAATTTGTTTATGCCTGATAAGCATTTTATCCCAAAGGCCGAAAAAAGCGAGCGCTACAACTGCTAAGGCAGACTTCATGAAAAATCGTCGGTTATGTTCTTTATGGCTGAGCAAAGTGATATTTTAATGCTAAAATAATAATTAAAGGAATCAAATTACCCGTAAATACTTATTTTGTCGAGGGATTCAGGTTGGTTTATGATAATATGTTTGCCCCGGGTTTCTATTATCCCTTCATCTTTGAAATCTTTTAAGATACGGAGCACGCTTTCCACCGACAAACCTACCAGGTCGGCCAAATCGCTGCGCGACAATGGCAAACAAAACTTTGTTGACTTAAAAACCCTGTTCGACAGGCACATTAAGAGATCGGCTACCAATCCGTTTGACTGTTTGCGCGTTAAGCTATAAAAACGGCTATAAACCTGTGCGGCATTTTCGTTTTGAATGCTTATTATGTTGGAAGCGAATCTGGGATTGCTCCGAATCAGTGATTTAAAGAATTCCTTGTCGATTAAGCCGGCCTCCGAGTCAACATAAGTCGATGCCGAGTATATAAATTTATTGTTGCCTTCAAAAATGGAAGATAATCCGATAAACCTTTTTTCGGGGGTGATCTTCAGGATCAGGTCTTTGCTTCCGCCGCTTAAATAAATCTTGGCCAAGCCTGTTCTTAAATAAATGATATGAGATGCGAACGAACCTTGTTTCGCCACAATCTCCCCCTTTTTAAACTCGATGTTAATAGTATTCTTTTTTAAGAGATCGCTCTCATAATCAGTTAGTTCCTTAAAACAATCAGAATGTTCGCTCTCAACTATACAACTTCCCGGTGGCAATGATTCTGACATAATAGTAACATATTTACCTCAACAAAGATAGATTTAATATTAAATTAATACGGGATCGTCATGAAAATTTATGCCATATTACAATTTTTATCCTAGTTTATTACAACTCTAAATAATGAATAAATGAAAGCAGCCGACATATATTTGTTATCAAATTAACAATTGAAAATCATTATCATTAATCATTTAAATTATCAGTATGAAAAAGTTTATCAGTTATTTTATGTTAGCGGTTATTTTGCCGGCTTTTGTTATTACGGGATGCAAGGATAAAACAGATCCGGCACCTGCTGAAAAAGGGGGTTTTGAAACATTGGCAAACTATATGACAGCGAACGGCATGGATCTTCCGGCACTGCTCGACGGATGGGTAATAGCACCTATAATGAAGGCCGATGGCGGAATCGTGGAAGCCGATTACAGTATTCCTGATTACAATGTTCTCGATATCAGGAGCGAGGCCGATTTCAATGCCGGGCATATCAAAGGTGCGATCAATGTTCCTTTAACGGATATTGTTGCCAAAGCAAAAGAACTTGGGGCCGACAAGCCGTATTTGGTTGTTTGCAAAACAGGCCAAACAGCGGGACGCGGGACTATGGCTCTTCGTCTTTCGGGTTTTTCGGCCAAGGTCATGAAATTTGGAATGTCTTATTGGAACGCTCAGTTTGATGCATGGACACCGAATATTGGCGACAACGCCCTTGATAGCCCCAACTGGGTTAGCGACGCCAGTGCTACTATGCCAATAAACGATTTTCCGGGATGGGAGACAACATCTACCGACGGGGCAGAAATTTTAGCGGCAAATGTCGATGCCATGCTTGCCGCCGATGGTTGGGGAGTGGCCTCCGATGGTATTCTTGCCGACCCTGCGGCTTATAAGATTTATAATTTCTGGACTTCTGATGATTATACTGCTTTCGGCCATTTCTCAGGAGCTTACCAGTTTAAGCCAATAAGCCTCGAAAATGATTTGGTTGCCGCATTGCCAAATAGTGGCGACTGCTATATTTATTGCTTTACTGGTCAAACGTCTTCTTATATAACAGCCTGGCTACAAGTATTGGGATATGATGCCAAAAGTATTTTGTTTGGTGTTAACAAGCTGCAGCACACCGCATTGGATGCTGCCTCCAAACCGGTATGGCATCAATCATACGATTACGAATTTGTTACTGAAAACTAATTTTAATTGATTTTCCTGTCAACGGAGCTTCAATTCCGTTGACAGGTTTTTTAATAATAAAAACCGCTTATCATGAAGAAATTAGTTATTATTTTTTCTGTATTATTGGGCATTATCTCAATAAACAAGGTGTATTCGCAAGGTTGCGTGGAGGCTACTTCCGACGAAGGTGTTCAGGTTGTCGGGTATATACAACCTGAGTTCGATTATTATTTTTTTGGGAACGACACTAAAGGAAATGCAATTAAACCAAGCTCGTTTTATTTTAAACGGGCCAGAATAGGTGTCGTCGGCAACATACCTTACGATATTAGTTATTATGTCATGGCTGAGTTAAGTCCTGTTGCGGGCGGGCCGCAATTGCTTGATGCCTATATTACCTATTCCCCTTTCGGCAAGTATGTTAAGTTTTCGATGGGACAGTATAAGTCACCTTTCAGCCTGGAGTTAAATACAGCTTGCTATGCCCTGCACACCATCAGGAGGTCAACAGTTGTAAATGAGATGGCTTCCCCTTTCAGGGAATTGGGCTTTATGCTCCTTGGTTCGTTCGGAAAGGAACGAGACATCATTGCCTATCGTTTTGCTGTTTTGAACGGAACCGGTATCAATAATGTGTTAAGTTCTACCCATTACGATGATAACCGGAATAAGGATATCGCGGGCCGCATAGTTGTTTCTCCGCTCGATTGGTTGAAAGTTGGTGCAAGTTATCGTCATGGCTTAGTTGAAAAAAAAGATGCCGACGGGGACTCGAAAAGCAAAACATCATGGGCTGTTGACTTATCATTGGAAAAGCATAAAGTACTAATTCAAGCGGAATATATTAGTGGCGATTATGTTGGTGATATTGCCGGCGGCGGGGGTTGTGGCGGTAAAAGTGCCGATGGGGCCTATCCTGAATATTCTAAAACCGGATTTTGGGTCATGGGGCTTTATAAATTTGATTTCGGACTTCAACCAGTGGTGAAATTTGAAACTTATGATCCTGACGGCTCTGCCTATAAGTTTCTTGGGCTAACTCAAACAATAAGCCAGAGCACAATAACTTTTGGCATAAACTATTTTATTAACGACTGGACAAGGGTTCAATTAAACTATCTTTACAATTCAGAGGGGAAAAAAGCGAACGGGGATGTTGGCGAGTATGATAACGACGCGCTGATGTTCCAGGTCCAGGTTAAGTTTTAATTATTAAAGAAATAAAAAGATGAAACGTATTAGAAAATTAATGCTCTTGGGTGCCGCCATAATTTATTTGAGCAACACAGTATTGGCACAAGGCGACATTATTAGTGCCGCAGAGTTTATGAAACTCGTCAAGACAGATAAAAGCCTGGTGATCATTGACGCCTCAAAAAAGGATAGCTATACGAAAACGCATATTAAAAATGCCGTTAATATTCCTCATAAAACCCTTTACAAAGAAGGTGATATTGAAGCATTAATTATGGAACCGGCAGATTTGGCAAAAATATTCGGGTCGAAGGGCGTTGGCAACAGCTCAAAAATAGTTGTTTATGACGCTGGTTCGCAAAAGTATTCTTCAAGGGTATATTGGATATTGAAGTATTTAGGCGCCGAGGATGTCAAGATCCTGCACAAGGATATGAGCGAATGGCGCAAAGTAAGGGTCCCTATCACCAAGATGCCATCGAAAATAAGTCCGAAAACGTTTACGCCCAATGTGGATATGTCGGTTTATGCTGATATTAATGACGTTAAAAACGCAAAAGGTATAATCCTCGATGTTAGGACAACTGACGAATTTAAGGGTTCGGCAGACAATAGTGAGGGTCATATACCGGGAGCCATTAATATTAATTATAAGGACTTCTTGACTGAATCAGGAGCGTTTAAGCCGAAAGCAGAAATAGAATCCATGTTGAATGACAAAGGGATTGCCCCTTCCAGCATTATAATAGGATATTGCCGCACAAGTGTCAGGGCAACAGTTGTTTATGCTGCCTTTGCTAATGTATTGGGATGGAACAACTATAAAGTGTATGACGGCGCCTATGCCGAATGGGTGGCAAAAGGCAATAAACTTCAAACCAAATCCGGCGTATCCGTATCTAAAAAACCTGGATCCGCTTCGGGAGGATGCTAAAATATGTTTTCCGCAAAAAATAAATCTTAGTCATGAAGAAAAAATTTATCGAATCAACTAAAGCGGAAAGAGTGATACAAATTTTGCAAGAAGGGGAAAAACTCGGCACTCGCCATGTAAAGGGATTTGATATAGTTCTTTTCTTGCTTGATGATTTCTTTACCGAGCTTTGGTATCATGAAAATTCTCCCAGTATAGTAAAAGCAAGAACAATTGAAAATGCAGCTGCGTTAAAGCTATACCCGGATTTAGTTGAACTATCACGGATCAATATGCTAAATACAAAATAGAAATATTAAATTGTTCTTTAGCCTTACAGCAATTAAAATAATGACAGGCTTTTTTGTTGATTTGTCAACCGGTTTCGAAAATCTTTATTAATCCGTCATTATCGATAATCTCAATTGTTTTACCATCGATTTTAACGAGTTTGTCTTCCTGAAATGATTTTAGGGTCCTTATTACGCTTTCCGCCGACATGCCTGCAAGTTCCCCTAATTGCTTTCTGCTCAACGGCAATTCAAACTTATTGTCTTTAAAAATATTCCACGACATGCACAATAATAAATCGGCAAGCTTTCCGTACGACTGCCTGTGGGTAAGGCCTAAAAATCTTTGATTTTTTTGATGTGAGATTTCACTGAGAATCTTAATGAGCCGCAATCCGAATTTGCTGTTTTCTTCTATCAGCTTAATAAAAACAGAAGTGTCGATTTGCCTTACTATAGTGTTTATGTATGCCTTGGCCGTATAACCGAACAAGCGGTTGCTTTCCGAAATGGACGATAAACCTATTAAACTGCCCGGTGTTGAAATCCTTAGTATTATGTTGTTGTCGCCATTTTCGTACATTACCTTTGCCAGGCCTTTCTCAAGAACAATGATATGTGAGGCGAATGCACCTTGCCTGGCTATTACTTCCCCTTTTTTATACTCAACAACAACTTGGTTTTCTTCTACTAATTCTCGTTGCCTTTCAGTTAAAAGCTCAAAGCACTCGCACTGCTTCTTAAAGACTGCACAACTATTTATTCTTTTTCTGTCAACCATTTGCCAAGATGGAAATTTTTGACAAAGGTAGCTATTTAAAATTATGGCAACGTATCTTATGTTACCCTGGACATTAACTATTCTCACCTTGTATCAGGCTGTATATCATACTAATTCTTGCTGTTTCAACAACAAGTTGCGTTAATTTTGTAACAAAAGAAGTTTAAAAATGAGAAAGATAATTTTAATTTTTTCAATTGCGTCTTTTCTTGTGAACTTATCTTATTCGCAAGAACCAAAATCAGTTACCGGTCTGGGCTTTCCCATGAATAATTATACTTTGAAAGCACAAAGAAATAATATGCCTTCGGTAATCCATTCGAAATTCGATATTTTGAAACAGACTTTTGAGAACCCACAGGATTTAACCAAGGCATGTTTGAGCTGCCATACCGAGCGGGACAAGGAAATAATGGCTACTTCTCACTGGAAATGGGAAAGGTCGGAGAATTTACCGGGCAGGGGTGTTATGCCTTTAGGAAAGAAAAATATTTTAAACAATTATTGTATTGGC
>JAJRQZ010000028.1 GCA_024279935.1 Bacteroidota bacterium
TGGCAGATATTTATAATTTGTGTTTGCATTTATTGAATTGCTCGCATGCTTAACAGCAGCAACTGATAACAGCAGAACATAAAACTTATGGTTGAGACGATAAAATGCAAGGCTTATGTATTTTCGGCAAAGCGTTTGAAGCAGGGAATGTAGGGGGGGGGGTAATTAACTGTAAACCAACAATATATAAAATATATTCAAGATAAGTGCTTTGTGTTTTCGGACTTGTGGCCATCGTTTTTGTCAGCTTATGTGTTTTTTGTAATTTATACTAGACCAAAAGTAGTTAATTATTTGATCCGGGCGTGCTTTGTTGTGAAATATTTTACGGTAAATTAGCCCAGTGAGATGTTGGCTGGGTTTGGGCCGGTTTTTTTTCTGTAATTTGTATTTTGTTAATCGGCTAAATGATTTATGAGCTTGTCATTTTTTACTGCCTGCTGCTTTAAATGGTTCGTTTCAATTGTTTACTTTTGCCATAAAAGAAAATGCAATGATAATACTCACAGGTGCTGCTGGATTTATTGGTAGCGTAATGCTCCGGCAACTAAACGATGCCGGGATTAAAGACATTGTTGTGTCGGACGATTTCTCCACAGAAACAAAGAACAAAAACCTTGAAAACAAGAAGTTTAGCCAGCCTGTTCACCGCGATGACCTGTTCGCTTGGTTTGATAAGAACCATGCGAAGGTGGATTTCGTACTTCATATTGGTGCACGTACCGATACTACCGAGTTCAATAAAGACATTTTCGATGTCCTGAACCTTGGCTATACCAAGAAGGTGTGGCAACGTTGTGCCGAATTTGATATGCCAATTATATATGCATCGTCGGCGGCTACTTATGGGTTGGGTGAATTTGGTTATGACGACGATCATGAAATTGTCGGGAAACTAAAGCCTTTGAACCCTTATGGCGAATCGAAAAACGATTTCGACAAATGGGCTTTGAAACAGGAAAAGATGCCACCTTTCTGGGCCGGCTTGAAATTTTTTAATGTTTATGGCCCCAACGAATATCATAAAGCCCGTATGGCAAGCGTTGTTTTTCATGCTTTTAAGCAGATAGGTGAGACGGGCAGGATGAAGCTTTTCCGCTCGCATAATCCCGATTTTAAGGATGGTGAGCAGTTGCGCGACTTTGTTTATGTTAAGGATTTGGTTAGCGTTATAATGTTTCTTATGGAAAATAAACCCATGTCGGGTTTGTATAATCTCGGTACGGGTAAGGCAAGGACCTTTATCGACCTTGTCAAAGCAACTTTCAATGCCCTCGGCCTTGAGCCTAAAATTGATTTTATCGACACCCCCGTGGATATTCGCGACAAATACCAGTACTTTACCCAGGCTAATATGAACAAATTGCGTTCAGCAGGTTACAATAAGGAGTTCACAAGCCTGGAAGACGGTGTTGAGGATTATGTCGTCAACTATTTGAAGGCAAATACATATTTTTAAGGATAAATGGTTTTTATGCGCAGTGATTGCAAATCCCCGGGTCCAGGCATACGGATTGCAAATCCGTATGAGATGAGTTTGGAAAACGGTGTTGGAATTATGCTTTAAGCTATTTAAAAACAATTTTGTATTTTTAGCCAATGGAAATACACTACGGTACTAAGGAAGAAAATAACAAAAGGCGGGAAGACGAGTTCCTGAGCATGAGCCCGGGTGATCGATTAATTAATTTTATTAAGCGATTAAGCAGTTTGCCCTCAATTCCTCCGTCTAAAAACGCTGTTCATCCAAATCACCAAAAAGGAAATTTTGTTATAAGTAAAAATAAATGCTGAGCAATTTCAATAATGATGTTTTTCAATTTATCGAGGCTTGTAACTTTTTTAAAGTCAGGATGATTTTGGTTGGAGGAAGTGCTGTGAATTACTATGGTTATAAAAGGCATTCTGCCGATATCGACTTTTGGGTAGAAAGGTCGCCTAACAATTTGGGAAAATTGAAACTTGCTTTAAATAGAAACAATTATATTTTTGATTCGTTTCCTGAGAAAGTGCTGAAGGGCAAGCAGAATATTTCATTAAAATTTAGTCCGGATGTTGAAATAGAGTTGATTATGAACTTTGATCCCGGAAAAACATTTGAAGAGGCATTTAACGACTCCGAAAAATATGAAATAAAAGGGCAGGATTATTTTAGATGGAGGATTTTATCTTTCGAAGATTTGGTAAACAGCAAAATAAAATCAGGCAGGCCAAAGGATTTGTTGGATGTTATGGAGTTAAAAAGAATAAAATAGGCTTGCAGCGGTATATTGCTGCTTTTGTTTTTCTTTCCTTATACCGGCAATGAAAGCAAATAATTATTAGTTTTTAAATGCGTGGATTGCAAATCCCCGGGTCCAGGCATACGGATTTGAAATCCGTATGAGCATAGTTGATATTAAAAACCCTCTGGTTCAGGCATGCGGATTGCAAATCAGTGTGAGAGTAGTTGGAACTGCAAATCCGTACTCATGCATTGTCAATATCCGTTGAATAGGAAAGAAACCCAAAAGAACGCAGCACTTTTATATCGTTAAAATTCTTGTTCGGAAGAATTTACCTCCATTTAACCCTGTAACCCATATTCCATTCAATATAATCGGCTATGCCGAAATCGTAAGCGCGGATGTTTATCCCGAAAAACAGGCCTTTGTTTACATGGTATTTTATTCCAAGGCGCTGGTAGCTGCCCTCTGATTTTCGTCGAGGTGCTATTGAGGTGGAGCCTTGTGTGTCATCAGGCACCTGCCAGTCGGCCCTAAACACGTACCAGCCCGGTTGAACAACCACCGATAGATTATGGACAACAAGTTCGAAAGCACCATATAAGCCAATATTAATCTTGTTCCCGTTTCCGGCGTCCATCCTGCTTATTTTGCCATTGCGATAATTGATGTACGAATTCCAGGATCCGTCATATCCTATATCGGCACCAAAGCCAAATTTAACTTTACGGCTTATCTGCCTGTTTATTCCTGTGGAAAAGGTGAAGATGCCATAAGTTTCGGCATGATGTCCCGGATTGTCCTCTACTTGTGTGGTGTCGTATGCCAATTGCTTCGATGCCAGGGCTATAAGTGCAATAAATTCCCATTCGTCATCATATTCCGGTATTTCGGTTTTAATTAATTCGGGTCTTTCCCCAAAGATGTATTTCAGCGCAACGCGCGGGGCCATAAGGTTAATGCCATAATTTGGGACCCTTGTGGCACCGTTGGAGAAATGTGTGAAAGTAAAACCTGCGGTAAGGTTAAAATGCTTTCCGAGAATTATATCGGCATTCATGCCGGCATCGATAAACACTGTTTTATACGAGCCAATTGCATATTGATAGGGGTTGACTTCCTGGTCATAAGGATTCCAGTCGTAAGTCAGCCCAAAACCTACTTCATAATTTATGCTCCATCGCTTAAAGCGGAGAAAAGGGGCGTCGAAAAAACCATAAACGGCCGACGGCGTCCCCAGCTCGTCCTTGTTGAAGAAATTGACTGCATAAAACGCAAATCCCCATCTGGGATAACCATAAATTTGCTGCCATATTTCATGTCCGTCCGTTTCTATACCGTATTGGAGCGAAAGCGACTGAAAGTAATCAATTACCTGATTGCTGGCATTTTGACCTTTTACAAATTCGTTGGTTTGCAATACTTGCCCGGCTTGATAGAAAAGCCTTATTGATTTTTTATATCTGTTCTTGACGATATTTGTGGAATCGCTTGCAATAAGATGCCCGGAGACAAGAAAAACGAGGGTAAAAAAATAAAAAGTAAAGATCTTCAGTCGCATGTTCATGATGAGATTGTAAAAGTTATTAAAAAGCAAATCTAAAAAAAAGTTAAATTGAAATGATAAAGATCGAACTTAGGGCTTTTATTGCAACAGTTTGCAGTACTTTGCGTTTTTTTTGAAAAGAATTAATTCAATATATAGAAATGAAACATAAATTGAAGAATGCGTTAATATTATTGGCCATGCTGTTGCCTATTGGCTTGATGGCACAGTTCAATACGCAGAAAATCCAGAACGTCAAGGAGTTGGAGGCCAGTAAGACCACCCGGAAAATTTCAACCTTATTATATTATATCAATAATTTCTATGTGGACACATTGGATATGCCGGGCATTGTTGAAACCGCAATTGTTCAAACCTTAAAGGAGCTGGACCCTCATTCGGCGTATATAGCGGCGGAAGACGTTAAAAGGGCCGATGAGCCTTTGAAGGGGAGCTTCGAAGGAGTGGGCATAACTTTTCAGCTTTTCAAGGATACCATACTGGTAGTGTCGCCCATTCCGGGTGGCCCAAGCGATAAGGTCGGTATTATGGCCGGCGACAAGATATTGAAAGTTGACGGTGAGCTTGCTTATGGCGATGATATCAACAACCAATGGGTTATGGATCATCTGAGAGGTAAAAAAGGCACTAAGGTAAATGTTAGTATTTATAGGCGCGGCAATTCCGGTTTAATAGATTTTGAGATTACCCGCGACAAGATTCCCATCAATAGCATGGACGCGGCTTTCATGCTCGATAAAAAAACCGGGTACATAAAGCTCAACAGGTTCTCCAAGACATCGCTCGATGAGGTGAACAAGGCCATGATAAGCCTTAAGAAGCAAGGATTAAAAAACCTGGTCTTCGATTTAAGGGGCAACTCAGGAGGTTATCTTGGAACGGCCATGACCATAAGCGATGAATTCCTGGCGAAAGACAAGCTTATCGTTTATACTGAAGGAATTCATTCGCCGAGGCAGGAGCTGGTTTCTACCGAGGCAGGCGAGTTTGAGAAGGGCAAATTAATCGTCTTGATAAACGAAGGGTCCGCATCGGCTGCGGAAATCGTAACGGGCGCTGTCCAGGATTGGGACCGTGCGGTAGTAATTGGTCGCCGGTCCTTTGGAAAAGGTTTGGTACAGCGGCCATACCAATTACCGGATAAATCGATTGTGAGGCTTACTGTTGCCAGGTATTATACGCCTTCGGGAAGATGCATCCAGAAGCCCTACGATGAAGGCGTTGATGAATACTATAAAGATTTCAAACATCGTATGGAACATGGCGAGCTAATTCATCCCGACAGCATTAATTTCCCCGACAGCTTGAAGTTCGCAACTAAGAACGGAAGGACTGTCTATGGCGGCGGGGGCATCATGCCCGATATCTTCGTCCCTCTCGATTCGGTGCGCTTCAACGATTTGTATTCGCAGTTTATCAGGAAGGGCGCGTTCAACCGTTTCGTCAACGAATATTTGGATGCCAACCGTGCCGGCTTGCTTGCTGCCTACAGTTCTTTCGATAAGTTTAATACCGGTTTCGGCTTGAGCGATAGCGAGTTTGATAAGTTCCTTGATCTGGCTAAGGAAGAGAAGGTTGAGCTTAATGATGAGGATTTGAAGCCGAACATCGAATTTATCAAGCTTCAGCTTAAGGCTTTGATCGCAAGGAACTTATACGAGACCGGGGATTATTTTGAGGTTCTTTCGGAAATGGACAATGAAATAAGAACGGCTCTGGAAGTGATGAACAACAATAAAAGATACCGAGCGCTGATATCTAA
>JAJRQZ010000029.1 GCA_024279935.1 Bacteroidota bacterium
AAAAGTACAGAATTTGTATTTCGATTTTGAAGAAAACGAATATTCTAAAATATTTGATAATGAGGATTTTGGTTTTTATCAAATAAGCACATACCAACCCGAAAGAGACGAAAACGGAAAAATAATTACCGACAAAAAAGGTAATCCAAAATCGGATACAGATTTGAAGGATACCGAAAATGTACCGATTAAAGAAGATATTGACGAATATTTTGCTCGTGAAGTTTTGCCCTTTGCACCTGAGGCCTGGTACGACAAAAAGAAAATGAAAGTTGGGTATGAAATACCTTTCAACAAATATTTTTATAAATACGAAGCATTAAGACCATTAAGTGAGATTGCTAATGATATTCTGACATTGCAAAACGAGACTGAAAATTTATTAAAAGAGATTGTTGAGTTATGAATAAATACGAAATCGAAATAAAAAACAAATTGTTCAATGAAATTTCCAAAATTATTGAACAGACCAAAGGAAAAGTAGCGATTTATCTCAATGCCCAAATTACTCTGCTTTACTGGAATATCGGCAACTACATATTGAAAGAACTCAAAGAAAAAGACTTGATAACATACGGCAAAAACATTCTTGCGACACTATCGCAAGAATTAACCCGAAAATATGGAAAAGGTTTTACCTACACCGCTTTAACGAGAATGATGAAAGTGGCAAAAAATTTCACAAAAGAAAATATTGCGACAATGTCGCAACTATTGAGCTGGAGCCATTTAATAGAACTTTCGTATATAGATGATGATTTAAAAAGAACCTTTTATACCCAAATGGCTGTTGCCGAAAAATGGAGTGTCCGGAATTTAAGAAAACAAATAGATGCTATGTTATTTGAACGCACCGCCATTGCCAAACAACCAGAGAAAATAATTCAACAAAACCTTAATAAACTTGTTCAAAACAAGGCATTGCACCCCGATTTGGTATTTAAAAACACATACATCTTGGATTTTTTAAATCTTCCTGCCGATTATTCCGAAAAAGACCTTGAAAATGCACTGCTAAAAAATTTAGAGCAATTTATTATGGAACTCGGCAACGGATTTGCCTTTTTGGAACGGCAAAAAAGAATTCCCGTGGACAGCATCGACTATTATCTCGACCTGCTTTTTTATCACCGGAAATTAAAAAGGTTGGTGGCAATTGATTTAAAATTAGGAAAATATAAACCCGAATACAAAGCACAAATGGAACTCTATTTGCGCTGGCTCGAAAAATACGAAATGCAAGAAAACGAAGAAAAACCTATTGGCTTACTGCTCTGCAGCGAGGGAAATACCGAACATATTGAACTGTTGTTGTTAGACGAAGACAAAATAAAAGTAGCCCGATATTTAACCGAACTGCCAAGCAAAGAATGGTTTATTGATAAATTGCACAAAGCATTAGAACTAATAAATAACAATGAAAACATACAATAAATATCCAAAATATAAAAATTCCGGCATTCCTTGGTTGGGGGAAATTCCTGAGCATTGGGAAGTGAGAAAGTTGAAAAATGACAGTAAAATTAAGAATGGAGCAACTCCATCAACAAATAACCCAAACTTTTGGAATGGTGATATTTTGTGGATTACACCTGCGGAAATAAATAATATTACATTTATTGGTTCATCAAACCGAAAAATTACTCAAAAAGGATATGAAAGTTGTGGAACAAATATAGTCCCCAAAAATTCACTAATTTTAACAACCAGAGCTCCTATCGGTAAAATAGTTATTTCAACAAAAGAATTATGCACAAATCAAGGATGCAAATCAATTATTCCAAACAATATTAATACAAAATTTCTATTTTATCAATTTAAGATAAGAACAAAAGAATTAAATGGTTTGGGAACAGGGACAACATTTATGGAGTTAGGTAATTTTGAACTGAAAAACTTATTATATATCGCCCCCCCAAAACCCGAACAAACCGCCATAGCCAATTTTCTCGACTACAAACTCGAAAAGATAGACCGTTTTATAAGCAAGAAAAAGCAATTAATAGAACTACTAAACGAGCAAAAAGCAGCCATAATAAACCAAGCCGTTACTAAGGGCGTTCCGCCTTCTAATGGTGAATTATTAATGGTGAATGGTGGGAATAATGGTGAATTATTAATGGTGAATGGTGGGAATAATGGTGAATTATTAATGGTGAATGGTGGGAATAATGGTGAATTATTAATGGTGAATGGTGGGAATAATGGTGAATTATTAATGGTGAATGGTGAATTGGAAAATGGCAATTCACAACTCACAACTCACAATTCACAATTCAAAGACAGCGGTATTGAATGGCTGGGGGATATTCCTGAGGGTTGGACGGTTAAACCTTTAAAATATTACACATCTTATAATGATGAAGCACTTGCAAATAGTACAGACAAAGATTATCAACTCAAATACATTGATATTGGAAATGTAAATAGTGATGGAAATATTAATGAGATTGTTGAATATAAATTTCAAGATGCACCATCAAGAGCAAGAAGAATAGTAAAAAATGGTGATGTAATAATTTCAACTGTCAGAACTTATTTAAAAGCAATTGCAAAAATTGAAGATGATACAGACGTAATTGTATCAACAGGGTTTGTAGTGTTAAGACCAAAATCAAACATTAATTCTGAATTTCTCAATTTGCTTGTTAGAGCCAATTATTTTATTGAAGATGTTTGTGCAAATTCATTTGGAGTAAGTTATCCTGCTATTAACGCAAGTGAATTAGTTACGTTAAAACTGGCAGTTCCACCAATTTCAGAACAAAAAGCCATAGTCCAATATATAGAAACCGAAACCACCAAAATAGAAAAAACCATCGCCACCATAGAAAAGGAGATAGCCTTAGTAGAAGAGTACAAAACTGCCTTAATAGCCGAAGCGGTTACGGGTAAAATAAACGTCTTGAACCATGATTTTAAGGATTAATTTGATTACTTGATTTTTTGACAAAAGAGAAAAAACAAAAATGAAACATCAAGAATTGACATATAAAATTATAGGTTGTGCAATGGAAGTACACAAGCATCTTGGCAATGGTTTTCAGGAAGTAATTTATCAAAGGGCATTGGCTATCGAAATGAAAATGCAAGGAATTGAATTTAGTAGAGAACACGAAATGAGCCTTAGTTATAAAGGATACAATATTGGTACACGCAGAGTTGATTTTTTTGTTGAAAATTTAATTATGGTTGAAATTAAAGCCCTTATTAATCTGGAAGATGTACACCTTGCTCAAGCTATGAACTATGTGGAGGCATATAATTTGGAAATTGGATTGCTAATAAATTTTGGTTCAAAAAGTTTACAACATAAGCGAGTTCACAATAATAAAAGGATTACAGAATCAAGTAATCTAGAAAATCAAATTAATCAAGGTTCAAGACAATGAACAATAACGAACAAAATATTATTCTTTATCGAAATACGGATGGCACTATTAAATTAGATGTTCATTTACAGAATGAGAGCGTTTGGGTTACCCAAGAACAGATGGCTCAGTTGTTCGGTAAGGCAAAATCAACCATTAACGAGCATATTGGTAATATTTATAAAGAGCAGGAGCTAGAAAAGTCTTTAACTACACAGAAATTCGGAAATTCCGAATTTCAGCAAAAAGCTCCATTATATTATAATCTCGATGTTATTATTTCTGTTGGATACCGGGTAAAATCGCCACAAGGCACACAGTTTCGTATTTGGGCAACCAAACGCATACACGAATACATTGTAAAAGGTTTTACAATGGATGATGAGCGTTTGAAACAAGAGGGGGCAAGAAGCCGTTATTTTGAAGAGTTACTGCAAAGAGTTCGTGATATTCGCAGTAGCGAACGCAATTTTTACCAAAAAGTAACAGATATTTATGCAACAAGTATCGACTATAAAAAAGACGATGAACTCACAAAACAGTTTTTTGCCACTGTACAAAACAAAATGCACTTTGCCATACACGGGCAAACAGCAGCCGAAATGATACACAACCGTTCAGATGCAGATAAACCCTTTCTTGGGCTAACAAATTTCAAAGGCAATTATATAACTAAGCGAGATGTGAGTATTGCCAAAAATTATTTAAGCGAAGATGAATTAAAACAATTAAACCTTATTGTTTCTATGTATTTGGATTTTGCTGAACTGCAAGCCACAAATGGCAGATTAATGAAAATGCAGGATTGGATACAAAAATTAGATGATTTTTTAAGGATAAGTGAGAAACAACTTTTGACAAATGCAGGAAAAATAAGTCATAAACAGGCAATAGAAAAAGCCAAAACGGAATACGAGAAATACCGCAAAGCGGAAGATAAAAAATACATTTCCGATTTTGACAGAGAAATGAAAAAAATTATGAATTATGAATTATGAATGAAAACAAAAGACCTAATATAATTAAGGATAAGAGTTTTGCATTTGCTTTGCGTATAGTGAAGTCGTATAAATTCCTTGTTGAAAAAAAGGAATTTGTGCTTAGTAAACAATTGTTGCGGAGTGGCACCGCTATTGGTGCTTTAATTCGTGAGGCTGAACACGCAGAAAGTAAAGCAGATTTTATTCATAAAATGGCTATTGCTCAAAAAGAAGCAAACGAAACTGATTATTGGATAGAACTTTTATTTCAATCTCAATATTTAGATAAAAGTGAGTACAACTCTATTATTTCTGACATTCAAGAAATAAATAAATTATTGTCATCAATAATAATTACTTCAAAAGAGAATAAATATGGCAAAAGATAATTCATCATTCAACATTCATCATTCTCAATTAAAACAAACCAACACAAAAGAGAGCGGATTAGAACAGCATATTACAGACTATTTAGTTTCTGTAAATGGCTATGTATTGCGTACTTCTGAGGATTACGATAATGTAAATTGTGTAGATGCAGGTTTGTTGTTTCAGTTTTTAGAAAATACGCAAGCTAAAGCCGTAGAAAAACTAAAACGCTATCATAAAGATTTATATCGGCAGAAAATAATAAAACGCATAAACGACCAAATAAAGCAAAAAGGTATTATTGAAGTTTTGCGAAAAGGTGTAACCGATGGTTTTACCGATACCAAATTGCGTCTCTTTTACGACAAGCCCGTTTCTCATTACAACACCAAAAACAATGAACTTTATGCAGCCAATAAATTTTCGGTAATGCGTCAGGTTTATTATTCTGTTAAAAACAAAAATTCTTTAGATGTTGTCAGTTTTATCAATGGTTTGCCAATCATTAGTTTTGAACTTAAAAACGAACTCACAAAACAGAATGTAAGCCACGCCATAAAGCAATATAAAAAAGACAGAGACCCCAACGAAGAACTTTTTCGTCTTGGCAGATTGTTGGTAAACTTTGCAGTTGACACCGAAGAAGTTTGGATGTGTACGCAACTCAAAGGCGAAAAATCGTTTTTCTTACCTTTCAACAAGGGCAATAATAACGGAGCAGGAAATCCGCCAAACGATGGAATTAAAACCGATTATTTATGGAAAGAAATTTTAACTAAAGACAGTTTAACTAATATTCTGCAAAACTATACACAACTCATAACCGAAGAAAAAGAGTATAAAGACAGTAAAGGTAAAAAGCGAACGAAGAAAGAGAAAAAACTCATTTTTCCACGCTATCATCAACTTTCAGCGGTAAAACAGATATTAGCAGATGTACAAGAAAACGGAGCAGGTCAAAAATATTTAATTCAGCATTCGGCAGGTTCAGGAAAAAGTAATTCCATTTCTTGGTTGGCTCATCAATTGGTTGGTTTGCACGATAAGTCGGGAACGAAAACTATTTTTGATACGGTAATTGTAATTACCGACCGTAGGGTTTTAGATAAGCAAATACGAGAGAACATAAAACAATACCAGCAAGTAAAAGGTGTTGTTCAAGCCATTACCGAAGGCAGTAAGCAACTGAAATCTGCATTAGAAGAAGGCAAGAAAATTATTATTACCACCATTCAGAAGTTTCCGCACATTGTTGAAGAAATTGGCGATTTGCCGGGTGTTAATTTCGGAATAATAATAGATGAAGCACACAGTAGTTTGAGCGGTCAAATGGCTCGTAAACGCAACGAAACTTTATCGAAAATATCTGATGAAGAAGAGTTGCAAAGCGATTTAGAAAATTATGACGAAAACGAAAATGACGAAGTAACAGGTGAAGATTTAATACGAGCAATTGTAAAATCTCGTAAACTTTTGCCAAATGCCAGTTATTTTGCTTTTACTGCAACACCAAAAAACAAAACCTTAGAACTGTTTGGAGTTCCATTTGAGCAAGATGGAAAAACAAAATACAGGGCATTTCATCTGTATTCAATGAAACAAGCCATTGAAGAAGGGTTTATAAAAGATGTACTTCAAAATTACACTACTTATCAAAGTTTTTACGCTTTGCTCAAAAAGATTGAAGACGACCCCGAATACGACAAGAAAAAAGCACAAAAGAAACTAAAAGCATTTGTTGAAGGACACGAACACGCCATAAAAAAGAAATCGAAATTAATGATTGACCATTTTATGGAGAATGTAGTGCAGAAAAAAAAGATTGGAGGAAAGGCAAAAGCAATGATGGTAACGAGCAGTCGAAAAAAAGCCGTTCAATACAAACACGCTTTCGATAAATACTTAACTTCAATAAATAGTCCTTACAAAGCAATTGTAGCATTTTCGGGTGAGATAGATGGCGAAACAGAAGGTACTTTAAATCATTTTCCAAGCGGAAACATTCCGGAAGAATTTGAAAAAGACGAATACAAATTTTTATTGGTAGCAAATAAATATCAAACAGGATTTGACCAACCGTTGTTACATACAATGTATGTAGATAAAAAAATGGGTGGCGTAAATGCTGTTCAGACTTTATCTCGATTAAACAGAAGCCATCCACTAAAACAAGATACTTTTGTCTTGGATTTTGCCAACACTGCCGAAGATATTGAAAAAGCCTTTAAACCTTATTTTGAAAGCACTATTTTAGGCGAAGCAACCGACCCGAATAAACTATTTGATTTACAAGATGCTTTAGATAATTATCAAGTTTATTCTCGTGAGCAAGTTGAAGAATTTTCGGATAAGATATTGGCAAATGCACCGGTTGACCAATTACACGCTATTTTAGATGATGCAAGTGCAGTTTTCAGAAACGATTTAGACGAAGAACAGCAAGCAGATTTTAGGGCAAAAGTAAAAACCTATGTTCGTTTGTACATTTTCTTATCTCAAATTGTGGCTTTTGAAAATGCTTACTTGGAACGACTTTATATTTTCTTAAATAATCTGCAAAACAAATTGGGGAGCGATGATATTGAAATGCCAATTGATATTTTGGAAAATATTAATATGGATAGTTACCGTTTGCAATTGGAAGCAACAACCAATATTGCAATGGAACAAGGCGATGATTTACAGCCTATTCCAACAGAAATGAGAGGCGGAGTAAACGACCCGGAAATAGACAGGCTCTCAAATATCCTTCAAACATTTAACGATAAATACGGCACTGAATTTGAAGATGCGGACAAGGTTAGGCAAATGGCTGAAAACATTGCTCAGGATGTAGCAAAGAATGAAGAACTAATAAATTCAATTAAGTTTTCTGACGAACAGAACGCAAGAATTACAAGCGATAAAGTTGTAGGAGATGAATTGCTGAAGCACATAACCACAAACTTTGATTTGTATAAACTGTATTCAGACAATAAAGAATTTAAAGAAGACTTTTCAGCAATGATGTTTGGAGTTGTGAAAGAAATATTGAAAACGGGTTTAAGTGCCACCCCGTAAGCCATACACATCCCGATGAAAAACCGGGAAGAGTATGGCTTAGCATCGCACGGAGAAAACCAAACTTATATCATTAATTAAAATTAGTTGTATATTGATAATAAATCATTTCAAAACCCTAAATTACCTATAATAACCATGCTGTTAAAGCAGCCCACAAACAATCCGCTATTATTCAGATTTCAGGGAGATATTATTTAGAATTAGTATAAAATATGCGATAAATTAATATATGTACATATATACTGAGTGTAGCATATTTAAAATATCTACTTTTGCCACAAAATACGAGTATTTATGACACACATTGACATTAACGTTGAGAAGCTGGAACTGGCTGCTAATAAGCTTAGAGCCATTTCGCATCCCATGAGAATTGCTATTATCGAATTGCTTTCCGTCGATAAAGAACTTAGTGTTACCCAAATATTCAAGGAATTGTAAATCGAACAGGCAACGGCATCCCATCACTTAAATATATTAAAGAATAAAGGAGTACTTACTTCTTTCCGCGAGGGGAAAAACATTTATTATTCCCTGAAAAATGTTACGATAAGCGACATTATCGAGTGCATCAACAAGTGTAACGAAACATAATCCCTGCTAATGGGGCTTCTTTAACTCCCATTCTTCCTCAATTTCCCAATTCGCCCTCGCTTCTATTTCTTTTTCAAAATATCTTACTTCTTCGGGCTGTGTTTTTGTGGCATAATCCCCAACATCCCATTTACCGTTGCCATTCAAGTCGAAAATAGCTTTAAACTTAAACTTTTCGGCATCCAGATATTTATAAACCAAGGTGGTATCGGCCATAACCACATCGCTGTCCACAACACCGCCATTTTTGTCCAACAACTGGATTATCATGTCCTGCTTATCGGGATTATTTATTTTAAGGGAAACCTGGCCATAATCGCTTAAGTTCTTCGTGCTGTAATTAATTATTATCTCATCATTGGTCAAGGTATTCCAATCGTAGATAAGCGAATCGGGGATTAAAAATGTATAACGTCTGTCCTCGACATTTTCAATTTTAAATTCGAGAAGCATGTGCAGGGAGTCCATGAACCTATATTCAGGGCTAATTATGGTATCTTCCCCGCTGATGAGCACCGCCGGGTCGAGATTGATGCTCTCTATGGGTTGGTGGAACACGATTTGCGGCATTTGACCCGGCAACAAGGCTTTTGCGGCCGGAATTTTGTCATAAGCAATCTTCTTCGCTTTTTCATTCTTGTTCTTGCGAGCCCGCCCAAATTGTTTTTTCAAACGGATGTTCAAATATTCCAGAGTGTCGGCGCCCTGCTTTATCAAAACATTAAGAGTATCAAAGCCCGGGGTTTTATAGTACCAGGTGATAGTATCAAATCCGGGCGAATGAACGGAATGATACCAAATATCCCTGTCGGGAATATTTAACGGACTGATACTGAGCCTGTCGGCGGGGAGGTTAAAAACAAAACGCAATGTATTGTCGCGAACAATCTTTGAGCTGAGCAGTTTTAACTTCTTGTCTTTCTCAGCAAAGAGGAACATTTTATACTTACGTATCCCATCATTGAAGAACTTTGCTTTTTTAATGTCGGCGGTATCAATTACCTCAACCAGCGTATCGGGATCCGATGGTGGCACACCGTTGCTCATGCTTGTATCGGCCAAAGGCTTTGGGATATATTCGGGTTTGACAAGGCTATCGATAAATGCGATTTGCTCACTGGGCTGATCATAGCTCAAGCTGGCATTCATGTCATTGATGGCAAACATCAGATAATCGTAATTGCCGAGTCCGTTAAACCTAAAACGCCCTTTATCATCGGTTTTGCTCAAATAATAAGGGCGAAGCAGATATGGCATCGAATCTAAGGTTATAGTATCGTTGTCATCTTTATAAAGCATTACAAAGCAGTTCTCAACCGCTTGCAAGTCAAAGGCATTAAGCACAGTTCCCTGCAAACTCATGGAATCGACATAAGCACCGGTCGAGAAAATATAGGTGAAGTTGCTCAGCGGGTTCCCCTCGGTAATATCCACTATCGCATCACCGAAATAAACCGAGTAAGTAGTATTTTCCTTCAAATCTTCCTTAAACCTGATTTGTATCGTTTTGCCCTTGGTTTTATACTCGGGATGTTTTTTCAAAGGAGGCGAGATCATTATTTGGTTTTGTGCATCTTTTAATTCCACAAATTCGTCGAACTCAAGGTCGAACCTGTCATACATAAAATTGGGGCTTCCGTTTTCCGGCACCGAAGCCAGCAATACCGGCGCTTTCTTGTCTTTGGGGCCACCCCCGGGGTTTATTGGGTGGGCGCATGAAACCAAGATTAATATTGCCAGTGAATAATATGATATTTTATGATACAACTTCAATTCGTAAATTATTTATTAGTTAGCAACTTTGCGAAACCCACTCTTTTTTGGCTAAAATAATCTAAAAATCCCTCAAGGGCGTAAAACATTCTCCCTTTTGCCTTTTCGCTATCGTGGAACACGATTATCGAGCCGGGCCGGCAATTATTAACACTATGGCCAAGGCAGTCCTCCCTGGATATGCGGGCATCGAAATCATAGCTCAAAACCGACCACATTACTATTTCGTATTGCTTCTTGAGATGTCTTATCTGTGCGGGGCTAATTCTTCCAAAAGGAGGCCTGAACAAACCGGAGCTAATTATATTATCGGCTTTTTCTATGTTTTTATAATAAATATTATTCTTCGTTTTCCATCCGTTTAAATGATTAAAACTATGATTGCCGACACTATGCCCTTCGCTTTTAATATATTTAAAAACATCTGGATATTTTCTCACATTATCCCCGACACAAAAAAAAGCGGCTTCGGCATTATAGTTTCTCAGCAGCGAAATAACCTTTGGCGTAATTTCTGGATGGGGACCGTCGTCGAAGGTGATGTAAACCTTGTTTTCATCCGGGGGCATGTCCCAAACCAAAGAAGGATAAACTAATTTAGCAATATATGGCGTTTTAAAATGCACCTTGCAAATATATGAATAATGTAGGCTGGACAGGGGTTGAACCTTGTCATTCACCAGGGCAAATACGTTTTCATTAGCTTGTTGCCTTAATTCACCAAAACCTGCCCGCTTATTTCCTCGGTCTTGTCTATTCCCATCAAATGAAGGATGGTTGGTGCGATATCGGCAAGTATCCCGTTTTTAAGCTTGGCGTCTTTAAGCTTATCGGATATTAAAATAAATGGCACGGGGTTCAAGGAATGGGCAGTATTCGGGCTTCCGTCGGCATTGACGGCAAAATCGGCATTGCCATGGTCAGCGGTAAGCAAAACCGTATAACCCTTGGCTTTTGCAGTTTCGATAACATCGCGGATACATTCGTCAACGGCCTTGGCCGCCTTCAGTATGGCAGGGTAAATTCCTGTGTGGCCAACCATATCGCCATTGGCAAAATTAACCACAATGAAATCGTTGTTCTGCTTGCTCAAATCCTCAACTAATTTATCCTTAACAAGATATGCGCTCATTTCTGGTTGCAGGTCATAAGTGGCAACCTTAGGTGAATTTATCAAGATGCGGTGCTCATTCTCAAATGGCTCCTCCCTGCCCCCTGAGAAAAAGAAGGTAACGTGTGCATATTTCTCGGTTTCCGCAATCCGCAGTTGATTCAATCCGTTATTTGAAATTATCTCACCTAAAGTGTTTTTTAAATCATCTTTATCAAAAATAACATTTACATCCTTGAACTTTTTATCGTAATTGGTCATTGTATAATAGTTCAACGACAGTGCCTTCATATTGAAACCGGGCATGTCTTCCTGACTTAAAACATGAGTTATCTCGCGCAAGCGGTCGGTGCGGAAATTATAGCAAACAACGGTATCGCCCTCCTGAATTGTGGCAATAGGTTTTGAGTTTTCCTGAATTACAACTGGCTCGATAAATTCGTCGGTAAGATTGTTTTCATAAGAAGATTTTATGGCATCAACAACATTATCGAAGGCCTCGCCTTTGGCATTCACCATTAAATCGTAGCCTTTTTTAACTCTTTCCCAACGCTTATCGCGATCCATAGTATAATATCTGCCAATGAGCGAAGCAACTTTTGTAGATTTATCCTTCAGGAAATCCTCGAGTTCAGTTATATATCCCAATCCGCTATTTGGATCAGTGTCGCGACCATCGGTGATGAGATGAACATATATCTTTTTCAGGCCTTTGGCCTCAGCGATGTTTATTAGCTCATATAAATGAGAGTTCATCGAATGCACGCCACCATCGGAAAGCAGACCAATAAAATGCAGGGCTTTTTGGCTATCGATTGCTGATTGAACGGCTGCGTTTATTTGTGTGTTATCTTTTAAAGTATTGGTTTTAACGGCATTATTAATTCTTTGGAGATCCTGAAAGACAATACGGCCTGCTCCAATATTTAAGTGGCCGACCTCGGAATTCCCCATCTGCCCATCGGGCAAACCGACATTATTACAGCAAGTGAGCATTTCTGAGTGTGGATATTTTTCAAGAAGCGAATCGAAATAGGGTGTTTTTGCATTGTAAATGGCATCGCTTTTATCTTTTTTGCCGAAACCCCATCCGTCAAGGATTATAAGCAGCAGTTTATTTATGTTTTCTTTATTCATTTTATTTTTATTAAATGGGCAGTTAAAGCCTTTTAAAATCATTCGAAAAATTAATGTTTGCAAAAATAGGCTTTTTAGATATTTAAGTATATTTGTTTTTTATTGATTAACATTTATTTATTGGAAAATCGTTTTATCAGAAGTGTTTTTTCTCTTTCATCAAACGATATAGAACCACAATAAAGACTAAAATATGACGAAAAAGTGGGTAATTCCCGACGTACATGGCTGTGCACTTACACTAAAATATCTTATCGAATCACAGATCAAACCTAACAAAAACGACGAGATTTATTTTGTGGGCGACTATATCGACAGAGGTCCTGACAGCAAGGGCGTCATGGATTATATCATGGCCATGGAGGAAAACGACTATAATATAACTTGCCTTTTGGGCAACCACGAGGATTATTGCATAAGGGCCTGGGAAGAAGACATGAACAAAAAAGGTTTTTTGGGGATCCGGCCCAAAGGCAGGACACAAAAGGAATGGGAGAAGTTTGGAGGTGTGCAGACCCTGGATAGTTTCGAGACCAACCGCCCCAAGGATATACCCAAAAAATATATCGACTGGATGAAGAATTTGAAATACTATGTTGAGCTGGACGATTTTATTATTGTTCATGCCGGATTAAACTTTGGCAACGAAGACCCTTTTGAGGACAAACGAGCCATGATTTGGGCTCGGGATTATAAGATTATTCCCGAAAGAATAGGGAACAAAAAAATTATCCACGGCCATGTACCTGTTAATCATGAGTTTATAAACCTTGCCATCAACTCTAGCGATTATAAGTTCATCGATATCGACAATGGTGTTTATATTCAGCAACGTCCGGGCTATGGAAATCTGTTTGCCCTGGAATTAACAGAAATGAAATATACTACCCAATCGCTGATGGACGAAGTTAGTTATAAGGGAGTTTAGGATTTGTAAATATTCTGTATTTTCATTGAATATTGATTATTGAGTGTTTTTTATTTTCCTTGATTATTGAACATTGATTGTTGATTATTGAGTGTTAACAGTTTTTTTGTTTCAACTTTAAAGATTCAGCACTCAATGCCGAGGAATCGGCAATTCAGCATTCAAGTACATTGCTCATAGTCAGAATATTTCAATAAATATTACAGATACAAAGTGCTGTCTTACAGATATATAGTAATCACCTTAAAATTATTTCAATAAAAAACACCAAAGGGGGGTATAAAAAACGGTTCTTATTTAATTAAAGTGGTTATTGATGGCAAAACCTTTGTTGAGAAGCTTGTTAAAAATTAAACTTGATTTAAATGTTTGGAGGTTCAGCGGAAGTTATAGGCGGCAGAAAATTTGCAAACGGAGCAGTAACAGGTGCTTTTGTTGGGTTGTTTAATGATGGGATGCATCAAGGAGAGGATGATAAAAAATTAATCGATTTAAACAGTAAAAGCGCTGGAGATGAAATAGTAGAATTAATGAGAGAAGTAGAAATGAAAAGTAATAATCGCCACATAAGTGAATACTTCACAGAAGAAAGTATTCCTCATGGTAAAACAACTTATCTTAAATATGAATCAAAAGTTGCTGGTTCTGTTGTTGAAATTACTATCATAAATCCAAAACAGAAGCCTGATCTAGGTAGTTTTTACATGGTAAAAGATAGAGACTTTAATTCTGTTGGCAGGGCATCGTTCGGAACTATTGACTTAGCTGGTCAGTATTCTGTTGTATCTATAAAATTCTATAATGAAAATATATATAATAAAACTTATAATTACATTTTCCATGGAAAGGATTAAAATTAATACTCTAATAATCTTCGTATTACTTTGTTTTACCGTTTCTTGCACAAGAAACCACTTGGTTGATTCTGAAGAACAAAATTTATTTAATCCCTTAAACAAAAGTGCAGAGTATTATTGTTTGAAGGATTTGTCAGGCTGGGAGAATAGTATATGTTCGATTGAAGATAACTATTTAAATTTCAACACAGATAATGACTATTCAGGTGGTTTTTATCAATATAGGAAGTATATAGAGGATACAGTTTATAAAATGTCTTTTGAACTTTATACATCAACTAGCGACACAATCTTTCTTCCAATAGATTTCTATAAAAGATATGAAGATGAAGATTATCAATATTTGATTTTATTTGGTAAAGAGAGTGATACTTTATTCAGTTATAAAGCTTTTCTATATGATGAACTTTACAAATTTTTTATTTCAGGTAAGTATTATTATCAATTCCGATTTAAAAAATTAACAATCAAACAAGAACTATTCTACAATATTCATGAAGATTCATTAAAATTACTAAATGGAAATGACTTGCCTCCTTTACCAGAAGTTAAAGATAATATTAATTAATGCAAACACCATATATTGAATAGAAACAATGTAGTATACCATATATTAAGTCAGTTTTAGAAAAGACATTATTATTTATTTTAAATACTAAATAGTCAATCCTTAACCACAGGATAAATAACTGAATATCAACAGTAATATTTGAATAACCCATCATTTTTTAGCACTCTAAATTGCAAGGTTTTCCGTAATTTAGTGGAAAAGCTTGCAGAACATAAAAGGGAGTTTGCCAAATTAGAAGATATCAAAACCTTAGGTCAAATATTATTAATTTTAGAACTTTAACTAAGATATACAAACAAAGAATCCATGAAAGTATTGAATATTAACAAACACCATGGTAAATAAAACCCAAATAGCAGGAGTACACGGGATAGTAATCGGCGGTTTCCGTCTTATACAAGGAGGCCGTTTCGAACATGGGTTTATGGCAGGTTTCTTTTCTTCATTTGTAATACCCTCGAATCATTGGACCAAAAGTATGGCCGTTTTCCCGGAACCTCGACATGAGTTTGACCAAAGTGAGTATTGTGCTTATTGAGTGTTTTTTTGTTTTTCAATCATAAAGTTTAAAATTTTAATATTCAACGCCGAGGAATCGGCAATTCAGCTCTCAAGTATATTGCTCATAACCAGAACAATAAAATAATAATTATAGATTTTTTTTATTGATTATTGAGTTTCAGTTTGTCCGACAGCCATTTACTAAAGTTCAAGCCTTCAAAACCATAGGTTTTATGCGAAAATGCCAGAACCTTATTAATCCATTCTTGTTCTATTGCTTTTTTACTCTTAAACTTAGTTCTCCAAATTTCGTTGAATTCATCAAGTTCAATTAATTTAATAACATTCACAATTTTATCAATATTAATAATAAACTTAACCATCACCTTGGGTGCCATTTTAAACTCAACACCCTCAACAATAATATTTTGCCTTCCGCCTGCAGTAAATAAATCACGAATATTAGGACAGATTATACGTTTTCGCACAGACAACCATAAGGTAAAATTGTCGAATTTACTTTGGTGTTTTCCTAAAATCTCAGGAAACATGGCATAAGCAAGAATTTTATAATCTTCCTTTTCCTCCTTTGAAACAGTATTCCAAATTTTAAAAATCAAAGAATCCGGTTTGTATTCTTCATTATCCAGCCACCAAAGTTCCTGACCTTCATTTAGTTTAGCCCTATAATAATCTTTAATGGGTTTTATTGGATTTTCACTTTGCCTAAGCTGGTCGTATTCCAAATCAATTTTATCGAAAATTGTATTGCCTGTTTTTAGATCCATATCAACCAAGTATCTTGGCGAGTGAGTAACAAGAACATCCGACAAACAGTCTTCATATGGACGGCACTTAAATTGAATAGGCTCATATATTTTGCCAAAAAGCATATAAATGCGCTTAATATTTTCAACTCTTGTACTTTCAAGCACACTATTTCCTGTGGTTTTCCAATGATTTTGTTTTGTTGACTTCACCTCAACGCCAAAATAGTTATTGGCGATAATGTCAGGGAATTTTTGGCCTGATATCAGTTCTATTGTTCCCTCAAAAGGCGTATGTTCTGCAGTAGAGCACATAACATCATAAACTTCATTCTCTAATTTGCTCCCTAATAATTTTAAATATTTTTCGCTTGCCCGAGAAGATTCCAGATTTAAGGCGTTTATTGTTGAAACAAGCAACTTCTCAAAGTCAAGTTTCTCAAGGGAGTTATTTAGTGAAATTAACATGGTTTTTAGTTTAATTAAAATATTTATCCCACAAATCCTCAATTCTAGCCGCTAAGTTAAATGCCATTAACGGAGGAACTGCATTGCCAATAATTTTATATGCCTGTGATGGGCTTATTAGAAACTTCTTTTTTGGTTCATTTGATTCTACAACAAACTCAAAATCAGGTGGAAACGATTGAATTAGCCCGCATTCCCTAACAGTCAGCCTTCGTTCGCCTTTGTTATTATTCAATTCAAAATCATATTTGCCGCCATTTTCAACCGACAACCTCCTAAATTCGATATTTCCATGATGCTCTGCCCTGATAGTTGGCCCGATGCCGTTTAAATTTATTTCAGATTGCCCTTGACAGTGTTTGCCCATATATTTGGCCTTTGAATAATTCATTTGAGACAGGTCGGTCGAAAACGAAGGTTCTTTTAAATTTTTAAATAAGTCCTTCAGTTTAACATAATTCTCTTTTTTGTGAGTTATTGGCGGATAAGGATTGTATTCATCGGAAATATTTTTCTTGGATAGCTCAGATAAGGCAATTGAGTTTAATTCCGATTTTTTAATTCCGATAAAAATAACCCTTTCCCGGGATTGCGACACTCCATAGTCGGCCGAATGCAATACTTGAGGCGGCAAAACTATATAACCGTTTCCGTTGGCAGAGGCAAAATCCTTTTGTATAATATCCTTAACATCAGAAAGGTTTACTAAACCCTTTACATTTTCGGCAATAAACATTTTCGGTGAGGTAATTTCAATTACCCTCTTCATCCAATAATAAAGTTTCCCTCTTGTTTCTTCTGTTGGTAGATCGCCTGATGCAAGTTTGCCATCGTGCTTCCTATGCGATTCAAAGCCGTTTCTTTTTCCTGCCACGCTAAAGTCTTGACAAGGAAAGCCTCCAGTCACTAAATCTACTTCTTCAGGAAATACTTTTAAGCCTAATTCATGTAATTTAACAAGATTAACAATACTCTCCGATTGGAAAATCTCGGGCGAATATTCCAGTTTGGAAAAATTGTGCACCCAAGCATTTCTTGCATCTTTTAAAATATCGTTGGCAAAAACAGTCTTAAATCTTGTTGTTTTTAATATTGAATAGGTTTTGTTGAGATCCCTCTCTACAAACCTATCATAAGAACTCTCGGCAATTGACTTTTTAAATACTTTAAAACCACCTTCGAAACCTAAATCCATGCCTCCGCAACCAGAAAATAAAGACACAATATTTAAGTCTTTACCTTTCTTTTTCCCATAACTTAAAGTTTTGAAATATAAAGCCAGTTGTTCCTTAACTTGGTTTAATCTCGACTCATCAAGGTCTATTTCAGTATTTTTAATTTCAAGATCCATTTTGCAAAGATACTATTTGATAAGTTGAGAATTCGATATAATATGACACTTTCGAGGCGTAAACTTTCAATTATTATTAAGATTCTACTTTTTCACAAAATCCAATTTCTCAAAATGGAAATCAGGGGCATCCATATCTATTTTAAAACCAGCTATTTCACCTTTTGCGTTAAATGAAAAAGTAACGAAGCCCGCAGGCAGGAATGGATCGGCGAATTTTATCTTAAAAGTATCATAATGCCAATGCTCAAGTTTCGAGTTTAACAGTTTTGCCGTTGGCACCAATGTTATAAACAACTCATTATCTTTAAGTTCCACTCTTGCATCACCATACATTTTATCGTTGTACCCGCCTGCATATTTCTCCAAATCCAATGATGGCTTAGTGTTTTTAATTCTTTCCTCGGCGAGTCTTTCCCATTTTTCTTCTAGCGACTTTTTTTGTTTTATTTCATATTTTAGATATTTCGCTGCCCAATCAGTTGTGTCATTTTGATTAAGGAAAAAATCGAGCACTTTCTTGTCGATGGCGGGAATCAGGGCCGACAATTGATTGGCAAGAATAACATATGCAAGGCTGTCCTCGGGTACCAAAACAACTTTTGAATGAAATCCGGGAAGGCCGCCGCCATGATTAATAATCTTCTTTCCCATATAATCCTTTAGAAACCAACCTTGTCCGTAAGCCGTAAAATGAGTGCCGTCAATTGTCTCGGCCCTGCCGGCATTCAACAAGGTTTGCGGCGATACCAAATGGTAATAACTTGATGTTGAGAATATTGTATCGCCATTATAAACGCCCTTCCCCAACATCAACTTGAGCCATTGCATCATATCGGCAACTGAGCTGTTGATAGCCCCTGCCGAGCTTATGTTGTCGTAATTGATGAATTCCATGGGCTTGCCATCTATATGAGGCCAAGCAGCGTTTCCATTGTTTTCAAAACCATGGTTGGTAGTTGTGGATGATTTCATATTGATTTTATCAAGGATATTCTCTTTCAGGAACTCAGTCCATGGTTTACCTGTAACACTCTTAATTACTTCGCCGGCAGTAATAAACATGAGGTTAGAATATCCGAATTTCTCTCTTAAACCGTAAGGCATCTCGCGATAGCGAATTCTCCTGACAACCTCTTCGGTGCTCCTTTGGGTTCCATACCATATTAAATCGCCGTCAAAGGTCTCGAAACCGGAACGATGTGCCAGCAGATCCTCAACAGTAATTTTTGCCGTGATTTCAGGATCCGACAACTTAAAACCGGGTAAAACATCCACTACTTTATCATCCCAGCTCAGCTCACCTCTATCAACTAAAATAGAAATACATGCTGCTGTAAAAGCCTTTGAACAAGAGGCAATTCCAAACAAGGTGTTTTCGTCAACTTTATCTTTTGTTTCGGTATTTTTATAACCGTAGGCATGCTCGAAAACAACTTCCCCGTTCTTAACAAGCCCAATGGCAAAACCAGGCATGTTAAATTCGCCCATATATTTTTCGATATATTTATCAAGTTCCTCATAATCTTTCTGTGCTTGGGCATAGGAATGAGTAAAGATCAGCGCAAACAACAAGCTTGCCAGGTAAACTATTGGTTTCTTCATGATAGATATTTAAAAAATTATATAATCCTCAGGATCTACAGGCGCCCCGCGATGCCAAAGCTCGAAATGCAAGTGGGCGCCGGTAGTTATTTCCCCTGATTCGCCGGTAATTGCTATTGGCTGTCCGGCCTTGACGATTTCACCCGTTTTTTTCAGCAAGACAGAATTATGCATATAAAAGGAAACTATGTTCTCGCGATGCTGAACGGCGATAACATATCCCGTTTCCAAAGTCCAGGCAGTAAATATTACCGTTCCGTCGAGAGTGGCGGTTACCGCCGAATTATGCTTTGCAACAACATCGACACCAAAATGATCTTTGCTCAAATCGAATTTGGAGGTTACAATTCCGTCGATAGGGGGGTAAAAGCTTAGGTTTCTAATACTTATTTTCTTCAACTCCTTTGCCTGGACCAGGTCGGACAAATATAAATTATTAAGGTTCTGCGATTCGAATTCCAGACGCAATAAGCTGTCTTGTGCCGAGGACTTCAGGCTAATGGTGTCGTAAAGCTTCTTGTTTTCCGGAACAACATCGAGGCTGTCATCACTAAAATCCTTTCCCTCAACTATGTTCTTTATGTTCTCAAAGAACAAATCCTTTCTTTTCAGTTCTGTTTCCAGCGAGTCAGCCAGAATGTTCAAGCGGATTATCGATTCGTTTTGATAAGAGCTCGGATAACCCGGTATATATTCCTTAACCGGAGTGTAAACAATCAGCACAAAGGTGAGGGCTGTAAAGATTATGCCGAGGCTCAAAAATACCGAAAACACATTGAGCCTGGTCAACCTAAAGATTAAACGCTCCTGAAATGTCTCGTCATTGAAGATCACGAGGCGATATTTGCTCCTTAATTTATAATACCACTTTTTATCGGACTTATGCTTGGCCATTTTAAAATATTAAAACGCAAACCTACGGAAAAATCGGTTTCGGTGCTTGGGCCCGATGACCGTATTATGTCTTGATCAAATACAACCCAAACTATTATCCTATGAAGCAACCAACAATAATCAAAACATTCTTCGGTACTAATCACATCTTTATTATTTTTGCCGTCATTCAGTAATATTTTTTTCTGAAATCAGTTATAATAGGAAAATTAAGATTGAGGTTAATCTACAAATACAGGATAAGGTATGTTATCGGTGTGCTGTTTATAGCGATAGCCGTTAATGCATGCTCGACCAAGAAGAATACCTGGATGCGACGCTCGTACCACAACCTTACCTGTCATTACAATGTTTATTGGAACGGCATGATGAGCCTGGAAGAAGGCGAAAAAAGCTTAAGGCAAACCGTGAAGGATGATTACTCGAAGGTTTTGAGGGTTTATAATTACGGGGAAAAGAAACAGGCTCAGCGCCTGAACCCTAAAATGGACAGGACCATAAAGAAAGCAAGTATCGGAATTCAGAAACATTCGATGTATTTTGGCGGCAAAGAGCAGGTTAAGTGGATAGATAATAGCTATTTGATGATGGGCAAGGCCCATTTTTATAAACAGGACTATATTAGCGCACGTCGTGTTTTTGATTATGTGGCAAAGAGTTACCCCGACGAACCAATTCATTACGAGGCATGGCTTTGGCTGGCAAAAACTCATGTCCAGGCCGAGAGGTATGAAAAAGCCGAGGCCACCATCAACCTTCTTCAAAGCAAGCTGGACGAAAAGGATTTCCCGTTTTACGTAGAGAGGCAGATACCTTTGGTCTTGGCCGATTTTTATCTGGCGCAAGAAAAATACGATGATGCTTATCCGTATCTGGAAAGGTCGATCGAACTTAACAAGGACAAATATATCACCACCAGGGTTGAATTTATCCTGGGCCAGTTATATCAAAAGGAAGGCGACCTGAAAACCGCCACTGAGTATTTTAAGAGCGTCGTCAAGAAAAACCCCGATTATGTAATGGCTTTCGAGGCCAAAATGCACTTAGCTCAGACCTATGCCTCTGAAAACGGCAGCAGTAAGGATATAAACAAGATTCTTCACAAAATGCTCAAAGAAAAAAGGAACGAGGAGTTCATGGATCAGATATATTATGCTTTGGCGGAAGTCGCTAAAAAAGACGGCAACGACACCCTCGCCATTCAACATTTGCGCAACTCGGTAAGATTCAGCACAAAAAACCAGGTTCAAAAAACCAGGTCGTCCCTTGAGGTTGCCGATATGTTCTTCGACAGAAACAATTATGTTTATGCACAGGCTTATTATGATACTGCCGTTAGCTCATTGACAAAAGATTACCCCAATTACGACGAAATCAGCCGTAAGGCGGGCGTGCTAACCGATCTGGTCACGCAAGCGCAAACAATCAAGGAACAAGACAGCCTGCAACACCTGGCCAACATGGACACAACGGAATTATATGCCTTCATCGACAAAAAAATATCTGATTATATCGCTGCCGAAGAGAAAAAGAAAGAAGAAGAGGAATTAAATGACGGAGGGACCCAGTTTGTTGACATGAGCAACAGGGGCGGCTCAGGCAACAGCCTTGGGAACGGGGAGTGGTATTTTTATAATACTGCCGCGTTAAGCTCCGGATATACCGAGTTCGCAAGAAAATGGGGGAACAGGAAACTTGAGGACAATTGGCGCATAAGCGACAAGAGGCTTATGATGTCGGGCGACGATGCAGTGGCGGCAAACGACTCGATTCCCGATTCAACATCGGTGGGAAGCGCAAATCCCATCGACAGGACATTTTATCTGGCGGGAATACCAAATACGCCCGAGAAGATGGAAGCCTCCGACAAAAAACTTATTGAAGCATTCAACCGTCTGGGATTCATTTATTTAATGCAGCTCAACGATACCGTCAGGGCACAGGAAACATATATTGATTTCCAAAAACGATTCCCCGAAAACGACTATCGCCTGGAATCGTGGTATGCTTTGTACAAGATTTATAATTCACAAAACAATTCCGGGGAATCCGATTATTATAAAAACCTGATATTGTCGAACTATCCCGAAAGCACTTATGCAAAAGTGATTATCAATCCTGATTATTATACTCTTTTGGAGGAGGAAAAGCTAAAAGCCTCCGAACTATATATGCGTACGTATAAAGCCTTTAAGAACGAGAAGTTTTATAGGGTGATATCATACTCGGACAAAGGAATGGAACTCTATCCTGACGACACTGCCCTGATGCCAAGGTTTATGTACCTTAGGGCGCTCTCGCTAGGAAAGGTTGACACTCCCGACACCCTTTATGCCTGCCTTGACACACTTCTTGTTTCATTCCCCGAAAGCGCCGTCGTGCCACGTGCGAAAGCCCTTTTAAGAAAACTGCAGCTGGAATACGGCTTAGGCGTCCCCGAAGAGATAAAAGAACAAAAGAAAGAGTTAGAAGCCAATAAGGGCAAGGAAAAGTCGATATATTACTATAAGGAAAACAGCATGCACTTCGTGATGTTTGTAGCCAACAACGAAAATATCGAGGTCAACCCCCTGAAAATACGCTTATCCGACTTTAACGGCAAATATTTTAGCTTGATGCGGCTGAAAGTCAAGAGCCTGCTGCTCAACAAAACCCAAACTATTATCACGGTGGGCAACTTCAAGAACAAAGATGAGGCCATGAATTATTATAATGCGTTGAACAACGACGAATATGTCCTCTCAGGGGTTGCCAAAGGAGATTATTTCTTGTTCCCCATCAGCACTTCCAATTATCCTTTGTTTTATCGCGACAAGAACATAGGAGGATATAAGGATTTCTTTGAAAAATATTATAAAAGAGACTAATGTTTCAGAAAATAATCAATCAAAATACCATGAAAAAATCTAGTAACAGCAATGGCGACCATGCAGTGCACAACTTGATCTCGCAAGGCACCATTATCAAAGGGGATATTGAAACCGAAGGCGATTTGAGGATCGACGGCTCCCTTGTCGGGAATATTATTACCAAAGGCAAACTGGTAGTTGGCGAGTCTGCGAGCATAGAAGGAACGGTAAAGTGCGATAATGCCGACATATCGGGGAAGCTGGTAGCCAAGGTTACCGTTAACAATTTAGTTAATTTAACTGAATCATCAAGGGTCTCGGGCGATATTATCACCAAAAGGATTTCCATAGAACCGGGAGCCGTTTTCTCTGGGACATGTCAAATGTCGTCGGGGAATTTGAGTTCTGTACAGGACAAAAATATATCCGGTGAAAAAAAACGATGACAGCCCGCTAAAATTTTATGCCAAATACTCAAGCCTGGCATTACAAATGATAGTGATTATCGTAGGCGCTGCGTTCGGGGGCAAGGAATTAGATAAAGCAGTTGATATCGAATTCCCGGTATTTACTGTTGGCTTAACTATCGTAAGTGTCATCGCGGCCGTAATCTATGGTATGCGCGAGATCTTTAAACAAAAATAAAACAACATGAAAAGTTTCAAAACCTTCGTAAAGCAAATTACCGCCTTAACTGCCGTAATGCTTCTTCTAAGCATGGCGGTTTATTACTCCTCCCCCAAAATCAAAATTAGCCCTGCGTTTTTTTACATACTGATTTTCTTGTACGCATCCAATATCGGAATTTTTAAAATGCTCTCGAAATCCATGGAAAGCAGGCTTAGCAAATTCGCTAACGCCTTTATGCTCGTCAACTTTGGGAAACTAGTGTTCTTTAGCATTGTCATCGTTGCTTACGCAATCCTCAACAAGGAAGATGCCGTTTCGTTCATGTTAACATTTTTTATTTATTATTTTGCTTTCACCATTTTTGAAGTTATCTCGCTATTGCGGATAAAAAAATAATTTATACACAATCAGCATTGACATAACCAATTGTTTACCAGCATTTTTAATTCACATAATGAAATATTTTCGTTATTTTTACGGAAACAATTGTTTCTGATGCAGTTTATATTCATATAATTTCTATTTTTATCCACTTAAATTTTTCTTGATGATAGCTGAATGTTCGATTGGTGATTACACTTATCTTTTGATTGGATTGGTTTGGGTTGCCTTTTCAATTTACAAAGGAATCCAAAAGGGCAAGAAAGGCCAACGACCTGGGCATGAAAATATTAGCAAAAAACCTTTGATGGAAGACCTCATAGGTGAGTTCTTAGGGATCAAGCAGGAAGAAACTGTTTATGCAGAAGAAAATACTGCTCAAGAACCAACAGGGGATTCGTTTACGGAAGCTCTTGATGCTAATCCCTTAGCGAATGAAAAGACATCCGGGCCATTTTCTTATGACGACGAATATGAAGAAGAGGGCAACTTTTTTGAAGAAAAGAAAGTCTATACCACAGAAGTCGAAAATAATTTGAAAAGAGCGGAATCGGTAACGAAGAAACCTGTCCGTAAAAATAGAAAACCAAGAATTGATATCAAGAAAGCGGTAATTTATGCTGAGATACTAAAAAGACCGTCGTACTGATATTGTAAAATAGAAATAATATAATTTAGTGAATCTTATATTTTATGTGAGGTTTACCAGAAACAGTTAAATAACGCAGGATTTTTTATAGATTATAAAATTAACAGAGTATGATAAGAAATTTACTCCTCACGTTAGGCTTAATACTTGCGACAGCGCTTATGCTGCATGCGCAGCAAGGTGCATTGAAAGGAAAAGTAGTTCACAAGGACACCAAGGAACCTATTCCTTTTGCAAACATCATCCTTGTCAACAATGGAACCCAGGTTGGAGGTACCACGTCCGACTTCGACGGAAACTATACCATTAAGCCAATCCCACCGGGAAAATACGACTTAAAAGCGACCTTTATAGGCTACAAAACAGTAATTACGCAAGGTATAACAATAGCAGCCGATAAAACAAGGTTTCATGATATTAAGATGACTTCTACGGCAGAGACATTGGAACAGGTTGAGATCATAGACTACAAAGTTCCTTTGATATCAAAAGACGAAACAGCTTCCGGGGCTTCGATAACTTCGGAAGAAATTGCCAAAATGCCCAACAGGAACGCAAATGCCGTCGCCACCACGGTTGGTGGGGTTTTCTCACAGGATGGTGAAAGAGGCAGCGTTCGCGGTGCGCGTTCCGACGCAACAGCCATGTTTATAGACGGCATCAGGGTTATAGGTAATGCAAGCGTGCCACAATCGGCCATTGAGCAGGTTGACGTTATTTTAGGAGGTGTGCCTGCCCAGTACGGCGATGCAACATCCGGTATTATTAACGTAACAACAAAAGGGCCCTCCAGGAATTTTGGCGCAGGATTGGAACTCGAGACTTCCGAATTCCTCGATAATTTCGGTGCTTCAAGGGTCGGGTTCAATTTAATGGGGCCCTTGATCAAGGGAAGCAATAAAAACAACACTTCGGTCCTTGGCTTCTTCATTGCAGGCGACCTTAACTATAGAGCCGATGGAAGACCTTCTGCAATAGGACATTACAAGGCTAAGGACGATGTTCTCCGAAACCTTGAGCAAAACCCCTTGCGGCCGGTAGGTGCAGGGCAAAGCGGAACTTATGTCAATGGCGAGTTCCTGCGCATGGATGACTTGCAGCAGATCAACACCTCAATGAACACCTCCAACTATAGCGTAAACGTACTCGGTAACATCAGTGTCAGGACTACCGAAACCATCAACCTGACTTTGGGAGGTAGTTATTATACAAGAAGCAGCAACGATTTCAACTATAGGGGCAGCCTGCTCAACTACGACAAAAACCGCCGTTTAAACAGGACAACCTATCGCGGTTACGTTAAATTTACCCAAAGGTTCCCTACCGGCCCAGAATATACCGGACTGGTTAAAAACGTTTATTATTCCATTCAGGCAGACTACACCAAGGACAAAGGCGAATATGGCGACCCTACACATTGGGGCGATTTGTTCAAATATGGTTACCTGGGAAAATTCTCTACCTATAAAACCCCTACTTACGAACTGGGGACCGAAACCGTAAACGGCCAGACTTATGAGGACGTTTATTTACTGAACTCATGGGATTTCGACACCCTGGTAACATGGGACGCAAGGGATATCAACCCTTTGGTAGCCGAAATAACCAATAGTTATTATGGTTTATTTGACGACCCGCAAGGAAACTATATGAACAACGACCAGATACTTCTTGGTGGCGGCTTGCTCAACGGCGGCGTACCTCGCTCTGTATATGGACTATACCAATCGCCCGGAACCAACCAGACAGGTTATGGCAAATGGGACAACGACCAGTATAACTTAAGAGCAGATGCATCTTTGGACATAGGGAACAATGCCATTAGGATAGGTTTCCAGTATGAGCAAAGAGTGAACAGGGCAATAAACTATTCGCCAACCGGATTATGGACACAAATGAGAGGACTAACAAACTTCCATATCCGCGAGCTCGACAAAGACAACCCCTTCTTTACCGGTATTGACACTATTGCTTATAACAGGAAATATGACGGGGCATCGCAATTTACATTCGACAAAAATCTGAGAAAAGCGATGGGCCTGGCCGAGGACGGACTGGATTTCATCCTTATCGACTCTTATGATTATAATGATGGCTCCATACTTTATTATGATGCCGAAGGAGTTATGCACACAGGCAATATAGGGCAAGACGCATTCGATATCAGCATGTTTTCGTCCGATGAGCTTTGGAATAGCGGAAATTCTTATTTGAATTATTACGGATTTGACTATAAAGGGAATGTTACGACTAGCCAACCAGCTTACGACGACTTTTTTGACAAAAAAGATGCTAATGGTGATTTAACCCGGGACATAGGTGCTTTCCGCCCAATTTATATGGCCGGTTATATTCAGGACAAATTTGCGTTTAAAGATCTTATCTTCAACGTAGGTGTCCGTGTTGACCGTTTTGATGCAAACCAAAAAGTCTTAAAGGATCCTTATTTGCTTTTCCCGGCCCAAACGGTCAGCGAAGTTAATTCATTCCAGGGAGGCGGCACGATCAATCATCCCGGAAACATGGGAAGCGACTATATTGTTTATGTCGATAGAGTCGATAACCCATCAACGATAGTTGGTTATAGAAACGGGAATATATGGTATAATGCCGAAGGTGTTGAAATCCAAGACCCGACGGTTCTTGATGTCGGAAGCGGGATATCGCCAATGTTAAAAAATCCGGATCAGCAGAATGTTGATATAACCTCCTTCAAGGATTACGATCCCCAGATTAACATCATGCCGAGGATATCGTTCTCCTTCCCTATTTCGGAAGATGCTTTATTCTTTGCGCATTACGATGTCCTGACCCAGCGCCCTACATCTAATATATTCTCAAGTCCTGCCACATATTATTTCTTTAATACAATAGGAGGGTCTGTAAACAATCCTTCGCTCAAGCCGACAAAGACAATTGATTACGAATTAGGCTTCAAGCAAAAACTTACTAACTCATCGTCGATTACCTTTACGACATTTTACCGTGAAATGCGCGACATGATCCAGTTGTACAGATTTACTGGTGCCTATCCTAAGGATTATACATCTTATAACAACCTGGACTTCGGAACCGTTAAGGGACTCACCTTGGAATATGACTTAAGGCGTACGAACAATGTCCGTATGAGGGCTTCTTACACATTGCAGTTTGCCGATGCAACAGGCTCGTCAACAACAACTGCCGCATCGCTAATTGCCGCCGGGCTTCCAAACCTAAGGTCAACTTTCCCCTTACCATGGGACAGGAGACATCAGTTCAATATATTGCTTGATTATAGGTTTGCAAATGGCAAAAACTACAACGGGCCTAGTATCAAGCGCGAAAAGAGCGGCAAGGCCCCGGTCGATATCCTAAGCGACTTTGGGTTTAGCCTGACAGTAACAGGCGGTTCCGGGATTCCTTATACCGCCTCCACTAACGTAAGATCCCCATTATCGGGAGGCAACAACCTTCTGAAAGGAACTTACGGTGGCTCAAGGCTCCCCTGGCAATTCCGCATGGACCTAAGGATTGACAAAGACTTTTATTTCAGGTCGAAAGCAAAAGCCGGCGACAATCAAAAACGTACTTATATGAATGTTTACTTCCAGGTCCTAAACATTCTTAACACTAAAAACGTTATTAATGTTTATCCGTTCACAGGTAACCCTGACGATGACGGATATCTATCGGCTCCTGAATGGCAACGTGAAATAAATTCACAAATCGATCCGCAATCATTTTATGATTTATACAGCGTTTTTGTTGATAGTCCTTTTAACTATAGTGCACCACGCCAAATAAGGGTAGGTTTAATCCTCAACTTTTAACGGACAACTTAGCTAATTGAAAATGAAGAAAGTAGAAAATAATAATATTATGAGAAATATTTTTCGCGGCTTAATGATTGGCATTGTTGCTTTATTATTAATAAATCAATCCTTTGCCGAAGAATATAAATTCGAGAAAAGCCAAAGTGCAAACCTAAAACAAACTACGGCGGGCTGTGCCCCTGCGGCAGGTTTCGAATGGCTTGACATAAACAATGTCAAAGCACGTATAAATACCGGTGGCGACATGTGGTGGGACTTGCCGGGTGGCATCGGATCACAATACTTCATCCCAAAGGAAGGGTCTGCAACTTCAATGTTCTCAGGTTCTCTATGGATAGGAGGGCTCGATATAAACAACCAGTTAAAGCTGGCCGCCCTCAGATACCGCCAAATTGGTGTTGACTATTGGACAGGGCCCCTGACCATTGATGGTACTGCTGCAATAGACGAACAGGTTTGTGCCGAATACGACAAGCATTTCCGCATGACGCGCGAAATGGTTGATGAGTTTATCGCGCAATTCGACCCGGAGACAGGCGCCTATGCTCCCTATGACGGATATGTGGTGCCTCAGGAAATCAAAAACTGGCCTGCGCATGGCGACGTCAGTAAGGGACAAAGCTATTACCTTGCCCCTTTTTATGATAAAGGTGGCGATGGCGATTATAACTGGGAAGAGGGCGATTACCCTTATTATGACATCTCAAACGAGCTCTGTCATACAAAAATCCCGACTAAGGAAGAGGAACTTGAAGGCTCCTTGATCCCGGGATCGAGTATTCTTGCCGACCAGGTTATCAAAGGCGACCAAACTTTATGGTGGGTCTTCAACGATAAAGGCAACATACATACAGAAACACAAGGTGCTGCCATCGGAATGGAAATAAGGGCACAGGCTTTTGCCTTTGCGACCAATGATGTCATCAACAATATGACCTTCTATTCTTATGAAATAATCAACCGTTCTACTTTTGAGCTCACTAACACTTATATGTCACCATGGGTTGATACCGACCTTGGCTATGCCTTCGACGACTTTGTAGGTTGCGATGTTGGCAGGGGATTGGGTTATTGCTATAACGGCGCCGCCGTTGACGGGAATAACGAGCCTGAATCCTATGGTAATCAACCACCAGCAATTGGAGTTGACTTTTTCCAAGGGCCTTATATGGATCCTGACGGTTACGACAACCCGTCATTTAACGGCGACAGTACTGCCGGGCCCTCTTTTGGCGGAAGCTGCGATATAGTTTCGAAAAACGGCACTAACCTGACCATGAATTATTACGATGCCTCCGGGGCATTGGTCTCCGGCACCTTCAAGATTGAGGCAGCAGCAATAAACGGTGTAAACTTCGGAAACAATATCGTTGACGACGAACGTTTCGGTATGCGCCGTTTTGTATATCACAATAACGACAACAGCAACCAAGGAGACCCTGGCGTGGCTCCGGAATATTATAATTACCTAAGGGGTATTTGGAAAAACGGCCAGAAAATGAGATACGGTGGCGATGCCTATGCGTTGGGCGTTGTAGGCCCTGATTGCGAGTTTATGTTCCCTGGCGATTCAGACCCTTGCAACTGGGGTACCGATGGAATCCCACCGAATGGCGGTTTTACTCAAAACGGGTTTTACTGGACTGAGGAAACCGGAAATAACGGTTCGCCCAACGCCCCTAGCGACAGGCGTTTTATGCAGTCGGCAGGGCCTTTTACACTAAAATCGGGAGCCGTAAACTATATAACCGTGGGTATTCCATGGGCCCGAGCAACTTCGGGCGGCCCTTTCGCATCGGTTGAGCTTTTAAGGGTTGTGGACGATAAATGCCAGGCCTTGTTCGATAACTGCTTTAAAGTGATCGACGGCCCTGACGCCCCGGATCTTGCTATCCGCGAACTCGACCAGGAATTGATAGTTTATATCTCAAACTCCCCCAATTCAAATAACTTCAACGAATCGTATTCAGAAATAGACCCTAACATTATACAACCCTTGCCGGGCGGCAATGGTGAGCCAAGCGACTCCCTTTACAGATTTGAAGGCTATCAGATATTCCAGCTGAAAAGCCCTCAGGTTAGCGTAGAAAGTCTTTACGATGCCGACAAAGCCCGTTTAGTTGCGCAATTCGACGTTAAAAACGGGGTTACAAGAATCGTCAATTATAACTATAATGAAGCACTTGGGGCCAACGTCCCGCAGGAAATGGTGCAAGGTGGCGACAATGGCATCTCACATTCCTTTATACTGACACAGGATGCTTTTGCAGAAAACAATGTTCAACTGGTTAACCACAAACAATATTATTATATGGCAATTGCCTATAGTTATAATATGTACGCTCCATATAAACCAGATCTGCCACCTTATGGGCATCTGGGCCAAACATTACCTTATTTGGCAGGCAGGAAAAACATCAAGACTTATGTAGGCGTACCACATAAAATAGTAAACGGGACAAAAGTCAACGGCGAGTATGGGGACACACCTGAGATAACCCGTATTGCAGGCAATGGTAACGGCGGAAACATTCTTGAGCTGACGGATGCCACCATCGAAGAGATTTTGTCGAAATCCCCCGCAGGACCCGATAATATTTTTGGCGATCCTGATTATCCAATCGCATACAATCCTGTTTATAAGAAAAATTTCGGCCCTGTCAACGTAAGGGTTATCGACCCTCTGAACGTTGTCAGCAGCGACTATCAATTATGGTTGGACACTTTAAAGACCATACGTCTGGAAAAAGTTATCGGGGATGCCATTTTAAGGGGCGACACAGCAAGTAAGCTAGTCTCAAAATGGTTTTTAAAAGATATGAATACTGGGGACGTTTACCCTGGCGACACAAGTATTCTTTTCCAAAACGAACAGTTGTTTACCGACCTCGGCATCTCCGTGGAACTGTCGCAGCCTTATTATCCAGGGCCGTACAATGTAGGCGACAACCAGAGTCAAAAAGCAATGTATTACATACTTTCCGACAACAATGGCTATCTAAGCTCTTCTGTTGAAGTTGAAGACAGTTCCAACATTTGGTTGTCCGGCGTTCCTGACATGGACGTCCCCGGATCGCCGATAAACTGGATACGTTCAGGAACTTATAAAGCCGGTGATGCGGGTACTGCTGCCGACGACGACTGGAATATGACAAGGGACCCCAACAAACCATGGGACCCACAGGAAAACTATGAGAAGATTGTAGGCGGAACATGGGCGCCTTATTCGATGACCGCTTTTGGAAATAACACCCCCGGGGAAAACAGTGCTGTTGAGAGCGAAGTTGGCCCCGCGTTTAGCGGACTGGCCAAAAACGGCTCTTCATTAAGGAAAATTTCAAGTGTTGACATTGTTTTCACGCCTGACAAAACCAAGTGGTCGCGCGTTCCTGTTCTTGAAATGAGCTATTATCAGGAACTCACTGAAGGAAATGTGCCGAAATTTGCACTTCGCGCCCATGCCTCCGTTGACAAAGACGGAAATTATGCCACAATAGGTGATGGCCCCAGTGAAAACCCCAACGATGCCAACTATATCAGTGATCATGGCATGGGCTGGTTCCCGGGATACGCTATCAACATTGAAACCGGCGAAAGACTAAACATTATGTTTGGCGAAGATTCATGGCTTGTTGACCAAAATGGTCGCGATATGCTCTTCAACCCAACATCGGAAATAATTAAAGGCACCAATGGCGAGATAACCTTTGGGGGCAAACACTATGTTTATGTCATGCGCCACGACACGGTCAAGACAACCTTGGGGCCATTCAACTTCGTAATTCAATCCTCTGCCTACGATGCGGGCAGGAATGCCGTTGAGACCCTTGATACTTTATTTACATCAACGCTGTTCGGCATAAAACACCTCTTCTTCACAAATATAATGTACACTGGGATACCCCTGGCAAACCCGAATGCGGAATGGTTGTCGAACGAGCTGAAGATTAAAATAAGAATCAGCAAACCATACGAGAGGTTCTATGCAAGAATCCCTTTGGACACAATATATCCGGGCATGGACATAAACGGCGGTTACCCTATGTACGAGTTCAGCACGGCAGGTCTTGCAACGGGCTATGACGAACCTACGGTCACCGAATCCCATCTCGACATTATCAACATAGTGCCAAATCCATATTATGCATTCTCGGCCTATGAGAATAACGCACTGGATACAAGGGTGAAAATCACTAATATCCCAAAGCAATGTACCATTACCATATTTGATGTTGCCGGAACAAAAATAAAGCAGTTTAAAGTTGACGTGGGAGGCGTTGCCCCTGTAAAATTCGGGCAGGATATCAACAAACAGGATTATATGCAGGAAACAACCAGTATCGAATGGGATATGAAAAACTTTGCCGGGGTTCCCATCTCGGGAGGTGTTTATTATATACATGTAAAATCACCAGTTGGTGAAAGAGTTATTAAATGGTTCAGCATTCAACGAACTCCTGACCTTAACACATTCTAATCAAAATTTAATGGACAAGAAAAAAATAAATGGTATGAATACTTTTTATAAATATCTGATTGCATTTTTAATTATCGCGACAATAAGTCCTGCTTATGCCGGTAACAAAGACCGTTCGGGTCAGGCCGGTGCTTCTGAGCTGCTAATTAACCCTTGGGCCAGAAGTAGCGGATGGGGAAATGCCAATATGGCGAACGTAAAGGGTCTTGAAGCTATGTGGGGCAATGTTGCAGGAACTGCGTTTACAAAAAAAACACAGTTGATATTTTCTCATACACAATGGCTTAAAGGAACCGGGACTAATATTTTCGCCTTTGGCTTAACACAAAAGGTCGGGGAATCAGGTGCCTTTGGCTTGCAGGTTATGTCGATGAATTTCGGTGAGATACAAATCACAAACGGTAGCAGCCCCGACGGGGGACTGGGCACATATAAACCTAGTCTGATGAATTTCGCGCTTTCCTATGCAAAAGCATTCTCCAACTCTATCTATGGTGGTTTAGTAGTTAAATTCATTTCCGAGTCTATATCCGACGTCAACGCCTTTGGCATGGCCATAGATGCCGGAATACAGTATGTTACAGGCGAGAACAACCAAATGGCATTTGGAGTCGCATTGAAAAATGTCGGCCCGCAAATGAAGTTTTCAGGAGACGGCCTCTCTTTTAAGGAAATTATTACTATGAAAGGTGTCGATCAAGGCTATACGTTCAACCAAAGATCGCAAGCTTATGAAATTCCGACCATGCTGACAATAGGTGCAGCTTACGACTTCCTTTTCGGGAATGATTATAGAATGACACTTGCAGGTACTTTTATATCGAACTCTTTCTCGAAAGACCAATTTGCAATGGGAATTGAAGCAAGCCTTAAAAACTGGGTCATGCTACGTGCGGGCTATACCTACGAACAAGGATTGTGGGACAATATAGAAACAACGGAGAAAACTAACCTCAGCAGTGGCTTAAGTTTGGGAGCCAGTATCAATGTACCATTAAACAAAGAAAAAGGGACTAGCTTCGGGATAGACTACTCATATAGGGAAACTGTTAGCTTCAACGGCAATCACAGTATTGGAATTGTCTTAAATTTCTAAAAAAAATCTTAAGGCAAAGATAATCTTTTTATCTTTGCCGCTTCATTAAGAGACTCTTAAGTATTTTTAAGGGTCTCTTAAGTTATTATAAGCACTTAAATAAGTTAATAAAATGAATTCGAAATACTTTACCGAAGAGGGTTTGCAGAAGATAAAAGATGAACTTGACTCATTGGAAAGAGTCGAGAGGCCTTCTATTTCGAAACAAATAGCTGAGGCCCGCGACAAGGGCGACCTGTCGGAAAACGCAGAATACGACGCTGCTAAAGAAGCTCAGGGGATGCTCGAGCTTAAAATATCAAAACTAAAGGATATTATCAGCAAAGCCCGTATTATCGATGAATCCAAGATGGATAGTAGCAAAGCCTATATCCTTTCCACCGTTACCATAAAAAACCTAAGGAACAACCAATGCATGAAATATACATTGGTCCCCGAAAAGGAAGCCAATATCAAGGAGGGGAAACTTTCTGTTGACTCACCAATCGCTAAGGGCTTGCTAGGTAAATCAGTTGGCGACCAGGTTGAAATTACTGTTCCTGCCGGCACTATTCCTTTTGAGCTGGTTGACATAAGCAGGTGAAAAATATTCACGAAAAAAGCCGTCTCGCCTATGGCAAGACGGCCTTTTTTTGCCCTTTGATATTAAAAATCCAATCCCCCGTTTGATTTAAACGATAAGATTGGTAACTTTGTAAAAAAAATCATGGCAACAATATTCACGAAAATCGTAAATGGCGATATCCCATCTTATAAAATTGCCGAATCCAAAAATTATTATGCTTTTCTCGACATAAACCCCCTGGCAAAAGGTCATACGCTCGTTATCCCGAAAAAAGAAACAGATTATATACTTGATATTCAGGATGAGGAATTCAAGGGCTTGTTCCTGTTTGCAAAGAAAGTTGGAATTGCTATTGAAAAAGTAATTCCTTGCAAACGAATGGGAATTACGGTTATAGGACTGGAAGTTCCTCATGCACACATACATATAATCCCAATAAATTCTATTTACGATATGGACTTTAAACAGCCTAAACTCAAATTCACCAATGAGGAATTCCAGGGGATCGCATCCGCTATCCGGGATGAGTTCGAGGCTGTTTAACGATCACCGTTTTATTCATGCTTAATCCTTCAATAAAGTGTTTTATAATAAACTTATAATTGTTTAAAAAATGAAAACTGTTTTTTTAATTGCGGCCCTTGTCCTCTTTGTCATCGATACTTTTTCGCAAACAGACATAAAAACCACTGCCGAGAAAACAAACTATAAGTTGACTTCTTCTTATGAAGACGTGATCGGTTTTATAAACACACTTGATAATCAATCGGGTATATTACGCATTGAAACAATAGCCAAAACCACCGAGGGAAGGGACATAAAAATGATGGTGATCGCAAACCCGATGATAAACGACTATAATGAAGCCAAAGATGACAAGAGGGTGGTTGTTTATATCGAAGCCAACATTCACGCAGGGGAAGTCGAGGGCAAAGAGGCCGCGCAAATGCTTGCCCGCTACCTGGTAAACAACCCGGAATCGAAAATATTGACAAACTGCATAGTACTTATCAACCCCATATTAAACGCTGATGGAAACGAGAAGTTCAGCAATAAAAACAGGACTAATCAAAACGGTCCTGCCAGCGTCGGTGTCAGGTATAACGGGCAGCATCTGGATATAAACCGCGACGGCATCAAATTGGAAACGCCCGAGGCAAACGGTATACTCAACAATGTGCTGAACAAATGGGACCCATCGGTTTTTGTCGATTGCCATACAACGAATGGCTCTTACCACAAAGAACCGGTAACTTTTACATGGATGATGAACCCCAACGGCGACAGAAAACTTATCAATTATATGAGGGATAAAATGATGCCTGAGGTACATAGTGAACTTTTATCAAAATACAATGTCGAGAACGTGTTTTATGGAGAATTCATCGACCGGATGAACATTGATAAAGGATGGCACCAATATGCTGCCGAGCCCCGATACCTGGTCAATTATGTAGGTATCAGGAACCGACTTTCCATTTTAAACGAAAACTATGTTTATGCCGACTTTAAAACCCGCGTAAACGGTAGTTACCATCTATTAAGGACTATTTTGGATTATGCTGCAAATAATTCAAAGGAAATAAAAAACATTATCAGGCTTGCCGACGAGAGAACTATTGCAAGAGGGCTGAACAATAAGCCAAGCGATTCATTTGCAATACAATACAAATCGGTTCCCACTCCTGATAAAATCAAGATCCAGGCCTATGAGGCCGATACTATCCCGGGCATGAAAGGATATTGGCGTTATAAACAAAGCAATCGTCAGCGTGATGTTACAGTTGACTATTATGCCGATTATTTATCAACTAAGTCTGTGCGTTTTCCTTTCGCATATATTTTGAGTGTCGCCGATGCCGATGTTTTGCAGAATTTAAAAACACATGGCATTAAATATGAACAACTTGCCAAGGATACGAATCTGGAAGTGGAGCAATTCGACTTTACATCTTTAAAACCATCATCGAGGATTAATCAAGGGCATTATACAAACATTGTGGAAGGTGAGTTCAAAACGGTGCTGAAATCATTTAAAAAGGGAACTGTTATAGTTAAAACCTCTCAGGCTTTGGGCTGGCTTATAGCATATTTATTTGAGCCCCAGACCTCTGACGGCCTTCTGTATTGGAACTATTTTGACAAATATCTTGCTCCGCAATGGGGAGGGAATTTATATCCATACCCTGTTTACCGCTTGGTTGTAAAACCGGATAAGTTAACCACAGATTAGCAATCCCTAATCAAACAATCGGGATTCCATTTAGTACGCCCTATCTTTCACCCCTTCAATATAATTTATAAACGACCGGTTCACAACCATATTACCACCAGGTGTTGGATAATTGCCAGTAAAATACCAATCACCCTGATGCTTAGGTACTGCAGAATGCAAATCTTCTATAGTTTGATAAATCACATTCACTTTCGACTTTACTTCATTTGCCGTAACCAATTGGGCAATCTTATCCGAGATATGTTCGGCAGTAAACGGTTTATAAATTAGTTTCACATAGTTTTTAATCTCTTCCTTTGGAAGATTCTGCTGTGCTTTACATTTGGCATAAACAATATTTATCATATCCTCCTGACGGGTTTCCTTGAGTAAGTTTATCGCAGCCCTGAACGCAATAAAATCCCCCAAGCGGGCCATGTCGATACCATAACAGTCCGGATAGCGGATTTGTGGTGCCGATGAAACAATGATTATCCGTTTTGGGTCAAGGCGGTCGAGTATCCTAATAATGCTTTCCTTCAGGGTAGTGCCGCGCACTATCGAATCGTCGAGCACAACCAATGTATCAACATTTCGTCTTACAACGCCATAAGTAACGTCATAAACGTGTGCCACAAGGCTATCACGCTGATTATCAGCAGTAATAAAAGTCCGTAGTTTTGCATCTTTTACGGCAATCGACTCCACGCGGGGCCGTATGGAAAGAACCTTCTTAAGTTCCTCTTTCGAAAGTTTCCCATCGTAAGTCTCTATTTTTTTCTCAATCGACCTGGCGGCAAAACTACTCATCCTGTCAACCAAACCCTGAAAAGCCACTGAAGCCGTATTTGGAATAAATGAAAAGACCGTATTTTCCAGGTCGTAGTTGATTTCCTTTAAAATGGCCGGCCCGAGCAGATACCCCAGTTTTTTGCGCTCCTGATAGATATCCTTATCCGTCCCCCTGGAGAAATAAATCCGTTCAAATGAACAGGGCTTAACAGGCTGAGGATCGGTAAACCTCTCGATTTGTACCTTTCCTGATTTTTTAATGATAATAGCATTGCCGGGTTCGATTTCTTTTATTTGGTCATAAGTTAAATTAAATGCCGTTTGTATGACAGGGCGCTCCGAGGCCGCAACTATTATTTCATCGTTCATATAATAAAAGGCCGGTCGTATTCCTGAGGGATCACGCATAACAAAGGCATCCCCGTGGCCGAACAGTCCGCCTATTACATAACCACCGTCCCATCGTTTGGCCGATTCCCTGAGTATTTTTAATATGTCGAGCTGATTGCTGATCAACTCCGTAGTCTCGATTTTATTATAACCCTCTTCTTTGAACCTGCGATACAACTTTTCGTTTTCCTCATCCAGAAAATGACCAATCTTCTCCATGATCGTAACAGTATCGGATGTTTCTACGGGATACTGTCCAAGTTCAACAAGAGTTTGAAACAATTCATCGTTATTGGTCATGTTGAAATTACCGGCAAGAACAAGATTTCTTGTTTTCCAGTTGTTTTTCCGCGTCATCGGGTGAAGGTTTTTAATACCGTTTCCACCAAATGTACCATAACGCAAATGGCCCAAGAACAACTCACCGGTAAAATCAATATTGTTTTTCAACCAATTAACATCGTTCAACCTTTTTGGGTTCTCACCTTTTACATTGTTGAACTTATTGTAAATCTTGTTGAACAAATCCTTGATGGGGGCCTCGCTGTTCGAGCGCTGCCGGCTTATATATTTGCGTCCCGGGGGCAAATCGAACTTGACCTCGGCTATGCCAACGCCGTCCTGCCCCCTATTATGCTGCTTCTGCAATAGCAAATGCATTTTTTGAAGACCGTAAATCGACGTGCCGTATTTACCTAGGTAATATTCCAGGGGTTTTAAAAGCCTTACCAGGGCTATTCCGCATTCATGTTTGATTTGGTCGCTCATTGATATATAGGAATGATTATTTTTGTGCAATTGAAAACATTGCAAAATTAAATAAAAAGATGATGCGAATACGCCTTGCGAACGATGAGGATAGATTTTCCATTGCTGGTTTCCAGCTAAAAATGGCAAAAGAAACGGAGGATATCGAACTTGACCGAACAACTGTTGAAAACGGGGTTAGGTCGGTTTTTCAGGACAAACATAAGGGAACTTATGTCGTGGCCCTTGACAAGGACAGGGTTATAGGCTCATTATTAATTACTTACGAATGGAGCGACTGGCGAAATTCGATGGTCTTATGGATACAATCCGTTTACGTTATCCCGGAATACAGGTCGCAAGGAGTGTTTAGCATGTTATACAACTACGTTAAAAAAACAGCAAACGAGGACAAAAATGTTAGTGGAATTCGTCTTTATGTTGATAAAACAAACAAGAATGCCATGAAAGTTTATAAAGCCATTGGCATGAACGGCGAGCACTATCAGGTTTTTGAATGGATGAAATAGGTTGTAAGTGAATAGTTATGTTCATTATCGAAATTTCATTAGGATATTTACGGATTCCCTTGTATTCGGCAAACAGCATTGATGCTACAGATGAAAAGTACATACAACAACAGACATTCCGGACTTGTCGCACAAATCAAAAAATTATTAGCTTTGCTAAGCATTAAAAAATAGCATAAAATGAATAAATTTTCCTTAATAGCAGCATTATGTTTTATTCCCTTTTTAATTATAGCCCAAACCGCCGACAAATCAGATTGGGTGGGTGGATATCCTGATGCCTGTACTTCGATAACAGTTGGCAAGAAAGCAAGTTACGACGGTTCGGTGATTACTTCGCATACCGACGACAGCCATCGTACCCGATCATGGATCAACATAGTTCCGGCACAAAAACATAAAGACGGTGCCACTGTTAAAATGTACAAACGTATAAAAAACGACAGTCTGGCTATGCCGGCCTACGGCCACAAGGAGATAGGGGAAATCCCTCAGCTCAGCGAAACTTATGGCTATATAAACACAGCATATCCGAGCCTGAACACCAAGCAGTTAGGGATTGGGGAGTCAACTTTCGGAGGAAGGGAGGAATTGCAGAGCGACCAAGGTTTAATCGACTGCCAAAGGCTTTGTTTGCTGATGCTCGAACGTGAGAGCACAGCACGCGGCGCCATAAAAATGGCCGGCGGGCTACTGGCAGAATACGGCTGGAACGACTATGGCGAAGCACTTACAATTGCAGATAAGAACGAAGTATGGCATCTTGAGATAGTTGGCCCCGGCAAAGGCAAGAAAGGTGCTGTATGGGTTGCTCAAAGAGTTCCCGACGAGCATGTTGCAGTAAACGCAAATGCAAGCACTATTAAAGGGATTGACCTGGAAAAGCCAGACTATTTCATGGCGTCCGACAATATTTTCTCCGTAGCAAAGGAAAACGGTTGGTGGGACGGAGAAGAGACTTTTCGTTTTTGCTATGCTTACGCACCGCACAGCCGAACATCATTGGCTTCGCGCCGACGCGAATGGAGGGTCTTCAGCCTTTTGGCCCCTTCTTTAAAGCTTGATCCGAATCAGGAAAATTATCCTTTTTCGGTTAAACCGGACACATTAGTAAGCCTTGAAAAGTTAATGAGCATATTTAAGGATTACTATCAGGGAACTCCATTCGACATGAGGTATAACCAGGTTTCGACGGACAGAAAAGGCAAAACCATAATCTCGCCTTTGGCAAACCCACACCAGCCCTATGACGCCAACGACCTCTGGCATACAAACGGAGGCTGGAACCGGCTGGGTGAAAGAACAATAGCACGTTGGTACACTATGTACGCAACGATAATCCAATTGCGCAATTGGCTACCCGACGAGATAGGAGGAATAGAATGGCTGGCAATGGACAATGTTTCTTCTTCGATATATGTTCCTGTTTACGGCAGCTCAACAGACTTGCCCCCGGAATATAAAACCCCCGGACGTGTAAATGGATATACCATGAAATCAGCATGGTGGATTTTTAACCGGCTGGGCACGCTTACGGCCCAACGTTGGGGCGACATGCACCAAGATGTTGATGCCAGATGGAAACCCCTGCAAGAAGCTTTTATTAAAGAGATTCCAGAAATCGACAAACAGGCATTGAAACTCTACAATAAAAAACCAGAAAAGGCAATAGAGTTTCTAACAAACTACTCCAACGAAAAAGGAAGCATGGTGATGAAGGATGCCATTGAGCTTGGTGATTTCCTTTGGACTAAATACGACGAGAAATTTTAGGCTCTCGTCCTCGTCTGTGACGAGGATGCAGTACAGATGTGTTGTTCAAACATCCTCGTTATCACTCAATTATCGTCCTCGTTTGCAACGAGGATATTGACTTATACTTCATTTTTTTTATGACAAACGTGCAAGTTCTAATAGTTCTAGTATCCTCGTTTCCGCTATGCTCTCGTCCTCGTTTGCAACGAGGATGTTGGCTTATACTTCAATTCTCGTCCTCGTTTGCAACGAGGATGTTGACTTATACTTCAATTCTCGTCCTCGTTTGCAACGAGGATGTTGGCTTATACTTCAATTCTCGTTTTATGATAAGAATTCAGCTTAAAGTAGTTTTTTACATCCTCGTCACAGACGAGGACGAGACGGGTAGTTCTTGTTCTGGCAGATATTGTTCGAGCATCCTCGCTACCGCTGCGCTCAAACGAGGACAAGAAATAAAAACGGGCATCAACAAATTGTCGACACCCGTAGTTCCAGACTTAATAAAAGTCCGTTTATATCCCCTCAGATATAAACCTAACTAACTTTAGCCGCAAAGAACTCGCGGTTCATGCGAGCGATATTCGCAACTGAAATTTCTTTCGGGCATTCTGCCTCACAAGCATAGGTGTTGGTGCAGTTCCCAAACCCGATATCATCCATTTTAGCTACCATCTTTTCAACTCTTTCCTTTGCTTCTACCCTGCCCTGTGGCAAGAGTGCAAACTGAGAGACCTTAGCTGAGACGAACAACATTGCTGACGCGTTCTTGCATGCTGCAACACACGCCCCGCAGCCGATACATGCGGCGGCGTCCATTGCCAAATCGGCATTTACTTTTTTAATTGGTATGGCATTAGCATCGGGAACGCCACCTGTGGAGACCGAGACAAAACCTCCTGCCTGGATAATCTCGTCAAAAGCCGAACGGTCAACCATAAGGTCTTTTATTATGGGGAAAGGTTTTGCCCGCCATGGCTCGATGGTAACTGTTTCGCCGTCATGGAACTTGCGCATGTGAAGCTGGCATGTCGTAATGGCATCATCTGGGCCATGAGGCCGTCCGTTTATAAATAAGCTGCACATGCCACAAATACCCTCGCGGCAATCGTGGTCGAACGCAACAGGCTCCTCACCTTTTGAAACCAGCTGCTCATTGAGGACATCCATCATTTCCAGAAATGAAGAGTCCTTTGAAATATCTTGAATAGGGTATTCTTTAAATTCACCCTTGGCGTCAGGACCTGACTGCCTCCATATTTTAAGTTTTAAATCCATTATTCTGTTTTTTGTATGCTATTAAGCAGTTTTGTAATTACGCTGTTTCACCTCTATATTTTCATACGTCAAAGGTTCTTTGTGGAGTTCAGGCTCAACATCGTTACCTTTGAATTCCCATGCCGACACATAGGTAAAGTTCTCGTCATCGCGCAAAGCTTCACCTTCGGGTGTTTTCGATTCCTCACGGAAATGTCCTCCACAAGATTCAGATCGGTTAAGGGCATCGCGGGCCATGAGCTCGCCCAGCTCCAGGAAGTCGGCGACCCTGAGGGCTTTCTCCAATTCCACATTCATCCCTGATTTATCCCCCGGCACTTTTACTCTTTGGTAAAATTCCTTGCGCAAGGCCGAAATCTCCTTAATAGCTTTTTCCAGACCTTCTTTGGTTCTTGCCATACCGACATTATCCCACATTATCAAGCCCAGCCTTTTATGGAAGGAATCAACAGTTTCGTCGCCTTTCACCGAAATTAATTTATCTATGCGTTCCTGAACATCTTTTTCTGTTTGTTCAAACTCCTTAGAGTTTATATCGTAACGCGGAACGGTAATCTGGTCGGCAAGATAGTTTTGCATTGTATAAGGAAGGACAAAATACCCATCTGACAATCCCTGCATCAATGCTGAAGCCCCGAGCCTGTTGGCTCCGTGATCGGAGAAGTTGGCCTCCCCGCCGAAGAACAATCCCGGAACAGTGGTCTGCAATTCATAATCTACCCAGATACCTCCCATGGCGTAATGTATGGCCGGATAAATCATCATAGGGGTTTCATAGGGGTTTTCGTCAACAATCTTTTCATACATCTGGAAAAGGTTGCCATAACGGGCTTCGATAACATTTTTGCCCAAACGGCCTATTGCATGTTTGAAGTCGAGGTAAACAGCCAGGCCTGTTGTGCCGACGCCGAAACCGGCATCGCATCTTTCCTTGGCCGCTCTGGAAGCAACATCTCTTGGGACTAGGTTGCCAAACGCAGGATATCTTCTTTCGAGATAATAATCCCTGTCGTCTTCAGCAATTTCAGTAGGGCGCAACTCGCCTTTCTGTATTTTTCCGGCATCTTCCTTTTTCTTTGGAACCCATATTCTGCCATCGTTCCGTAAGCTTTCGCTCATTAGCGTCAGCTTGCTTTGAAAATCGCCGTGAACCGGAATACAGGTTGGGTGAATTTGGACAAAGCTCGGGTTTCCGAAAAACGCACCTCGCTTATACGACCTCCAGGCCGCTCCTCCATTGGAGGTCATTGCGTTGGTGGAAAGGAAGAATACATTTCCATAGCCGCCGCTGGCAACAAGCACTGCATGTGCCGAATGCCTCTCCAACTTACCTGTAACCAGGTTTCTAACTATTATTCCCCGGGCCTTTCCGTCTATTTTAACAAGATCCAGCATTTCCCTACGGGTAAAAAGCTCAACGGAGCCTTTGTTGATCTCTTTACTTAAGGCGCTATAGGCGCCCAAAAGTAATTGTTGCCCGGTTTGACCGCGCGCATAAAACGTCCTTGAGACCAAGGCCCCCCCGAAGGATCGGTTATCCAACGTCCCGCCATACTCGCGGGCAAAGGGCACACCCTGAGCAACACACTGGTCAATAATGTTGTTGCTCACCTCTGCGAGGCGATACACATTTGCTTCGCGGGCGCGATAGTCGCCACCTTTTACTGTATCGTAAAACAAGCGGTAAACGCTGTCGCCGTCGTTAGGATAGTTCTTAGCAGCGTTAATACCGCCTTGGGCAGCGATGCTATGGGCACGACGGGGGCTGTCCTGAATGCAGAAAACCTTTACGTTGAAGCCCATCTCGCCGAGGCTGGCAGCCGCAGCACCACCTGCAAGCCCGGTCCCTACAACAATTATATCAATTTTTATCTTGTTGGCAGGGTTTACAAGGTTTTGATGGTTTTTATAATTTGTCCATTTTTCGGCCAAGGGGCCTTCCGGAATCTTCGAATCTATTTTAGTCATATCTGTTCTTATTTAGTAAAATAAATAACTAAAGGAATTAATACGTAACCCAAGGTGATTACTATTGCGAGCAAACGCCCTGCATTTTTTATGCATGGAGTATATTTAGGATGATTTAATCCCAATGATTGAAAAGCAGATTGAATTCCATGATCAAGATGAAAACCCAAAAACAAAAGTGCAATTATATAAAAAACAACATAAGCCGGATTTGCAAAAAGATCAAATACCAATCCTGCCATATCCTCCATCGTAACACCATCTATGGTCACTTCCCCAATTTCCCCTATCAAGCCTTTGGCTACGAGAAAGAAGTTCAAGAAGTGGATGATCAAAAACACAAATATAACGACCGCTGTATGGATCATATATTTAGAGAAGAAAGATTGCTCTGATGACGCCTTCTTTTTGTAGGCATTTGGCCTGGCCATCCAATTCTGGACCTGCAATATCAGGCCAAGTATTATATGGACTATAAAGCCCGCAAAGAGCACCCATTGGAATACCTGAATAAAAGGGTTGGTTCCCATAAAATGAGCCGCTTCGTTAAACAAGCCCGAGTCAGGGCTTGTAATCATTGTCAAGTTGAGGGATAGATGTACCAGCAAAAAGGTAAACAAGAACAATCCCATCAACGACATCCAAATTTTCTTTGCCACGGATGACAGCGAAAGTAAATTACTCATAATTAAATATTTACTTGATAAAATAATTGTTAATTTCCAACTTTTAATATTTCCAACAAAGGTCTGAAACATATTGCTCTTATCCAAAAATTAAGACATAAATTAATGAAATGTTAGGACAAACCTGTTAATTTATAACATATCTAAAAAACTTTTCGTTACAACTACTTTATTTTGTGCATTTTAAATGGAAACGGCATAAAACCCATAATTTCGTGATATAAACATTGATTGCAGGAAAATTATAAATTTGTTTTTTAAAATTTCCAGTATGAGATATCTACCTATTGAAAGCACCTTGTTCATAAATAACAGGAAACGATTTTCCGGGAGACTGGAGAAAAAATCGATATGCATTTTCTTTTCTGCCTACCAGTCGCCGCGCAACGGCGACCAATATCACCCTTTCAGGCAACAGAGCGATTTCTTTTATTTGAGCGGCATAGACCAGGAGAAAAGTATATTGATGGTAGCCCCTGACCACCCTAACAAAAGCTTACGGGAATGCTTATTCCTGATAAAAACGAGCGAGAAGATCGCAACCTGGGAAGGACATAAATACAGCAAGGAGGAAGCAAGGGCAATATCGGGTATAGATTCGGTGTTTTGGCTGGATGACTTCGATTTTTATTTGAACGAAATAATGTCGGAATGCGACAATGTTTATCTCAACAGGAACGAGTATCCAAAGTTCTTCCCTGAAACAGAAGAAAAAAATCATAGGGAAGGCAATAAAATAAAACAAAGATTCCCTTTGCACAAGTATTTTAGGAGCGCCCCCATATTAACACAAGCCCGGGTGGTGAAAAGCGAAACAGAGATAAAACTCATAGAAAATGCCTGCAATATTACTGCCAAAGCGTTTAGAAAAGTCCTTGAAACCACAAAAGCAGGTGTTTATGAATTCGATGTGCAGGCAGAAATCGATTATGTTTTTACTAGGAACAGGGCAAGCGGCCATGGTTATGCCCCAATAATTGCCGCGGGGAAAAACGCATGTGTCCTCCATTATCTCGAAAACAACGACCAACTGAAACATGGGGATTTAATGCTTATGGATTTTGGGGCCGAATACGCAAATTATACTGCCGACATGAGCAGGACCATCCCTGTCAACGGAAGGTTCACCAAGCGCCAGCGCCAATGCTACGATGCCGTTTTAAAGGTGTTCAAAGAACTGAAAGAAATGTATGTGCCAGGTAACAGCATTAATATGGTGAATAAAAAAGCAAATGCCTTAATGGAAAAAGAAATTATTAGTCTTGGATTGATAAAAAAGGAAGACCTTAAAAACCAAGATCCCGAAAACCCATTGTATAAAAAATACTTCATGCACGGTGTTTGCCACCATATAGGCCTCGACGTTCACGATGTGGGCCCAAAACACCAGGCATTTGAAGCCGGCATGGTACTCACATGCGAACCGGGGATTTACATCCCGGAAGAAAATATCGGTATTAGAATTGAAAACGATATACTTATTACTGATGGTGAGGCAAAAGACCTCATGAAAAACATCCCTGTCGAAGTATCGGAAATAGAGGATTTAATGAGCAGTTCATGATCCTGCTTCTCTTTTGATAAAATTAGTGTTAAGTTTGTAAGGATTTTGCTTTTCACCGACTAAAGCGGTGTTGAACAACACAAATATCTATCATGTCGAAATTAGGGCCTCAAACAATTTCAGCCACAACTGAAAATTCTGATAATCCAGCACACAACAAATACAGGTTCGACCCGGATATGGCGGTTCTCCCGATAATGCTCGCCACCTGGGACGATTCGTTCAAAGAAGCAAAAATCGCTTATCAAAACCCAAAAAGCATAGATAAGTTCGGCGACTTGCAAGGAAGGTGCTTTAAAAGCATTTTTATGGAGGTATGCACCGAAAAGGGGGAAGGCAAATACGAGAAATTCATAAAGGATAAACGGATAACCCTATCGGGCTCTTTCAAGGGCATCGACATAAAATTCCATTCGCGGATGCACGGAAACACCATACAAACATCCATATCCGACAATACGAAGATTTTTGAGAACAGGGACAAAATCCAGAGGGCTAAAATCATAGATTCGTTCTTGATGATAGGCTCTCACGAACTTAAAACCCCCCTGGACGCCATAATGGGATTGAGCAGCTTATTATTACAATCGGAACAAAACAAAGAAACAATGGAACTGCTTGAGCTGATCTACTCAAGTTCAGAAAAACTCGACGGCCTGATAAACAACATGCTGAAATTTATCTACCTTGATAGCTCACCCGAGGCATTCAATAAAACAGAAGTCGTAAATATCTCAAAAACCCTTGCCAATTCATTCAAGTTACTTGATATATACCTGTATGACAGGGACTTCAGTATGGAAAGCATGTGCTTGGAAAGCAAAAAAGAACTAAAGCTGCCAAAAGGTTTGATAGAGGACATATTACAAGAAATCGTCATCAACCTCAGAAGGAACACTCCCGAAGGAGCCAAAGTGGAAATAAGGAGCTATGACCTGGAAAACTCCGTGAAACTTGAAATCGAGAACCAGGGTCTCGGCATTCCACCCGAAAAGTTAAACGATGTTTTCAAACCGTTTTATTTAACACAAGACAAAATGCACCACTCCAGCGGTTTCGAGTACGGCAAAGCCGGTATGGGAATGGGGCTCACTATAATAAAAAGATCCCTCGGTCAGTTTGGAGGCAAAATATGGTTCGAGAACAAATACGAGTACGAGCAAGGAAAAGAGAACTGTGTTATACTTAATCTCGAGCTTCCGGTTTAAATTTCGAGTCTTCATGTTTTTCATTTAGCAAGTGAATTTTATCGGTTATTTTTCATGTGTTTATAATTTTGTAATTAATTGTCATCTAGCATATTATATTTATAATCGGATTTAACAGATTAAGCGGATTTTAGTTTTTCGCAAGCGAAAAACATCCGTTAAATCCGCTTAGTCCGATGACTGTATTTTTGCAGGATAATCATTTTCCTGTGTGATTAAAATTAAACATGGATGTTTCATTTAGCAAGTGAAATATACCGGTTATTTGAAGACTTGTTAAATCACCTTGAGGAAAAAAATTAACAATTGTTACGGGGGCAAGGCAGACCGGTAAAACAACTTTGCTTAGGCAATTTGAGGAAGAACTCAAGACTAATGATGAGATTGTCTATTATTTTAGTTAGGAAGACCCGGAAATACTTGAGAACCTGGATCAACACCCCGATAACTTATTTAAATATTTCAATTTAAATGAACGGGTACGGACTTTTGTTTTAATAGATGAAATACGATACTTGAATAATCTTGCAAGTTTTCTGAAGTTAATATTTGATAAATACTCCCCAGGATTAAAGTTAGTAGCTACGGGAAGCGGTGCTTTTTATATTGATAAAAAGTTTAAGGATTCACTTGCCGGCCGAAAAAGGATTTTTAAATTATACACACTTGATTTTGATGAATTTATATACATATTCTGCAGAAATCAATTCATATTCAATTTGTTCGCCCTTTTCACTCAAGTATAAGGAAGGAATTATCAAAAATGCCGAAATTGTATTTCAATGATCTTGGGCTCAGAAATACTATTATAAACAATTATCAAGAAATCGAACTAAGATTCGACAAGGCTGAATTAATAGAAAACTATGCGCAAATCAGGCTAAGGCAGAAATACGATATGGGTTACTACTCAGCAGTAGAGAAAAATATTAACTCATTGGTTACCTATCCGTTTTGTCACAATTTTTGTTTGAAAAACACAAAATTTCCGCCAAAACTACTGAGATTTCAAATATATAACCCCACTGAAGCATGGGGCTATT
>JAJRQZ010000030.1 GCA_024279935.1 Bacteroidota bacterium
AATAGACCTGAAGGGTGAATCTCTAAGAAAATCAATTTTGAAAAACTAATAATGATAATTTTTATGTAATATTGCATGAGCTTTTGGAGTGGCACCCATACTCCGAAATCAGTGGCATGGTTAGACCGAAATAGCCAAAAAAACAAGAATGGTGGAATTGAAAGGTTTAAAACGGGAAAACACGGCAAAGGATTAAACGAATGTGGAATAGTTGGTTTTGTAGCGAGTGAAAGTTTTGAATTTTGGAAAGACAAAGTAAATAGTTGGATTGATGAATTGTCAAGTAGTGATGGTTTTTGGAATGAGGATGAAAAAATTATAATGAATGAAAATGTTGATGTATCAACATTTTCATATTCTATTGCTCATAGAAAAGAAGAAAATGATTTGTTGTTACATCATTTTTGGATTAAAATATAAAATATGATACGACAACAAAAACTCTACTTAATATTGGCTAGGTCGTAAATTGAAAAATAATGAAAATAAAGAGAATTTATAATAAATTTTAAGATGATCGTTTTGGAAAATGCATAATGCGCATAACCAAACGGTTATCGTTTCAATAAAATACAGAAGCCGAATATGCCAAATAAATCAGACCATATAATATCCAGGCTGAATGCTTTGGGCAAAGAGAAAGCCCCTTTTCTCTTCGTCTTCGACTTTCTTTGTGGGAAACCCATAATTATAAAGTTAAAAGATGTTGACAATGAAGCGGTTCTGTATTCAGTAAATGGGGCAACCAATGCTTTGGGCCATAATTTCGGGGACAAAAAACTTAGCTTTAATGTTAGGGCCGTCAGGAAGAGCCGATACCGGGAAGCTTTCGATATAGTGCAGCAACATATTCGTCATGGCGACTCTTTTTTGTTAAACCTTACATTTCCAAGCCTGATCGAATCGAATTTTGGCTTAAGGGATATTTTTTATGCAAGCAAGGCCAAATACAAACTTTGGGTAAAGGATGGTTTCGTTGTTTTTTCGCCCGAGACATTCGTAAGGACAAAAAGCAACATCATCAGCTCTTTTCCAATGAAAGGCACTATTGACGCCGATGTTCCAGAAGCAGAAGAAAAATTGCTGTCGAGCGAAAAAGAACTGGCCGAGCATTATACCATAGTGGACCTGATAAGGAACGACCTAAGCATGGTTTCAAAAAATGTGAGGGTAGAAAGGTTCAGACATATAGAGGAAATAAATACCAACCGCGGCAACTTGCTGCAAATGAGCTCTAAAGTCAGTGGCGACTTGGCTGAGGGATGGCAGGAAAACTTAGGGGCGATTTTGATGAAAATGTTACCGGCCGGATCAATCTCAGGGGCGCCCAAAAAGAAAACCATAGAGATAATCAAGAAAACCGAAAAGTATGACCGGGGATATTATACCGGTGTTTTTGGTGTTTTCGACGGGGAAAACATCGATAGCGGGGTAATGATACGCTTCGTGGAAAAAACAGATAGCGGATTAATATACAAAAGCGGCGGAGGAATTACCGCAAGGAGCAATCCTGAAGAGGAATATGACGAATTGGTTCAAAAGGTCTATGTTCCGATATAAAACCCACCAAAATGACAAGAAGCATGAAATTATTGGAGACCATAAAATTCGAGAATGGGCATTTTGCCAACCTAGAACTGCATTCCGAAAGGATGAACAATGCCAGGAAACAGCTCTTCGAGGCTGAAGAGATAATTGACCTATCTTCGGCCCTAAGCCATTTGGGGTCTTCTGCCACCTATAACAATCCCGTTTATAAATGCAGGGTACTGTACGGACGCCAAATTGAAAAGATCGAAATGCTGCCCTACACTTCCCCGACTATTGAATCGCTAAGAATAATCTCCGGCGACACGCTGGACTACAGTTTTAAATATGCCAACAGGCATGAGCTGGACAAACTCTTCGCCCGCCGAAAAAACTGCGACGATATTTTAATCGTGAAAAACAATTTAATAACCGACAGCAGTTATTGCAACCTGCTTTTTTATAACGGGAAAAAGTGGCTTACGCCCGAAAAACCACTATTAAAAGGAGTTCAACGCCAATATTTGCTCGACAATGAGCTGGTTGAAACAGCGAACATAAGTGTTCACGACCTGCATAAATTTGAAAAGTTACGTCTTGTCAATGCGATGATCTCATTCGAGGCCGCAGCGGATATTGCTGTTGATTCGGTTTTTTGAATTTATCGCCCTTAAATTTCAAGAAGGTTTTTTTCATAAATTTGACCCCTTTATCAAAAACCGATTATCATGAAAATAAGAAATTCGATATTAGTTGTTGCCTTGCTTATTTTAAGCAAAACCTTCCTAATTGCCGGCGAAGGCATGTGGATACCTATGCTGCTGCAATCGCTGAACGAAAAAGAAATGCAGGACATGGGCATGAAGTTTACTGCCGATGACATCTATTCGATCAATCATTCGAGCATGAAAGATGCAATATTGCTGTTCGGCAGGGGATGCACTTCGGAGATCATCTCCGGTGAAGGGTTATTGCTCACAAACCACCATTGCGGTTTTGGCTCCATACAAAAACACAGCAGTCTGGAGCATGATTACCTAACCGATGGTTTCTGGGCGATGAGCCGGGACGAGGAACTTGTAAATCCGGGCCTGACAGCAACCTTAATGGTTGAAATGCGCGATGTTACCCGCGAGGTCAATAATGGCGTAAAGTCTGATATGACCGAAATAGAGCGCAGCAGCATGATAGCCGACAATATTGAATCGCTGGTCGCAGGCTTTGAAAAACAATCGGAATACAAAGCCAAGATAGTTCCTTTTTATAAAGGCAACCAATATTATATGATAATTACCGAGACGTTCAAAGACATCCGCCTTGTAGGGGCGCCACCCTCCAACATAGGAAAATTCGGTGGCGATACCGACAATTGGATGTGGCCCCGGCATACAGGCGATTTCTCATTGTTCAGGATTTATGTCGGGAAAGACGGCAAACCTGCCGGATATTCCGAGGACAATATTCCATATAAACCTAAATACCATTTCCCCATCTCGCTGCAAGGCACTGATTTAGGGGATTTTACAATGGTGTTCGGTTATCCGGCACGTACCAACGAATACCTGCCGTCATTTGCCCTCGAACTGATAACAGAAATAGGAAACCCCCAGAAAATCAAGCTTAGGGAAACACGACTCGGCATTTTCAGGAAATACTCGGAAAAAGACCCTGAAGTAAGAATTCAATATGCCACAAAACATGCCAGGGTAGCCAATTACTGGAAGAAAATGATTGGGGAAAGCAGTGGGGTGAAACGCATGCATGCTATTAAGGATAAACGTGAATACGAAAAACAATTCATTCAATGGGTAAATTCTTCCGATTATACAAAAAACGAATACTCGGGCATTATTTCAGGATTCGAGAGTTATTATTCCCTTTTAAAGCCACTCAGCCTGGCCCGCGATTATTTTTCGGAAGCAGTTATGGGAATGGAGGTCATTGCCTTCTCTTTTCAATATAAAAACCTTATTGAACTGAGCAAAGGGAATAACCCGGATAAGGAAAAGATAGCTAAAGAAATCGAAAAGCTGAAAAAGCGTAATGCTGGTTTTTTTAAAGATTATTATAAACCCATCGATAAGCAAGTAGTGGCTCAAATGCTAAAATATTACGACCGGAATATTGAAGGGGATCTCAAACCTGAGTTCTTTGCCGATATACAAAAAAAATATAAGGGCGATTATTCCGCTTATGCGGATATGATATTCAAGAAGTCGGTCTTTGATGATGAAACAGCATTAAATAATATTTTAAATAATTATAAACCAAAAGATTATAAGAAGTTGTCAAAAGACCCGGCCTTCCGCGTCTCCGATGAGTTTTATGATGTCTATATGTCGAAAATAAAATCACCCTATTTCAACATAAACAAGAATATCGACAGCTTGCAGCGCAAATTCATGAAGGCACAAATGGAAATGGACCCAGGTAAAAGATTTTACCCCGACGCTAACTTCACGCTTAGGGTAAGCTATGGGAAAATCGACGGTTACAGTCCGAGGGATGCTGTTGACTTCAGGCATTTCACTACGCTTAAAGGTATTATGGACAAGGAAAACCCCGATGTTTACGATTATGTGGTTGAAGACCGCCTGAAGGAACTTTACGCACAAAAGGATTACGGCAAATATGCCGATAAAGACGGTAGCCTACATATATCATTTATTGCAAGCAACCATACTACCGGTGGAAATTCCGGCAGCCCCGTTATCGATGCTAACGGCAACTTAATAGGAGTTAATTTCGACCGCTGCTGGGAAGGAACCATGAGCGACCTTGCCTACGACCCTGATGTCTGTCGAAATATATCGCTGGACATCAGGTATTTCCTGTTTATTGTTGATAAATTTGCCGGTGCCGGATATCTCGTTGACGAGATGGACCTGGTGGAATAAGCCTCTTAAAACGGCTGAATATAAAAGCCCAGTCCGAACCAGGAAATGTCTCTGCCGGCATAAACGCTATATGGCAAAGGGCCGTTGAAATATGTGAACAGGATTTTAAAAGGATGACTTTCGGCTTTGCCGAACCGAAAGCCGGTGCCAATATTTATTGCAGGCCGAAAATCATAATCCTGTCTCGCATCCGAATAAAAACCTATGAAATAACTTATCGTTTCAGCCTTGTTAATCGCAATAACAAAATCGGTAGCGGCTGTAAAAACAAGGGGTTTCCTAGGTTGCGAGGCCCTCAGTACCGATCCAGCCCCCAGGCTGAACGACCATTTTTTGATTCTTAAAGCCGTTGTAAAATCCAGTTGTTCGTAATTGTTGTTGTTTCTGTAATAGCCCGTTATTTTATTGCGAATCATATAATCGTCGCCGATATGGGCCGAAAGATGATAAACCCTCAGCCTTAGCAGCCAATTGTTTCGTTTCCAGGTCAGCGGCATGCCTATGAGAAAGTCGGTGCTAACAATATTCCTTTGAAATTCCCCTGTGCGGTCTGTCCATTCGAACTGGGTAAGGGCCGCACCTTCAAAGCCAAGGTCAAAACTTCTGTCCTCGCCTTTAGGCCATGCAAATATCGAACGTTGGAAACCAAAAGCAAAACCGGCAATATAATAATCTGCCTGTGCACCTGAGTTGTACGCTATGGCCATCTGGCCATAAGCCTGGCTTGCCAAGGGATCAAGTGTTTGTGTTTCCCAAAGGTTCTGTTCAGGTAAAAAATCCATCTTCTGCCCAAGAACGGAATTCGAGATCAGCCAAAACAATATTGTCCAGAAATAAATTTTCTTCATACGATTATGATAAAATGCTAAATAAGCAATAAATGAAATTTAGATATTGTTTAGCCGAGAATTATTATCAACAGATTTATGGGGACTTATAAAACTTAATTGATTATATTTGGGAAATAAAAATAATAGTATGAAATTAATTGTTAAGATCTTGCTTGGGATATTCACCTTGCTTCTTTTAGTATTTGTTGCAGCCTATTTCTTGATAAAGAGCAGCGCGCCTAATTATGATGGGCAGAGAAAGTTTAAATCACTTGCACAAAGCGTTAAAATATATTATGACGATTTCGGGGTACCACATATTTATGCCGGAAATGGAGAAGATGCATATTTCGCCCTGGGATATGCCCATGCACAGGAACGCCTTTTCCAGATGGAGATGATCAGACGGGCTACAAGTGGCCGCTTGGCCGAGATTCTGGGCAGCGAATTATTGAAGACAGATCAAATAATGCTCACCCTGGGCATAAGCAAAGCCGCTGAAAAGAGTATCGCAAAAACAATGAAAAACCCTGCTACTAAAGCAAATAAACAAAGCATTGCCTATCTTAACGGCATAAATGCCTTCATCGATGAAGATAATCTGCCCTTAGAGTTTAAACTCATCGGTTTTAAACCTGAACACTTTAAAGCTGTTGATATTTATAAGGCCATAGGTTATATGTCCTTGTCGTTTACCTCAGCCCTATCGCTGGAACCCATGATGACGAATATCTATAATACGCTTGGCGAAAAATATTTGGTTGATTTTTCTTACGACACAACAACTAACAAGGAACTCTATAATAACACGAACAAGGTTTTGGCATCTTTCCTGAATCCGCTCGAACTACAGGACGTGCTGCCAATACCAATATGGGAAGGCTCCAATAACTGGGTGATGAGCAAGGACAGGTCGGAGAGCGGAATGGTATTGCTTGCCAACGACACACATATAAAATACTCACAACCGGCGGTTTGGTACGAAGCACATATTAATTACCCGGGATTCGAGATAAGCGGGTATTATCTTGCAGGCGTTCCTTTCGCGGTTATCGGGCACAACAGGAAGCTGGGCTGGGGCATTACTATTTTCCCCTTCGACAACATGGATCTCTACCGCGAAAAAACAAATCCGGATAAGCCTGATCGGTACTGGCATAATGGAGAATGGCAGGATTTTATTTCGGAAAAGCATAAAATAAAGGTGAAAGACTCCGAAGATGTCAATTTCAATATCAGGTATAGTATTCATGGCCCTGAGGTAAACCCTGTTTATGACAACATTAACACAGTCGAGGACAGTCCTGTTTGCCTGTGGTGGTCGTTACACAATATCGAATCAACTTCCTTGCAGGCATTGTACGAAATCAACAATGCCACCAGCTTTACCGACTTTCAAAAAGCGATGCCTTTGATCGATGTAGTGGGGCTGAACGTAGTGTATGGGGACATCGATGGCAATATCGCCCTGTGGTCGGCAGGCAAGATCCCTGTCAGGGATGCATCAATAAACTCAAAGCTAATACTTGACGGTGCTGACTCTACCAAAGACTTTAAAGCTTATTACCCATTCGATAAAAATCCGGCGATCATCAATCCAAAAGATGGATTTATATGCACTTCCAATGATGCCCCGGTCAGGGTGGATGGCGTGGAGTATCCGGGCTATTACTATCCGGGCTATCGTGCCAACAGGATAAAGCAATTGGCAAACAGCCGCAATAAGTGGAGTCTGGAAAGTATGAAAACCATCCAAAACGACGTAAAGTCCGAAAGGGACCTCAAATTGAGGGATCTGATACTAAAAGCCTCGAACACCGACTTAATAGCCAGCGAAGGAGAAACTTATACAAAGGCAATCCGGGAGTTTGAAAATTGGGACGGGGAGTATCAAACAGACCGTATCGGAGCAAGCATTTTTACGAGCAGCATCTACCACATATTAAAACTAAGCATGCAGGACGAGCTAGGGGAAGCTCAGTTTGAGAAAATAGCAAGTTCTATGCCCATTAGGTCATCGCTGGAGAAACTGTTCTTCAACGAAAACTCACCCTGGTGGGATGACGTTAACACAAAAGATATTGTAGAAACAAGGGATGAAATACTGGCAGACGGATTTGAAAACGCCCTTTTCGACCTCAGGGTCAGCCTCGGGGAAAACTTACATTCGTGGGAATGGGGGAAACTCCATACTCTCGAGCACGTCCACCCTATTGGAAGGAAAGAGCCTTTCGACAAGATTTTCAACGTGGGACCTTTCCCCGACAAGGGAGCGAATGAAGTAGTACTAAAAGAAGCGTTTAAATATAACGGCCACGGCCCTTTCAAGGTGTTTTCCGGCCCGGCTATGCGCATGCTGGTCGATTTCGCAAATCCTGCGACCTCATTCTCGATTCTCCCGACAGGACAATCGGGGAATTTTGTCAGCCCCCACTACAAAGACCAGGCAAGGATGTTTGTAAACGGTAAATACCGCACTCTCGAACTCGACAAGGAAAAAGTAAAAAGCGGGACTTTGCTCGAACTTATCCCATAATTATAGGTGCTTATACTTTTTAAGCTATCCTACATAACAACACTGTTTGTTTAGTACAGACAGCTTTCACTTTTAGCACTTTGACCAGGACGCTTATTTAAACTGTTAATAAATTCACATTTGATTCCGATATAAATCAAATTAGAGTATTTTTGCAAATTATTTTGTATGAACTATAAATATCATGATCGAAGAAAAACTTTTTCAGGAATTCAGGCCCGTGAGCACGAATGAATGGAAAGAAAAAATCATAAATGATTTAAAGGGCGCCGACTACGACCGCAAACTTGTTTGGCATACCCGTAACGGCTTTGATCTTCAACCTTTTTACAGAGATGAGGATTTGGGGAAGCTATCATATTTAAATAGTTTTCCCGGCGATTTCCCCTATACGAGGGGCAATAAAGAAAAATCGAACAACTGGAAAACAAACCAGCTTGTCGAAGTTGAGGATATTACTGCCGCCAATAAAAAAGCAATTAAAATACTGACAAAAGGTGTTGATTCCCTGTCCTTTACATTCAAAAGCGATTATAAACCAACGGAAAGCGACATTGACAGCTTACTAGGTAATATCAAGATCGATGAGGTGGAAGTTAACTTCAGATCCGATTTCCCCGGGGAGATGATAACGATACTTGAAAATCTTGCCAGGAAGCATAATCGCGAGCTTAATAAATTAAGGGGCAGCGTTTACTGCGATCCATTGTCGGAATATAGCCTTGGCCAAAAGCAAGATTTCGATGCCGGAAGCAAGTTCTTTGTCGTTGCCAATAACTTTAGAAAAGCAAAAAACCTATGTAACCTCCATTGCTTAACTGTTGACGGTAGTATTTTCCATAATTCGGGAGCAAGTACCGCCACCGAGATGGCATTCACTTTATCGATGGCCGTTGAATATCTGAACAGGCTTACCGACAGCGATTTGGATATCGACATGATAAGCAGGCACATCCGTTTCAACCTGGCTGCCGGACCTTCGTATTTTGTCGAGATCGCAAAGCTGAGGGCCATGAGGTTCTTATGGGCGAAAATCATGAATGAATACGGCATCAACAGCAGCAGCTCGGCCAGGATGTACATTCATTCCGTTAGTTCCTCTATCGACAAGACGATTTACGATCCTTATGTCAATATGCTGCGGACAACAACGGAAACCATGTCGGCAGCGTTGGGCGGTGCCAATTCCATTACAGTCCTCCCCTTCGATCTTACAATGGGGAAATCATCTGAAACCGGACAGAGGATAGCCCGCAACCAGCAGTTATTGCTTAAGGGCGAATCGCATTTCGATAAAGTCAACGACCCTGCGGCAGGCTCCTACTATATAGAGACCATAAGCGGTGAACTGATAAATGCCGCCTGGGGCCTATTCCTGCAAACAGAAGAAAAAGGCGGGTATCTCAAAGCCTTCGACTCGGGTTTTGTCGGCAAAAAGATAAAAGACGAGGCTGCCGAATTAATGAAAGACATAGCTTTTAAAAAGAAAGTGGTGCTTGGGACAAACCAGTATCCCAATATCAATGAAACTTTCACTGATTTTATTATCCCCGATATAGATCCTGCCAATGGCAAATTCATAAAACCTTTCCGCTACGCAGCTGAATTTGAAAGCCTTAGAAGCAAAACCGATTTTTATTCCAAAACTTCACAACGCCCCAGGGTATGGATGTTCACCTATGGCAATATCGCTATGCTGAAAGCCCGTTCGCAGTTTGCCGGCAATTTCTTCGGTTGTGCCGGATTTGAAATTATCGACAATACGGCCTTTGGTACAATTGAGGACGGAATAAAAGCGGCAAAGGCCGAGAAGCCGGATATAGTAGTGATCTGCAGTTCCGATGAGGAATATAAAGATATAGCCATCCCTGTCTTTGAGGCCCTGAAGGATGATTTTATTGTTGTTCTTGCGGGCAATCCAAAAGATTTGGCCGATAAGCTAAAACCGAAGGGATTCAAAAACTTCATCCATCTTAAATCAAATATCCTGGAAGAGCTGAAAAGATATCAGAACGAACTAGGGGTTAGAAGTTAATAGTTCAATGTTTCGCATATTCCTACCCTTGAGTTTTATAGGGGGCCGAGGACACAGAATGAAACCAAGTGCACTGAACATTAAACATCAAAATTTTTTATCATGAAACCAGACTTCAAAAATATAAATATCAAAAGCCGCCCTGATTCGAATGTTAGTGATATCGAATGGGAGCATCTTAATCTTAATGACGACAGCTGGGCCACTGCGGAACAGATTGATTTAAAACCTGTTTATACAAAATCGGACCTGGAAGGCTTGGAGCATTTGGAATATGCTGCCGGGCTGGCCCCTTATTTACGAGGGCCGTATTCCAGCATGTATGTTTCGAGGCCATGGACGATTAGGCAATATGCCGGTTTTTCGACTGCCGAGGAGTCCAATGCGTTTTACCGTAGGAATCTGGCTGCCGGGCAAAAAGGACTGTCCGTGGCCTTTGACCTTGCCACCCACCGCGGCTACGATTCAGACCATGAGCGAGTTGTTGGCGATATCGGCAAAGCAGGTGTTGCAATTGACTCCATACTAGATATGGAAATCTTGTTCAACCAAATACCATTGAATAAAATATCCGTTTCCATGACTATGAACGGTGCCGTTTTACCCGTATTGGCTTTTTATATCGTTACCGCACTCGAACAAGGCGCCAAACTGGAGGAACTTGAAGGGACAATTCAAAACGATATCCTCAAAGAGTTCATGGTGAGGAACACTTATATTTATCCGCCCGGGCCCTCAATGAAAATTATTGCCGACATTTTTGAGTTCACATCCCGGAAGATGCCTAAGTTCAATTCCATCTCCATTTCGGGCTATCACATACAGGAAGCCGGCGCCACTGCCGATATCGAGTTGGCATACACTCTGTCCGACGGTCTGGATTACATAAGAACCGGTATCAAGGCTGGCCTGGACATAGATGATTTCGCGCCTCGTTTGTCGTTTTTCTGGGGACTGGGGATGAATCACTTCATGGAAATAGCAAAATTGCGCGCTGCAAGGATGCTCTGGGCGAAAATCGTTAAACAGTTCAAGCCTAAAAACCCTAAGTCGATGGCATTGAGGACCCACACTCAAACATCGGGATGGAGCTTAACCGAGCAAGACCCGTTTAATAATGTGGCCCGCACTTGTGTTGAAGCCATGGGAGCGGCTCTGGGACACACTCAGTCCCTGCACACCAACGCCCTGGATGAAGCAATTGCACTCCCAACGGATTTCTCGGCACGAATTGCACGCAACACACAAATTTACCTACAGGAAGAAACTGATATTTGCCGGTCGGTAGATCCATGGGCAGGTTCGTATTATGTCGAGAAACTGACCAATGAAATAGCTCACAAAGCCTGGGGCTTGATTCAGGAAATCGAGAGCATGGGTGGCATGGCCAAGGCCATAGACACGGGAATCCCGAAAATGCGCATCGAAGAAGCCGCTGCTCGCAAGCAGGCCCGCATCGATTCCAACAGGGATATTATTGTTGGTGTAAATAAATATCGCCTCGACAAGGAAGATCCTTTGGAAACCCTGGAAGTTGACAATACCGCTGTAAGAAATGCCCAGCTGAAGCGACTAGCTAAATTGAGGAAAGAAAGAAATAACGAGAAGGTGCAACAAAATCTTGCCGCCATTACCGAAGCCTGTAAAACAGGGAAGGGCAATTTGCTGGAACTAGCAGTTGAAGCGGCGAAGAACCGTGCCAGTCTCGGAGAAATATCATTTGCCATGGAAGAGGTTTTCGGAAGATACAAAGCAACAATACGCTCTATTTCAGGTGTTTATTCTGCCGAAGCAGGATCACAGGAATCATTTAAAAAGGCTCATGAACTAGCCGATAAATTTGCCGGTATCGAAGGCCGCCGCCCACGCATCATGATTGCCAAAATGGGACAGGACGGACACGACCGCGGCGCCAAAGTTGTTGCCACGGGTTATGCCGACATAGGTTTTGATGTTGACATGGGGCCGCTTTTCCGAACACCCGCAGAAGCAGCGCGCCAGGCTATTGAGAACGATGTTCACATACTTGGTGTCTCAAGTCTTGCCGCTGGTCATAAAACTCTTGTCCCGCAGCTTATTGAAGAACTCAAAAAGAACGGACGCGAAGATATCATGGTTATTGTCGGCGGTGTTATCCCTCATCAGGACTACCAATTTCTTTACGATAGTGGCGTAGTAGCCGTTTTTGGTCCGGGAACCGTTATTTCCGAAGCAGGAATCAAAATGTTGGAATTGCTACTGGAAGCAAGAAAATAAAATTTTAACTTCTAATTTAAGCCTGATCAGTTCATGTGTATAGCTTGATGCAGATGCGAGGCGTCTAATCCTGACGATATTTAGTCTGTCTCAAAAGTTAAGACCGTTGCAATACCAGGTTTTTTTAATGAATTAAGGCAATCTTTTGCAACTGTCTTATGGTGTACTATGGGCTAGCAAACAAGATTTTCTGAAAAAATGCCGGCTTTTTTAATAAATCCTTGAAAAAAGCTCGCATCCGTGAACAACAAAAATAGCGTAACAATATATATCTCACGTTGTTAGGCGTTTTTCAGCAGACCCTAAATAATCGGGCTAGAATAATATTCCAAGTCCAGTTATTAATACCAATCAATTTTCATCTACAAGAAACTGATTGATATGCATATGTTTAATTCCTTTATAATCTTCTGCAAATTCATCCGCCGAAACTACTATCTTCTCATAATTATCTTTAATTTTCAGCAGGTTTCCAAATTCTCTTTCACGTACTTTTTCGTCTGGGAGTTGATAAGCAACTTGTATATATTTCGTTTCATTCCCCTTTTGAGCAACAAAATCAATTTCCCTGTCCTGATGTTTCCCAATATAAACCTTATAATCGTTATTTATTAAGTGATTATATACCAGATTTTCGAATATGTTTCCTATTTGGCTGCCCGTAAATGGAATAATGGAATGCTTTAATCCCAGATCCGAAAAAAAGTATTTGTCATTTATTTCAAATCTTTTTTTACCAATTATATCCATACGTTGCACTTTGTTTATATAATAGGAGTTTGTAAGATATTTCAAATAACTCATTACAGTGTTTACCGACAAGCTAAGCCTCTGTGCTTTTAAAAAATCGCTTATTTTTTTTGAGGATACATAACTGCCGAGATTGTCGGATAAATATTCTACCAAGCGCTCTAAAAATTCAATATCCCTGATATTGTATCTCGCTACTATGTCTTTTAAGATAATAGTATCATAAATGCTACTTAGGTAGCCATAAACTATTTCATCATCAAAAGGTAAATGAACTAAGTATGGCAGACCACCATAACGAATATATTTATTTAAGGTTTCGGTATTGTTTTGCAATTTGTGAAATTTCATAAACTCACTATATGACAGGCTGTTTATATGAAACTCGATATAACGGCCTGAAAGATGTGTTGCCAAATCGCCGGATAACATTTTTGCATTGCTCCCCGTACAATACAAATCCACACCCTCTGCGAATAGTTGACGTAACGCAATCTCGAATTCTTTTATTTCCTGTATTTCGTCAACAAAAACATAGTTAGTCTCATTATCTGATAATCGAGACTTAACATATTGATATAAATCTTCATGATCTTTTAGATGCTTAAACTCGTTTAATTCTTTATTGATGTATATGGTATTGGCTTCCTTGTCTTGCTGATCAACTAGGTCAACAATCTGTTTTAGGATGGTAGTCTTGCCTACACGCCTTTGACCGGTAAGAACCTTAATAATGTTTTTACCTATGAAAGGCTTTACTTTTTGCAAATACTTTTCCCTAATAAATATTGATTCCATAATGAAATGTTTTTACAAATATATAATTTATTTTCATTATGATGAAACTATATTGATATTTGATTATTTGTTTTCACTATAACTTTATGTTAGCCTCTCGTCCTCGTTTGCAACGAGGATGAAAAGGCAAGCGAAGAACGGAAGTAAGTATCAGCCAAAGGCGGACAAGTTTTATAATGCTGTTAAAATATCAGGGGCTTTTTTTTAGAACCAAAAAACTTATCAACACCCACCGCCCCGCCTTGCTGTGCTTGGGTTTGCGCTGTTTCCCGTCTGTTTTCTTTTTAATCCCGCCACATCAGTTTTACAGCCTGTTTTTTAGGGCTGCAACGATCGTTCTCGACAGCCTTGAGCATTGTGAAAAATAAAAAGGCTAGTTGGGCCATATTATTATTGTTTGATAATTTAGTCCAGCAAGTTAAAACTCCATTCCTTCGGCTTTGGCCTGATCTTTTTTATGTTTAAAATGACGGATTCCGCGCTCGGTGGCTATGCTTTTTACAAAACTCTCGAACATCTGCATAAACATTGTGTTGAAAGAAAAGTCTTGCGGAGGGAAATTGTCAGGATTATGAAGGTCTATCAAACGGCTTATGTAAAGTCGTGCGACAAGTTCTATGCTAACATCGTTCCTATATAATTCCTGACTAATCCCCTTTCGTAGGTTAATGCTTATTTTCTTAAATATGAAATCGATGCGCTTTTCAATATGTTTCTGGAAAATAACAGGGAAAAGCTCTTTATATTTATAGGTTACCGAAGGGCTAAGGCTAAAGAACTTGCTTGCCATCTCGCGGCTTACGGTAAAAAGTATATCAATGGCGTCCTGGTTGTTGTCAAAATTGTTGTCTAGAAAGATGTCCTCAAACAATTGTCGCTCGCTCTCCAAAACATATTCCACTATTTGATTGTCGGAAACTATCTTGTTTTTTTTCAGCTCTTCGGAAATCTGGGGTATCAACATCAGTTTTGCAATTGTAATTTCCTCAATACCACCTTTGTTGGCGATACACCTGATTTTAGTAATCAGTCCTTTTAGATTTCCATTCATAAGTGAAACGAGTGATTATTCAGATGCAAATGTAAAAAAATGTGCCACAGGCTACCAAAAATACAACAAAAACAGTTTGCTAGTCAACAAGCATCATCTTTTTAGTTATCCTTCCCATGGAGGAGGACAAGACAAAATAATAAACCCCGCTTCTTAAATTATAGTCCGACGGATTGAACTCTATTTCATATTTACCTCTGTTATACGGGTCATTATCAATAATATCAGCAAGTTTCCTCCCGTAAATATCCATAACCTCCAGATTTATTATCTCCTTGCTGATGAGGTCGAAAGCAATAAAAGTTGATTCGGTAAATGGGTTGGGATAGTTTTGCGACAAGCTAAACGGTATAGGTTTTTTGTTTTCGTCAACGTTAACTGTTAAATCAATTATAGCAGTATATAAAGACCTGCTTGTTCCATCTGCCCTTACCCAAATTGGCCTGACCTGCCCATTGTGGGCAGTTATATTAGTATAATCCCCAAAAAACACTGCCGAACTTGGATAAAAGGGGCTTTCGCTTATCAAAATATTCTCAAAGGTACCACCTGCATCCACCGACCTGGCCATATAAACATCTGTACCTTTATCCTCATGATTTCTCCTGTCGTAAAAAACAACAATGACATCCCCGTTGGTCTGGTCTATTGTCATCCACGTAAAAAACTGTTGCTTGCCGGCAGGATCGTCATTTACACGAACCGCATCCGACCATGTTTCGCCTCCATCAGTGGATTTGGCAACCCAGACATCGGTATCGTCCTCGCCATTTCTTTGGTCGGTCCAGTTAACATAAATATTGCCCCTTGTATCTGTATATGAGATATCGCAGCATGTAATGGGCAATCCGTTGCAGCGATTTATCCCGGGGATATTATAATCCCAGCCTCCCGGTTGAGAAGCAACGAATATATCGTCCTCCAGCCATGTTTCGCCCTGATCGGTCGATTTATCGAACATAATACCTTCAGACCCTGCCCATGCAACATAAACCTCCCCGTTCGGGCCAACGGCAGGCACTGCCCCTTCGGTGGTGTTGTCGCTATCGATGCAATCGCCTGAAACTTTGTTTATCTGTTTTGCGACAGACCATGTCTGCCCAGCATCCAATGATTTGCTGAACAATATATTGCTGAACATATCAGGGTCCTCGGAGCCATAGGAATCGAATTGCGTCCATGTAACATAAATATTGTTGTTCGCACTATCCACTACCGCCCACTCTTTATCCTGGTCAGCAGGTTCGTTAAAACCCATAAAACTGCCATCATTCCATTCATCGTTCTCAAAATCATACTTTTGGCAGACAATACGGTCGAGCCAGCTCCCCCCCGGAGGTGATGACAGATGCAAAAAATAAAAGTCGCCGGCGGTATCGACAATTATGCACGGGTCACCTGCTTCGCCATAGCTAGGCGACCAGATAGTATTATAACTACAGCTCAGGCCTCCATCTTCCGAAACAAAATACTTATTTGTATTGGCGCCCGCAACCAACCTGAGCGGGTTTCCGGGGTCCATGCTTATTGATGGCTCATTAGGGCCTGAGATATTGCTGATCATTATATTCTCATACTGTGGAAAAGCTTTAAAAGCAAGACCAGCCACAATTACAAATAGTAAATATCTTTTCATAACAACAGTTTTTTTCTAAGACTATAACAATAGTTGAATAGTTGTATGCCGACCTATTAGGAATTCGCTATCGTCAAATCAATTTTTTTCTCGCTTGTAGCGATAATTGAAGTGATTGTCGTGTCGCCGGTAACATTCACGGCTGTCCTGATCATATCCAGCGGCCTGTCAACGGCAAAAATCAAAGCTATGCCCTCGGTGGGTATGCCAACCGAGGTAAGCACGATGATCAACATGACCATTCCGGCACCCGGCACTGCTGCCGACCCTATTGAAGCGAGAGTGGCTGTCAGGATTATCGTAAGCTGGCCGCCTAAACCTAAATCCATCCCGTAAACCTGGGCCAGGAAAATTGCGGCAACTGCCTGATACAAGCTTGTGCCGTCCATGTTTATGGTTGCGCCTAGCGGCAAGACAAAACTCGAGATCTCTTCCGAGACTCCCAGCTTCTCCTCTGCCGTTTCCATTGTCAAAGGTAATGTTGCCGCACTGGAACTCGTAGAGAAAGCCAGCAGCTGAACAGGGCTTATAGCCTTAAAGAACTTACCCGTTTTAATACTGGTAAAGAAACGTATAAACAAAGGATAAACGACAAAAATCATTAACAGCAAGCCTAAAATAACGGTTAACGAATACAGGCCCAGCGAAACAAACAAGCTCCAGGTATCGTCAGGGTCGTCACCCGTGATCTCGACTATCAATCCTGCTATCAGCGCAAAAACACCCAAAGGTGCCATCTTCATAATTATGTCTATTATCTTAAGGACGATATGGTTTAGGTTATCGAAGAACTTTGCCACATGATGGGTTTTCTTTTCAGGCAATGAGATCATGGCCACACCGAAGAGCAAAGCGAAAAATATAACCTTAAGCATGGAGGTATTATTGCTCATGGCACCTATAATATTGTCAGGCACTATATCAATCAAGAACTGAAGAGGGCTTTCTTGTTTGACCTCATTGGCCGACACCTCTTTTTGTTTTACGTTCTCGGCAAACTTTTGCTCGAATTCAACGGCCTTCTCCTTAGGGAAATAATCGCCCGGACGGCTAATATTTACTATCATCAGCCCAAGGCTGATGGCGATAACGGTGGTCAACAAATAAAAACCTATGGTTTTAAAGCCTATTCGCGAGAGCTGGGAAATATCCTTCAGCTGTCCGATGCCGTTAATCAACGAAACGATGATCAAAGGCATGGCGATAAGCTTGAGCAGGCTTATAAATATTGTGCCCCAGGGCTTTATGTAATCCAGCGTGAAATTGATCCAGTCCAGTTTAACCGCTATCATACCCCATAATACACCTATGGCCATCCCAATAAGTATCTGCCAGTGAAAGGCAATCTTTAGTTTCTTCATCAATGAAATTATTATAATTCAAAAATACTTAAATTTGAAGCAAATAAAAATCGAATATTCAAATGACGGAAACCAGGAAGAAAATAGGTATATTGACGGCGGGCGGCGACTGCCCCGGACTAAATGCCGCTATCAGGGGAGTGGCAAAAACAGCAATCGTAAAGCACGACATGCAGGTTTTTGGTATTTCGTCAGGCTTTCTCGGACTGATCAATAAGGATTATATAGAGCTTACGGAATCCTCCGTCTCGGGCATACTTACCTTAGGGGGCACGATTTTGGGCACGTCGAGGGAAAAACCTTTTAAAAAAACAGGCTCGTTGTCGATCGACAAGCCCAAGCTGATACAAGAGCATTATAAGGAGCTTGGGCTCGACTGCCTTGTTTGCATCGGGGGCAACGGAACACAAAAAACCGCTGCCGGGCTTGCCGCCGAAGGCTTAAACATAATCGGTATCCCTAAGACCATTGACAACGATGTGTGGGGCACCGACCAAACCTTCGGCTTCGATTCGGCTCTAAACATCGCAACAGACGCCATCGACCGGCTGCATTCGACTGCAAACTCCCATAAACGAATAATGGTAATAGAGATAATGGGCCATAACGCAGGCTGGCTTGCCCTTTATTCCGGTTTGGCCGGTGGCGGCGACGTTATTTTGCTCCCGGAGCTGGACTACGACATGGATACTATCAATGCTTATCTTTTACAAAGAGCCAAAAAAAAGAAGCCGTATTCAATTGTTGTTGTTGCCGAAGGAATTAAATCGCCGAAGAAAAGATCTGCCGCCTCCTTCATAGCGGAAGAAATAGAAAAAGGCACCGGGATCGAGACCAGGAAAACCATTCTGGGCTATATTCAAAGAGGCGGAAGCCCTACTCCCATGGACAGGTTGCTTGCGTCCAGTTACGGGGCTTTTGCAGTTGAACTGATCGCCAATAACGATTACGGAAAAATGGTTGCCATAGTAAAAGACTCGATTACAAGCATCCCACTTGAAGATGTTGGCGGAAAACTAAGGCTCGTCCCGATTAAGCATCCCATGCTGGAAAGAGCAAGCGGATTGGATATATGCCTTGGGGGCAAATATAAATAATTGAACAGCAAGGCTTAAGGACGACTTTGCTTTTCCAAACCAAAATAAAGCGCTGTTTTATTGAAATTATGCTAACAAAACTGCAACTATAAAAAAATAAATGTTGTCATATTGGCAACAAAAGTAAATTCTCGAGGTTATTAATAGAGATTTTTTTTACTTTAGCCTGTCATAATATATAAAGGTGTTTAAGATTAACTATTATAAATTCTTTACTTCATTCTTGCTGTTTTTGCCCTTGATAAGTATTGGGCAACAGGCACCTGTGTTTACACATTACAATTATAGCAAAGTCTATATCAATCCTGCATCGGCAGGGATGGGTGACGGTATTTGCATTAATGGGATTGCCAGGCAGCAATGGAGCGGGTTTAAGGATATCGACGGCAATAATATAGCACCGCAAACATTTATGATCTCGGGCGACTCACCCATAAAAGCCCTCCATGGCGGAATTGGCGGTTCTATTACTCAAGACAAGCTTGCCCAGTGGTCCGATGTTAGCCTGCAGCTGGCATATTCTTTCCAGTTGGACATGGCAATGGGCCAGTTAGGAATCGGCGCCGGCATAAACCTGATAAACCGAAGTATCGATTTTTCAGCGTTTAACCCCTTTCAGGACAATGACCCCGTATTGCTGAACTCTCAGCAAAGCTCAATGGTTTTCGATGCTAACCTAGGTTTGTTCTACCGCTCCCCCGACAGGTTTTACATAGGGGTTTCCGCAACAAACATTCTTCAAACTGCAGCAAAAAAACTAACGGCAAATGATGTCGGGGTCAAAAATGACCGTACCTTATATATTATGGGGGCTTACCAAATCATGTTTCCCAACAATCCGAATTTCGAGCTTGAACCGTCAATATTAATTCAAAGCGACATATACTCAACACAATATAATCTTTCCGCAATCGTTAAATATAACAACCGATTTTGGGGAGGTCTGAATTATCGTTTTCAGGAATCTATCGGGGTTTTGATAGGAATGAAATTTAAGGAATTCCGTATTGGTTATTCTTACGACATACCGACATTGACGGTCGGGGTGCCGGGAAGCCATGAGATACACCTTGGTTATTGCTTTAAGCTGGACATGGATAAATCGGGGACGAGATATAAAAATACGAGGTATTTATAATTAAAAAACAAAAAACTAATCTATATTAGTTTAAATTTTATATTTTTGGGCACTCGAAAATTTTAAATAAAGAGGATTACACAGATAATAAATCAAATTTTCATTATGAAAAGACTTATTCTATACTTAGTCGTTATTGTATTCTTAGGTAGTTGTAGTAACTCCGGAAATGGTGAACTTGTTGGTACAAGAAAGAAATCAAAGCCTTTCTATCAGCCGGACCCTTATGGGATGGCATTTGTGCCACTTGGAAGTTACACTATGGGGGCAGGTGACGAGGACATCACCCACAGCAACCTGATTCAGCCGAAAACCATCTCGGTTTCCGCTTTCTTCATGGACGAAACGGAAATCACCAACGATGAGTACAGGCAGTTTGTATTTTGGGTTCGCGACTCCATAGCCAGGACAATGCTTGGCGACGTCCGCCCGGAAGATTACCTTATCGAGGAAAATGAGAAAACAGGTGAGGTTTACGATCCCCCATACCTTAACTGGGAAACAGAAATTGATTGGAGCAGCGAAGATCAGGACGTGAGGGATGTTCTTGAGGAATTGTACCTCCCTGAGCACGAACGTTACTTCCGCCGCAAGGAAATCGACACTCGTAAGTTAATGTACGAATACTATTGGGTTGACCTTCATGCCGCGGCATCCAAGGATTTCACGGAAGAAGCAGATTACAGAAATGCCGGTTTGGCAAACAGGCCTCAAGGCCTTAGGGACCGTTCGGTTTATGTAAGAAAAGAAACCATCGGCGTTTATCCCGATACATTGGCATGGATACATGATTATACATATTCGTTCAACGACCCCATGACAGAAAGATATTTCTGGCACCCCGCTTACGACCACTATCCCGTAGTTGGTGTAAACTGGAAACAGGCCAGGGCATTTTGCGTCTGGAGGACAGAGCTTCTTAATGCACACCTGAACTCCAAAAAAGGAGAGGTGTCGTTTGCCGAGTTCCGCCTGCCTACCGAAGCAGAATGGGAATGGGCGGCAAGAGGAGGCTATGCCCTCAACCCCTATCCATGGGGAGGCCCTTATACCAGGACCGAAAAAGGATGTTTCCTCGCAAACTTCAAACCTCTCAGAGGCGATTATATAGCCGACGGCGACCTAAGAACAACTATCGTGGGACACTACCCTTCAAATGATTGGGGATTATTCGACATGGCCGGCAATGTTGCCGAGTGGACAAACTCAGCCTTCGCCCCCTCCTCTTATAACTTCTCCTGGGACATGAACCCCAACTACACATATACCGCTAAAGAGGACGACCCACCGGTGATGAAAAGAAAAGTCGTCCGCGGAGGCTCGTGGAAAGATATCGCATATTATCTCCAGGTTACTACCCGGGCGTATGAATATCAGGATACTGCTAAATCATACGTGGGGTTCCGCACGATACAACCTTATTTGGGACGCAACAAAGGCGACAACCCGAACAAAGCATCAAGAGTTTATAATTAATATTTTTATTTACAACCAAAATAATTTTTAAAGAAATTTATCATGGGATTTTTTGATTTTACAAAAACAAGGCGTTACAGGAATTTTATGGCCAAAGTATATGGCCTGGGAGCATCAGTTGTGTTAGTTGGTGCACTGTTTAAGATTATACATATGCCGGGAGCAAACGAAATGCTTACAGTAGGGCTTTTAACAGAGGCCGTCATCTTCTTCTTTTCAGCCTTCGAGCCACCACATGTCGAACCTGACTGGAGCTTGGTATATCCTGAGCTTGGCGGGATGTACGGCAACAAAGCAGGCGACCTCAAAAGAAAATCGCCAACTGAGCGCCTGGACGAGATGCTGGAGAAAGCACAAATCGACAACCGTACGATAGAGCGCCTTGGCGAGGGAATGTCAAAATTATCCGATAACGCCGGAAAGTTAACTGATTTGACAGATGCGGCAGTCGCAACAAATTCGTTTACGCAAAACTTGCAATCAGCCAGCGAGAGCGCCAAGACCTTTGACGAATCTGTTAAAAAAGATGCCGAGGCAACAACAAATTATGCAGAAAGCCTGGGAAGCGTTACTGAAGGCGCAAGCACTCTGGCCACTGCTTATAGCCAAGCCGCAGAAACCCTTAAAGGTGATATGAACACTACCGAGGAATTCGCCGAAACCGTAAAAAGCGCAACGGATTCCGCAAATAGTCTTGCCGAAAGTTATAAGAAATCTTCCGCTGTACTTTCAAAATCAGTTGAAGCACTCGATTTTACAGCTGTAGAAGGTGATGCTTATAACGAACAACTGAGGAGAATCGCCGAAAACATGGCTGCTCTCAACGCAATATATGAAATTCAACTTCAAGGCACTAACAAAGCCGTTGAATCATCAGAAAAATTGCAATCCACTATGAACGACTTCTTGCTTAAATTAGAGAATTCAACCACATCTACCTCTGAGTTCTCGGAGCAGATGACAACATTGTCGAAACGTATGGGCTCGTTGAACAAAGTTTATGGTAATATGCTTACAGCAATGAACATGAACGCTTAAAAGCCGATAATAAACTATTGTTTAACAATTAATTATCCATTATTAATATAAAAAATAATACAGATGGCTGGATATAAGGAAACCCCACGACAGAAAATGATTGCCATGATGTATTTGGTGCTTACCGCACTTCTTGCTCTTAACGTATCTAAGGATATCCTTAATGCTTTCCTCGTTGTAAACGAAAGCATGGAAAGCACTAACGAAGGGCTGATTTCAGAGGTGAGCAACATATATCGTGATTTTAAAACTCAATATGAACAAAACAAAGAAAAAACCGAAGAGTATTATAATAAGGCATTGGAGGTAAGGGCCGAGACTCAGAAAGTAATAAATTATCTCGAACACATGAAATATATGCTTGTAGGTGTTAGCGAATATAATATTCCTTCGCGAATAGATTCTATTGAGCTGGTGACCAAATATTATAAAGACTCAACTCTTTCAAACGGAACCACAAAACCTGTCCTGATACTTAAAGATGTTGAAACCAAGGACAAATATGACAATACTACAACCTACCTGATCGGCATGAACGATGACGGGGAGGCTTATGTATTAAAAAGAAAGCTTCAGGCCTACCGCCAGTATCTTTTAAAAGTGATGAACAAAGGCCAAGATTATCAGGGCATAGGGCTGATGATAAAAGACGGCAACGGCTATAGGAATGCTGACAAACAGGCGGTAAGCTGGGAATATTATAATTTCTACCATACTATTCTCGCAGCCGACATCACCATTGTAAATAAATTGATAAATGAGGTTAAGAACTCCGAGCTTGATGCCGTAAACTATTTGTTTTCATCAATCTCGGCTTCCGACTTTAAATTTGCATCTGTTTCGGCAAAGGTAATCCCAAAAGCCACTTATGTTTTTAAAGGTCAAGATTATGAAGCGGAGATCCTTGTTGCGGCCTTCGACGACAAGGCCAAGCCCGACGTTTACATCAGGCAAGGCGTTAACGAATGGAAAGACTCATATTTAAATGGCGCCAAAAAGATAAGCGGGGCAGAAGGAATTGTTCCCCTTAAGATACCTGCTAATGCGGTAGGCCCTCAAAAATATGCCGGTATCATACAGCTGCGCGATCCTATAAGCGGTGAGCTCCAAAACCACCCTTTCGCAGCAGAATATATTGTTGCACCACCATCGCTTACAGTGGCGCCGTTGAAGATGAACGTCTTTTATATCGGTGTTGAAAACCCGGTCTCTATTTCTGCCCCCGGTATCGCGGCAAGCAAAATAAGACCTGTTATCACTGTTGGCAAGCTATATCAGAAAGATGACAACTGGGCTGTTAAGATCTCCAAGAAAGTTCCCGGAAACAAAGTAACGGTTTCCGCAACAGCGGAAGTTGACGGCAAAACCATGAATCTAGGTAGCAGCGAATTCCGTGTTAAACGAGTTCCCAGCCCTACTGCCGAAATTGCAGGTAAAACGGATGGTAAAATAGATAAAAACACTTTATTGGCGGCCGGCGCTATAATTCCCAACATGAAAGATTTCAACTTCGACCTATACTTTACGGTTAGCTCTTTCACTTTTGCAACTATCGTTAACGGCGACTGGATACCAAAAAACGTCAAAGGAAACAGGTTCACTACCGAAATGAACAATATCATCAAAAACAGTAAGAGAAAACAAAAGTTCTTCTTCGAAAAAATTCAGGCTAAAGGCCCTGACGGAACAGTTAGAAGCCTTAACCCTATAAATCTTGAAATAAAGTAAATTAAAACACTAGACACATGAATAAGTTGTTTGTCGCATTTCTGACTTTTTGCTTGATGCTCACCACGGGCCTTGAAGCACAAATTATTGACGAAGCACCAAAAGATGCTTTGTTCGATGCTGGAACAGTAATTAATACACAACCAATCCCCCTTCCTTCTATTCGGGCCGCCGATGTCATGTGGTCGAAAAGGATCTGGAGGGAAATCGACTTCCGTCAGAAATTCAACCAGAAGTTTTACTTCCCCATCGAAACACAGGCCAACTGGAAATCATTTATCATTGTTGTTCTCGATGCCCTTAAAGAAGGCCAGTTAACCGCATACGATATCTCAAATACCGATGAATTGCTGGTGCCAATTACTTATAGCGAGATTACCGGACGTCAAACTGATACCATTAATAATATTATGCGACGCCCTTATCCACCCTACGACGAGTACGACACGGTAATCTATACTGAGTTCGACCCGACGAAAGTTATGCGACTTAGGATTAAGGAAGATTGGTACTTCGACAAACAGCGTTCGCAGATGATGGTTCGCATCCAGGCTATTTGCCCTGTGATGATCAAGGAAAGAAACGGACAGGAAGTTACCGAGCCGCTATTCTGGCTGTCGTATCCCGAGTCAAGGGACGTGTTTGCGTCTGCCTTGGTCTTCAACCGCGAAAATGCTGCAATGCGCCTGACATTCGACGAAGTGTTCTGGAAACGATTGTTCGATAGTTATATCTATAAAGAGGCCAATGTTTTCGATCGTCGTATTTCGCAGTATGCAACAGGTGTTGATGCATTATTGGAATCGGAGCGCATTAAGCGCAGCATGTTTGAATTCGAGGAAAATCTATGGGAATACTAATCCCTTAAAATATCATCTATCTCAAAACTCCTCTTTTAATTAAGGGGAGTTTTTTTGTTCCTGCATTTTAGTATTTTTACAATCAATAATTTAACTGATATCCGTCAAGAATGAATCCTGTCCTCGACACGCCGATAACTTATTTAAAAGGGGTAGGCCCTAAAAAAGCCGAAGTGCTCGAAAAAGAAGCCGGTATCAGAATATTTGAGGACCTCCTTTATTACTTTCCCTTTCGATATGTTGACAAGAGCAGGATCTTTAGGGTAAAAGAGGTAAATAACGACAGCACCTACTTTCAGCTAAAAGGGAAAATAACTAGTTTAAATGCCGTTGGCGATAAGAGGACGCGCCATATCACGGCAAAATTCGCTGATCAAACGGGCAGCATAGATATAGTCTGGTTCAGAGGGTTGAAATGGGTTAAAGAAAACATAAAGCCTACCACAGAATATATTATTTTCGGTAAACCCTCCGTTTTTAACAACTCCTTCAACTTCGTCCATCCCGAGATAGAAGTTTTTTCGGAAGAAGAAAACCCCGCGAGCGGCCATAGCCTCGAGGGCATTTACAGCTCAACGGAAAAACTAAAAAACTTCGGCTTGGGAAACAGGGGGATAGCAAAAATCATGAGGCAGCTGATGCTTCTGCTTGGCGACAGTATCAGTGAAAACCTTCCCGACTATATAATTTCCCGCTTTGGCCTGATGAGCGAAAAGTCGGCACTGCAAAACATTCATTTCCCGAAAAAGACTTCCCTGATAGCAAAAGCACAAACCAGATTAAAGTTCGACGAGCTTTTTTACCTTCAGATGCAGATCATCCTTAACAAAAAAATAACCGAGCGCAAAAGCGCAGGCTTTGTGTTCGGGACCGTAGGGGAATATCTCAACGATTTTTACAGCAACCATCTGCCCTTTGAACTAACAAACGCTCAAAAAAGAGTGATTAAGGAAATAAGGTCAGACCTTAAATCGGGCAGGCAAATGAACCGTCTTTTACAAGGGGACGTAGGCAGCGGCAAAACCATGGTGGCACTGATGAGCATTCTTATAGCTATCGATAACGGATTTCAAACTTGCATTATGGCCCCAACGGAAATACTTGCCAATCAGCATTATAACAGCATCACCAAATTGCTCCGGGGATTAAGGCTGGATGTGGCCTTGCTCACCGGTTCCACAAAAAAGAAAGAACGGGAGATTATTCATTCCGGAATTGAAAGCGGTGAATTGAGAATACTCATAGGCACACACGCACTTGTTGAAGACACCGTTAAGTTCAAAAACCTGGGCCTCGCCATAATCGATGAGCAGCACAGGTTCGGGGTTGCCCAGAGAGCAAAGCTTTGGAAGAAGAACCTTAAACCCCCGCATGTGCTTGTGATGACAGCCACACCTATACCCAGAACCCTGGCAATGACGGTTTATGGCAATCTCGATGTTTCAATAATAGATGAGCTGCCCCCGGGAAGGAAAGCGGTAAAGACCATTCATTTTTTTGAATCAAAACGGCTTAGGGTCCTTGGTTTTATCAAGGAGCAAATTAAGCTCGGACGACAAGTTTATATTGTTTATCCCTTGATAAGCGAGTCGGAAAAACTCGACTTGAAAAACCTTATGGACGGCTTCGCCAATATACAGCACGATTTCCCGCCACCGGAATATCTTGTCTCGGTACTTCACGGCAAAATGAAGGCCGACGAAAAAGACTATGAGATGAGGCGTTTTGTTGAAGGCAAGACCAACATCCTGGTCTCGACAACAGTTATCGAAGTCGGGGTTGATATCCCGAACGCTTCGGTGATGATAATAGAAAATGCCGAGCGTTTCGGGCTGTCCCAGCTGCATCAGCTCCGCGGGCGCGTCGGCAGGGGCGCCGATCAATCGTATTGCATACTTATGTCAGGGCCGAAACTATCAAACGAAGGCAGGAAAAGGCTGGAAGTAATGGTCTCCACCAGCGATGGTTTCGTAATTGCCGAGGAAGACCTTAAGTTGCGCGGCCCCGGGGATCTGCAGGGAACCCGCCAAAGCGGGTTGCTGGATTTTAAAATAGCAAGCATAACCAAAGATAGCGAACTGATGTTCAAGACCCGCAAATTGGCTGAGGCGATACTCGAAAAAGACCCCCGGCTCAACGACGGGCATAATATTATAATCCGCCGCCACCTGCAGAAGAAGTTCAGCAAAACAGCAAACTGGGGGAAGATATCCTGATCTTTTCCCTCCTGAACAGAATGATTTTAGTTTTTTGATTTATTCACCAAGACCTTTAGTGTTGTCAACGCAGTCCAATGACAATAGCTTAGACAATCCCGATAATTAAAATTTCTGCCATTAAACAAACAGATTTCTTACTTTTGCAGATTCAAAAAAATTCATAATCATGAAGTTATCATATAACTGGTTAAGGCAATACATCAACACCGATTTGAGCGCAGAGGAGTTATCGCCCATTTTAACGGATATAGGTCTTGAGGTTGAGGGACTTGAGAAATTCCAGTCGATAAAAGGAGGACTGGAAGGCATATTAATCGGTGAGGTAGAAACATGTGCAAAACATGAAAATGCCGATAAGCTTAGCGTTACAAGAGTTGACGTGGGCACAGGCGAGCTCTTACCGATAGTTTGCGGCGCGCCCAATGTGGCTGCCGGACAAAAAGTTGTTGTGGCAACCGTTGGAACTAAACTTTATGATGGCGATGATACGTTTACGATAAAAAAATCGAAAATAAGAGGCGAGGTTTCCCAAGGCATGATATGCGCCGAGGACGAATTGGGGCTGGGGACATCACATGATGGTATTATGGTGCTGCCAGACGATTTGAAGAACGGCACGCCTGCCGCCGAATATTTTAATATTGAAAACGACTATGTTTTCGAAATCGGCTTAACGCCCAACCGCGGCGACGCCGCATCTCATATCGGCTCAGCCCGCGATCTGGCTGCAGGGCTCAACAGAATTCAAAAAAACAAAAATCATCATCTAATCTTGCCTTCCGTCGATGATTTTAAAGTTGACAACAACAACCTTAACATTGAAATTGAAGTTGAATCCAACGAGGCATGCAAGAGATATTCCGGCATCAGCATCTCGAACGTAAACATCGATGAATCGCCCGGATGGCTTAAAAACAGGCTAAATGCTATCGGTTTGCGCCCGATAAACAATATCGTGGATATTACCAATTATGTTTTGCACGAAACAGGTCAGCCACTCCATGCTTTTGATGCTGACAGAATAAAAGGAAACAAAGTTATAGTGAAAAAACTTGAACAAGGCACAGCTTTCCTTTGCCTCGATGAAGTAGAGCGGAAATTGAGCAAGAACGATTTAATGATTTGCAATACCGAGGAGGCAATATGCATAGCGGGTGTTTTTGGCGGCATGCAATCGGGCGTTGGCGATAAAACAAAAAATATTTTCCTCGAAAGTGCTTATTTCGATTCAACACACATCAGAAAAACCTCTAAGCACCATACGCTTCAAACCGATGCTTCATTCCGTTTTGAAAGAGGAACCGATCCAAACATTACCGTTTATGCGCTCAAACGTGCTGCAATGCTCATTAAAGAGATTGCCAAAGGCGATATCTCATCCGAGATAAAAGATTATTATCCTGTTAAAATCGAAGATTGGTTTATTGATGTTTCTTATGAAAACATTGACCGCTTAATAGGCAGAACGATTGAACGTAAAATTATTAAAGACATTTTATTTGATCTGGAGATTAAAATAGCCGAAGAAAATACCGAAGGACTCAAACTTCAAATTCCAGCTTTTAAGGTGGACGTAACCCGCGAAGTTGACGTAATTGAAGAAATCTTGAGAGTTTACGGTTATAATAACATAAAACTCGACAATAAGATTCATTCATCAATAAGCTTAAGGCAAAATCCTGATATGGAGAAAATTCAAAACATGATTTCCGATTATCTGAGCTCACAAGGATTTGCAGAGATAATGAACAATTCATTGACGAAATCGGAATATACCCAAATAAGCGAGGATTTCAATAGCGACAATAACGTAATACTATTAAACCCTCTCAGCAAAGACCTTAACGTCCTGCGTCAATCACTGATTTTTGGCGGCTTGGAAACTATCGCTTACAATCATAATCACAGAATACTTAACCAAAAACTCTATGAGTTCGGAAAAGTGTATCAAAAAGTTGATGATGCTAAGAATACTGATGGAATAAAAAACTATTTCGAAGAAAAGCACTTGCTGCTTCTTTCCAGTGGTAAGGTTTCCGAAGAAAACTGGATGGGTAACAACAGCAAAGCCGACTTCTATTATCTTAAGTCGATGGTGGAAGCTATTATCAGCAGATTGGGTATTGATAGAAATCAAATAAAAATGCAAGGCTCTAAAACGTCAATGTATTCATATTCATTGCAATACGCTTTTAATGACAAGGTTATTGCAGAAATCGGGAACATCAGGGCCAACTTACTAAGATCTTTCGACATTAAGAAGGAAGTCTTTGGTGCTGTTATCAATTGGACTGTTATCACCAAATTCCTATCAACAAGAAGCACTCAATACAAGGCTGTTTTAAAGTTTCCGTCCGTAAGGAGGGATTTAGCCTTGGTTGTTGACAAGAATCTAAGTTTCGAGGAATTGAAGAATGCGGCTTTAAAGGCCGAGAGAAAGTTATTGAGTGACGTTGGTATCTTTGACATTTATGAAGGGGATAAAATTCCTGCGAACAAGAAGTCTTATGCTTTGAGCTTTGTTTTACAGGACAAAACCAGGACCCTTAACGACAAAACCATTGACAAAAGCATGAAGCGCATTCAGCAAATGCTCGAAAGGGAGTGCGGGGCTGTTTTGAGGTAGTATATTTTTCTTTAAGTCGTGTTCAAAGTTAAACTTCTTGCAAAACAACAAAGCTGATTTTAATTTTTTTTACGATTGGCTACTAAACCACCATGCTATAATATAAATTTTTTGTTCGTACATTTGCAGTTAAAAGCAAATATTGTTTTAATGGACATTCAATCGATAAAATTAAGATTTGGGATTATAGGGGGCTCCCCCCTTTTGAACAGGGCTTTGGATATAGCTACACAGGTAGCCACCACCGACTTAACTGTTTTAATAACAGGCGAAAGCGGAACCGGGAAGGAAGTCTTTCCAAAAATAATCCATCAGCTGAGTGTTCGCAAGCATGGCAACTATATAGCCGTAAACTGCGGTGCAATACCCGAAGGCACCATCGACTCGGAACTTTTCGGTCACGAAAAAGGATCGTTTACCGGGGCCCACGAGGCAAGAAAGGGATATTTCGAGGTTGCCGACGGAGGCACTATCTTCCTTGACGAGGTTGCCGAGCTGCCTATTTCAACTCAGGTACGATTGCTCAGGGTCCTGGAAAGCGGAGAATTCTTGAAAGTGGGATCCTCCAAGGTGATAAAAACCGACGTCAGGGTTGTTGCCGCAAGCAACGTAAACATACCACAGGCAATCGAAAAAGGGGATTTCCGCCAGGATCTTTTTTACAGATTGAATACCGTGCCAATAAATGTACCTCCCTTGCGCAAGCGCACGGAAGACATACATTTGATATTCAGGAAGTTCGCTGCCGATTTTGCCGAGAAATACCGAATGCCCCCGTTAAGGCTCACCAACGATGCCGTTCAGTTGCTGCAGAATTTTTACTGGCCGGGGAATATCAGGCAGCTTAAAAACGTAACCGAACAAATATCGATTATCGAGAGGGAAAAAGAAATCAATTCGGTCATCTTGAGGCAATATCTGCCCGAAGGGCCCAAATCGGACCTCCCCGTATTATTTAAAAAACAAGAAGAGGAGCATGTCTCGGAGAGGGAGCTGCTTTACAAAATCCTCTTCGACATGAAAAAAGACATGACCGAGCTCAAGAAAATAGTCCTCGAAATGCTTGAGCACGGCAATGATTCGTCGGCACTGGAACAAACAAAGGCTCTTTTGGTAAAAGATTATTATGAAACACCTAACTTTAATAAGTCAGGGAACAGGGAGCCAAATGTTGATATCAAGCCCGAGACTTACAAAGATGAGAACTTCGACCTTTATCATGAGACGGAAATAATCGAGGAATCATTGTCGCTTCAGGACAAGGAAAAGGAAATGATCAGAAAAGCGCTCGAAAAGTATAATGGCAAAAGAAAAAGCGCTGCCGATGAGCTGGGAATTTCCGAACGAACGCTTTACCGCAAAATAAAAGAATACAATATCAGGTAGCAATGAAAAAAACCGCAAAACCAGGTGCTTTCTTTTTATTTATCTTCATCATTATTATTGGTGGGGGATGCGGCGTTTATTCATTTACCGGCGCATCGATTCCGGCAGAGGCCAAAACAATTTCCGTGCAGTATTTCCAAAACAAATCACAATTGGTGGAACCAACTCTCAGCCCCCTGTTCACCGATGCCCTGAGGGACATCTTCAGCACTCAAACAACACTGGAAATGGTCGATCAAGGTGGCGACTTATCCTTGGAAGGCGAAATTAAGGACTATAAAACCACACCCGTCGCAATCCAGGGGGATCAGACCTCGGCATTAAACCGACTGACAATTACGGTTAATGTCAGGTTTTTTAATAAATTTGAGCCCGGGAAAGATTTCGAGCAGGAATTTACCCAGTTTCTTGATTACGGCAGCGGGAAAGATTTGAGTTCGGTGAAGGCAGAACTTATAGATCAGATAGACCAAATGCTGGTTACCGACATATTCAACAAGGCTGTGGTCAATTGGTAGCTTGCATCTTAAACAATTCTTATGAACAAGGAAAAATTTAATTCATTTCTACAGGAGCCGTCCAGGCTAAACCAGGATGCCATGGCCGAGCTGGTTTATCTAACTAATGAATTCCCTTATTGCCAAAGCGCCCATATACTTCTCACCCTCAACAACTATATCAACAACAGCATACAGTTTGAGCCGGTACTGAAAAGAACTGCCATCTATACAGGAAGCAGGGCAATCTTAAAACCACATATCGACAGGCTCAACTCAACGGCCTCAAGGGTTTATTTTTATGATGAAGGAATAAAGGAGACCGCAGACCCTAGCGCTGAGGCCGCAGATAACGAAGCAAAGACGGCAACGGCCGAAAAAGAATTTATTGACAAAACCAAGAGGGAAGGAAAACAAGAAGGAAAAACTGAAGAAATCAAGGAAGAGGTGGCTGATGAAAAAGCAACTGAAACTGTAGAAAAAACCGAAGAGGACAAGACCTTTGAACCTAAAAAAAACACAAAAACCGGGATAAAAATCGAGTTTGCACCGAAAAACGAGGCCGAACCAAAGCCCAAAACCCTGGTTGAGGAAAAAGAACAAGCTGAAGAGATTCCCCCACTTGAGACAACGCCTTCCGACATACAGAAATCAAAGTCGATAGCCGAATTGAAGAAAATCGTCGAACGAAGGATACGCGAGATAGAAAAGGCCAAGAAAGAAAAATCGAGCGGGGAAGACAAATCTGCCACGAATGAAAAAGCGGCAGAGGAAAAAAACAATCTTATAGATAAATTCATTAAGGACCAACCGAGAATATCAGCGTCAAAAGCACGTTTTTATAATGCGCGCGATATTGCAAAAAACAGCATAGTTGATCAGGATAATATTGTTAGCGAGACACTTGCGAATATTTATATGGATCAAGGCCACTTTGCGAAGGCTAAAAATATTTACCGGAGATTAAGTTTGAAATATCCGGAAAAAAGTAGTTACTTTGCAGCCCTTATAAAAAAGGCCGAAAAAGAAGATAATAATTAAAAAATAATGAGATGTATATTTTTGTTTCGATACTAATTTTGCTCGTAAGCGTCCTGTTGGGATTGATAGTTTTGGTACAAAACCCAAAAGGTGGCGGGCTGGCCGCAAACTTCACCGGAAGCGGTTCGCAATTCATGGGCGTGCGTCAAACGGCTGATTTCCTGGAAAAAGCCTCCTGGACCTTAGCAATTGCCTTATTGGTCCTGAGCTTGTCGGCTGCCATGATCATCCCGAGGAGCACAACTGACCTTGGCCCCCAGGACACTGAATTAAGGGATCAGATCGAACAGTCGAACCAGGCTGCACCCATCGATTATCAAGTGCCTCCAAAACAAGAGGACGGAAAATAATCTTTATTGAGAGACACTTTTAAAATGTCAGATTGTCATTACAATCTGACATTTTTTTTTGTTCGTTGTTTTGGCATAAAATATGACTGAGAAAAGCACAATCAAAAACTATTAAATAATAAAAGATATGAGTAAAGTAAATATCAGGCCACTGGGAGACAGGGTCATAATATTGCCGGCTCCCGCCGAGGAAAAAACCGCTTCCGGAATCATTATTCCCGATACTGCAAAGGAAAAACCACAACAGGGTACTGTTGTAGCAGTACCAACAGAAGAGGACAGTCCTGTCAATCTTAATACAGGCGACCTTGTCCTATATGGAAAATATGCAGGGACAGAGATATCTTATGAAGGTGTGGATTATTTAATCATGAAGCAAGATGACATTCTTGCCGTTATTTAGAAACAAAAATTAAAAACATAAAATTTAAGAAAATGGCAAAGGACATTCTATTCGAAAATGAAGCTAGGGAAGGCCTTAAAAAAGGCGTTGACGCATTAGCAGATGCAGTAAAGGTAACCCTTGGACCAAAAGGAAGAAATGTAATTATCGAGAAATCATTCGGCGCGCCGCAAGTAACCAAAGATGGCGTTACGGTCGCAAAAGAAATCGACCTAACTGACAAAGTTAAGAACATGGGTGCGCAAATGCTTAAAGAAGTTGCATCAAAGACCAACGACCTTGCAGGCGACGGTACTACAACAGCTACTATTTTAGCACAATCAATTTATACAACAGGCTTGAAAAACGTTACTGCCGGCGCGAACCCAATGGATCTGAAACGCGGCATCGATAAAGCTGTGGCAAAAGTTGTTGAAAACCTTAAATCACAAACAAAAAAAGTTGGCGACAACAACGACATGATAGAACAAGTGGCTTCAATATCAGCCAACAACGACCATGCAATAGGTGAATTAATCGCCCAGGCAATGGCAAAAGTCAAGAAAGAAGGCGTTATCACCGTTGAGGAAGCCAAAGGAATGGAAACTTATGTTGACGTTGTTGAGGGTATGCAGTTCGACCGCGGTTATATTTCACCCTACTTTGTTACCGATACCGAGAAAATGGAAGCCGTTTACGAAAACCCTTATATCCTCGTTTATGACAAAAAGGTGTCTGTAATGAAAGACCTGCTTCCTGTTCTCGAAAAAGCAGCGCAATCGGGACGTGCGTTGGTAATTATAGCAGAAGACGTTGAGTCGGAAGCACTTGCGACATTAGTGGTAAACCGTTTGCGTGGTTCGTTAAAAGTTGCAGCCGTTAAGGCTCCTGGTTTTGGCGACCGCAGAAAAGAAATGCTGGAAGACATTGCCATACTTACAGGCGGCGTTGTGATTTCTGAGGAAAAAGGATATAAACTTGAAGATACCAGCCTCGAAATGTTGGGCGAAGCCGAAAAAGTTACTATCGACAAGGAGAATACAACTATTGTCAGCGGCAAAGGCGAGAAAGGCAATATAGAAGCCCGCATAAAACAAATAAAAGCCCAAATTGAAACTACAACTTCAGACTACGACAAAGAAAAGCTTCAGGAACGCCTTGCTAAATTAGCCGGCGGTGTAGCCGTTATTTATGTGGGCGCTGCAAGTGAGATTGAGATGAAAGAGAAAAAAGACCGTTTCGACGATGCTCTTGCCGCAACACGCGCCGCAATTGAAGAAGGAATAATACCCGGTGGCGGCGTGGCTTTTATAAGGGCAGCACAAAAGCTTGACGATGTTGAGACTGATAACGAAGACCAGGAAACCGGCGTGGCAATTATCAAACGTGCTTTGGAGGAACCTTTGCGCATGATAGTTGAAAACGCAGGCATGGAAGGCTCAGTAGTTGTAAGCAAAGTAAAAGAAGGCAAAAAAGATTATGGCTTCAATGCTGCTACCGAAGTTTACGAAAACCTCTTCAATGCCGGTGTTATCGACCCGACAAAGGTTACTCGCATTGCCCTTGAAAATGCTGCTTCCATCTCAGGAATGCTCTTAACAACCGAATGCGTCTTGACAGAACATGTTGACGAGAACGCTCCGGCAGCCCCGACGATGCCTCCAATGGGAGGTGGCGGAATGCCAGGGATGATGTAGAAATCAGACATGATATATTTAAAAGGCCGCTAAACCAGCGGCCTTTTTTTTTACTTTTGAAATAAATTCCATGATAATAATTGGTCACCGAGGTGCTGCGGGCTTAATGCCTGAAAACACTCTTAGCTCTTTTAAAAAAGCAATTGAAATGGGTGTTGATATGGTTGAATTCGACGTTCACAAATGCCGCAGTGGCGAATTGGTCGTGATACACGACTTTACCCTAAAGCGAACAACAAACCTCAATGGATATATAAAAAACAAAACCCTCGAACAATTAAAATCGGCCAATGCTGGCAATGGCGAAACCATCCCCACTTTGGACGAAAGCCTTCAACTTATAAATGCCGGATGCAGGATAAATATCGAGCTTAAGGGCCGCGATTGTTATACGGAGCTCGCAGACCGCATCGAATATCAGCTGAACAGCAATAATTATAATCCGGGGCACTTCCTTGTTTCATCCTTCAATCACCGACAACTAACTAAGTTTCATAACATTATGCCTTGGATAAATACAGCAGTGCTCGTGGCTAAACCCACAAGGGCAAGTTTAAAACTCGCTTCCGGACTTAAGGCTGAAAGCATTAATGTCGATTACAGATCTGTTGATAGCAATACAGTTGAATTAATCCACAATGCAGGCTTCCGCATTTATGCTTACACAGTCAACTCAGATTCGCACAAAGAAAAAATGAAACGTCTTGGCGTTGATGGGGTTTTCACCAATTTCCCATAAAAACGTCATAACTCACAATTCATCATTCACAATTCATAACTCACAATTCATAACTCACAATCCTGCATTTCTTTTTTTAATGATGCCAAATTTTCCCCTAATATTGTCATTCTTGCTTGGGATACGGTTTTTTGCTTTTTTCTTGTCGCAAACTTTTAATGCTGTTGTTTTACTTCCTCATGCCTGAAACAAGCCGTCAAATGATCGTTCACCATTCCGGCCGCCTGCATAAAAGCATAGCAGATCGTGGTTCCTGCAAATTTAAAGCCCCTCTTTTTCATGTCTTTGCTCATGGCATCCGACTCGGCTGTGCTCACAGGTATTTGGCTGTTGCTTGTCCAGTTGTTTTGAATCGTCTTAGCTCCTGTAAATTGCCAGATATACTTATCAAAGCTTCCAAATTCCTTTTGAGTTTCCAAAAATGATCTCGCATTGCCGATAGTGGCATTTATCTTTAGCTTATTCCTGATAATTCCGGCGTCATTTAGAAGCGACTGGATTTTATCATTATCATAATTTGAGATTTTTAAGGCATCGAAATCATCGAAAGCCTTACGGAAATTCTCCCTCTTTCTAAGTATTGTAGTCCAACTGAGCCCGGCCTGGAAACCGTCCAGAACAATAAACTCGAATAGTTTCCTGTCGTCGTGCAAAGGAACCCCCCATTCATTGTCGTGATAAAGAATGTCCGCGGCCTTGCCTTTCGGCCATGGACATCTGATTTTTTCCGTGTCCATAAAGTATATCTTTTTACAAAGATAATTTGTTTTTGAGATGATACATTACGGGGTTCTTGTGGCTCCAAGGCAAATGCACATATCGAAAAGACGCCAAAACATTCGTCTGGCCTATCATTTGGCCTTTGGCCTGCCACGCATGCCGCTCACAATATTCCGTAAAATTTCAATTATTCTTTTCAATAAAAAAATGTAGGTTTGCAATAAATTATCTGTTTTATGAAGCGTTTGTTAATTTTGTTTTTTATTATATCTTCCTTTTCTTTAAGTATTGATGCACAACCGAATGCCTCCGATTCAGTCGTGAGTGCCTTTATTCCCAACTTCGCATATTCGTTTCAGCTGCCTGGTGGCGATGTCGCCAAAACATTCGGGAACAATTAGACTATCGGTGGAGGGTTCTTTTATAAAAGCAAAAAAAACCTGCTGCTTTCACTTGACGTAAACTTTATTTTTGGCAATACCATAAAAAACGCCGACAAGATTATGAGCATGGTCTTGAACAGCCAGGGATATGTAATAGACGGAAACGGGACGCTGGCTCTCTTTACCCTATACGAAAGAGGTTATACCCTTAACTTTAGGGCTGGCAAGATATTGAATGTTTTAAGTGCCAACCCTAATTCGGGTTTAATGCTCATGGGTGGGATAGGTTATCTGGAGCATAGGTTTGTTATTGATAACCAGCACAATACAGCACCGCAAATTTCAGGGGATTATGCCAGGGGCTACGACAGGCTTACATCTGGGCTGAACCTGAACCAGTTTATAGGCTATTTTTTCATGAGCGATTCAAAGGTGCTCAACTTTTATGGTGGCCTGGAGTTTTTTGAGGGCTTTACGAAAAGCAGGCGCGACTATGTCTTCGATTTGCAGAAAAAAGATACCGACAGCAAGCTCGACTTCTATTTCGGGCTTAAAGTGGCCTGGATGATACCGATATATAGCCGCGCACCAAAAAAATACTATTATTATTGATGAGGCTTTTTTATAACATCTTCATTGTCGCTTATCGCTTATCAATAGGGTTAGCGTCGTTTTTTGATGGCAAAGCCGCCCTTTGGGTAAAGGGAAGGCGGGATATTTTTGGCGAAATTAAATCCCGGCTTGAACCGGGGGAAAAGATAACCTGGTTTCATTGTGCCAGTCTGGGCGAATTTGAACAAGGCCGCCCCTTGATGGAACGAATGAAAAAACAAAAGCCGGAAACTAAAATATTCTTGACGTTTTTCTCCCCCTCAGGTTATGAGATGCGAAAAGACTATCCATTTGCCGATTTTATTTTTTACCTGCCCTACGATTCCCCGAAAAACGCAAGAAGATTCATTGAGCTTGTAAGACCTCAAATGGCAATATTCGTCAAATATGAATTCTGGTTCAACTATATTTCGCAACTTGAAAAGAAAAACATTCCGCTTTACCTTGTTTCGGGTATGTTTAGGAAAGATCAGCACTTTTTCAAATGGTGGGCTTTTTGGCAAAGGAAACAACTGAAGAAATTCAAATATTTCTTCTTGCAAGATGATAGCTCGGAAACTCTTTTAAATGGCATCGGACTTAAAAACACTCTTGTTGCCGGCGACACTCGTTTCGACAGGGTAAGCGAAATCCTGGAACAAGAGGTAAAGCTTCCTTTTATAGAGAAATTTAAAAATGGTCAGCGCATTCTTTGTGCCGGCAGCTCGTGGCCGCCCGACGAGGATATTATTTTAAATTATCTCCAAAAGGAGAACCCTGATATAAAACTTATTATTGCTCCCCACGATATCAGCAAAAAACATATTGACGAAATAATAAAGAAGTTTGGTGGATATTCAACAGTTTTATATTCACGCAGGGAAAGTTTGGGAAATGATTTATTAAACGCTAAAATATTGATAATAAATAGTATAGGACTCCTAAACAAACTTTATCGCTTTACGGATATTGCTTATATAGGCGGCGGTTTCGGCCTGGCCATCCACAATCTGCTTGAAGCTGCCGTTTATGGGATCCCTGTTGTTTACGGCCCGAAACACCGGCACTTTCGCGAGGCGGTTGAGCTGGCGGAAAACCGTGGCGGCTTCCCAATTGCGAATAAGGAGGAATTTTTGATGATAATGGACAAACTTATTTCCGATAAGGCATTCTACAAAAAAAATGCCTTGGCAGCCGGAAATTACGTCAGGGAAAATGCTGGGGCATCAGAATTGATCTTAAAGGAACTTCCCTGAACATGCCCGCGGAAAAACCCGTATATGTCCTGAAAGAAAATATTAAAGGACTTTTATTCATATCCTGGTTCATCTGTGTACTGTGCATGCGTACTGATTTTGTTGTCCCTCATTTCGCGCTTCCCGTATTTTCTGTAAAAGTATTCAACAATTAACGCCACGGCAAAAGTAAAGATACTGCCATAAAAAGCACTCCTTTGCGAGTCCCATTGATATTTCATGAGCGCAACGAAAACAACCGAGAGGATAAGTAAGTTTATTAAAAGGAGTATCTTATTCCCACCATATTCCTTTCGGAGCTTGAGATGCGAGATCAATACAAATATGTAGATAACGGTAAACACGGTGCTAGTGATTGAGGCGATTGCCCCTAAATCAAAAAACAAGGCGAACGAAAGGCCTAAAACAGCGGTAATATACAAACCCTCAGTGGATTTGGCCCAAACTTTTCTTTCAAAAAACTCTGGCAGCTCGCCGTCTTTTGCCAACGAATATGCGATGTTGGCACCTCCGAAAATAGTAGCATTCAATGCAGATGATATTGAGAACAAGGCTCCGATAGTGATTAGGACAAAGCCAAAATTGCCCAAAAAGGGCTTTGCTGCAATAGCTAAGGCATTCTCTTGCGCTTTTATAATATCCGGTAATGGAAGGTTCCCGATAGTAACAAGGGATATCAGCACATAAAAAAGCATCACGAACAATATACTGATAATTATTGCCCTGGGAACATTTTTTGCGGGGTTTTTGATGTTCTCCGATGCATTAGTGATAAGCCCGAAACCCATATACGAAAGAAAAAAGATAATAGACGCATTTAGCAAGCTGTTTGTGTGCGATGAATCGAAGCCCGGCCCGGCCATTCCCCAATCAATGGTCATAAAGCCCCCTAAAATGAATACCAACAGTATTGATAGTTTTATTAAAACGATATAAAACTCGGCTTTTCCAACAGCCTTGCTGCCAAAAAAGTTTAAGGCCGTAAAAAAAGAAATAACTATTACTTCAACTATCCCAATGGCAAATGTAGTGGGCTCAATATGTATAAATGGAAGAAGATAGCCTGCAAAACCTTTGACAAAAAGCGCGATTGATATTACATAAGTCAGCCACATAAGAATGCTTAATGCCCCGGTTGTGATATTGTCGCCCAATCCTTTTAAAATAAAGGCAATAGGGCCTGCGTTCGATATTATTTTTCCACCCAGGATCGCATAAGAATAAGCCACTACCAGTGCATATATTCCTGACAGGATAAATGCTTCCGGCAAATCGTTGCCGGCAATCTTTGCACCCAGCCCGAAGATCGAAAATATGCTGGCACCTATCATCGTGCCAACAGCCATTGATATTACTTCTACTAGACTGAGTTTTTTATTTTCCCCCATGGTGTTTTTTTCTAAATAAAGTATAAATATAAGGTCTCTCCGCCCCCGAAGGCATGATGTAGGTATAATAAAAGGAATCAATCAGTTCAAAAGCCGTCCCTAGTTTCTCAGTTAACATTTCTTTGCTATATCTCTTGACGGGCAGCCCCGAACAGAGTCTTGCCCCGTTTAAGTCAAACTCGGCCAAGATAACATAAGCCTTGCTTGGTATTTTGCTTTTGAGTAGGTCGAAGTATGTGTTTTGCCCGCTTTCTTTAGTGAAGAAATGAAGAACGGCTCTGTCGATCCATAAATCAACAGGCTCGATGCTCCCAAGCCTTGTTGGTTTCGTTAAGTCATCAGCAATGAATTCAACTTTATTGCCTCCTGTCCTGCCCGCTAATCTTTTTAATGCTACTTCGCTTATATCGCTGGCAATTATGTTTGAGTATCCCTCATCAAGAAGCTCATCGACAAGAGTCGTGCTTCCCGCGCCAACAATTAAAATACGTGCAGATTTGTGTATGGCTGTTTTCAAGATCAGGTTTAACATCGGGCTTAGGTCTGTTTCGTACCAGCCCAATTTATTTTCGGGATTATTTGAATATACCTTGTCCCAATGTTCTTTTAAATCAACTTTGTTAACTGTTTCCGCTGAGCGACAGCTTTTTACTTTGTCGTTTACATTACAGCTATCGCCGATTATCGCCGATTTCATAAAATATCCCTCTTTATCTTCTCGAATTCATCCTTGCTGATTTCTCCGGAAGCATATCGTTTTTTCAGGATCTCGATAGCCGTTTCCTTTTGTTCGTTATCGTGATGGTTTCTCTTGTCGTTGCTCCACGGAGGGGTGAAACCACCTTTTCCGAAAACCGCAAGGATCACAAACATCGCTATAATTAACAATATGAACGGAAACATCCACATTCCGCCCATCCAAGGGTGTTCTGTCCACATAAGCTAGTCCTTTAAATTATTTACTATATCTATATTTCTTTTTAAACGTTCAATCAAAACCTCCCGGATTAGTCCGCAAGCCGTTATGATTTTATCGGATGAAATTCTGTAAAATACATTTATGCCCTCCTTCCTTTGAATTAAGATCCCATTTGTTACCATTATCGACAAATGTCTTGCAAGAGTTGACTTCCCGACGCCTATCAAATCCGCAATCTCCCCAAAAGATAGTTCGTTGCCTTTGTTATTTAGGTGGTGAACGGTTTCCAGCCTAATGGGGTGCGCAAAAGAATTGCACATCTCTGAGTGAAGCTTGAACAATATCTTATCTGAGTTCATGTATTCCTATATATGTTATAATACAAACTCGCAAATATACGAATTAATGCTTGATGATCAATAATTTATTTGCTTTCCGTACTTATATTTGATCTTCCGGCTTAACCGGAGGTATAATTCCCGGACTTTCGTCGATCCCCTGGCATTTGAAGGGTCAAAGCATGGGGCTGACAAACTTCTAATCGGTTTTGCTTGTTTGGGGTTCTTTTTCTGACGAACCAATCAAGCATCCTGGCCCATGAGCCTTCCCCGACATTTTCCTCAGGGGCCATCACCAACAGTTTGTCTCCCCCCAAATCCATTTAGAAAACCCATAATCCCTTTTTATCTGGTTTGTTGTATAAATATACGAAAATCAGTAGGATAGCCATAGTTTTTTGCTTGGGTTTATTGTTAGAAAGTTCCCTTTTTATAAAAATAAGCTTATTGGGTTTTTGCGCAGGCTGATAGTTTGGCTCTCCGTACTGGTTCAACGGTAGTATGGGAAGTTCGCACCGTTCAGTTATGCTATTTGAGTTCTCAAGAAAATGAAAGTTTTTAACAAAAAAATTTGCGGAAAATGAAACACATACCCCATTAAAATATATTTCAAAGAACTCTTTATTTATAACTTACAAGTCTAAAGTAAAGGTTGATTGGGATTTTGAGACGATTAATTTTCATTTATCCATTAATTATTGCTGCAAACTTTAATATCATCATTGCCCGTATTACATACAGTATTTGTTGTATGCCGGCATTGTTTATTTGCCATATTTTAAAAACAGAATATCAGATTTACATTTATAAGTCTGTTTGTTTTGAGACCAATAAAACTCCGTTTCAAGATTTGTCATATCCATTAACAAATTGTCCAGATGCTCGTTTATTTTTTCTCTTAAAAAGACAATGTTCCTCTTTAATTTCCAGCTATTTGTCATATCAGTTTCATCAGTTAGAACCAAGAAAAATTCCTTTATTTCAATGTCTGTTTTTTGTATTATATTTTCAATTACAGATTTCTTTAGGGTAACTAAAACATCACCCTTAACGCTTTTCTGTCTATTGATTTGTCTTGGGGTAAATGATTTCTGAACAAGCCATTTATAATCAAGAAGATCAAACCCGTTTTTTATACAAGCATTGGTTATAGCTTTCCATTCTATTCCAGATAGAGAATGATAAGTAAGTGAAAAATATTTATTTATTTTTAGTACTCGTCTAATTTCGGAAAAAGCAACATTAATTTCTTTTTCAAAATTCTCAGTTCCTTTTTCTCTTTCCTTGCTATCAGAAATTACTATTTCATTTCTATAATCAGGTGTTAATTTTAGCCAAGAATTCCAAATTACACTTTGTTCAAAATATGGAACTGCATCACCATAAGGTGGGTCTGTAAAAATATAATCTATTGATTCAGCTTCGATGTCAAGTGCTTTAACATCATTTTGAAGATTTTTATAATTATTGTCGTATTGGGTTTGGTTGAAGTTTAATTCTCCATTGTTTCCAAATTGATTTAGATAATCATTTTTGCCTTTAATAATTTTATTAAATCTATTTTCAAAATAAGATAATAAATTATTTTCTAAATAGGTTTCGCCAATATAAGATCCAGTCATCCAAGCTCCCGGGGCCATAGCTCCTCTGCTTTTTATTGGAGGCACAAGTTTAGAGCAATTGGCTAAATTTGCAGTAAATGCTAGTTTGAATAAATCTTTTTCTGCTCCGCTTGAATGAGTTTCTATTAAGGATAAAAGTCTTGCGTGACAAGAAAGCGTTCTTTTTGTAAAAAGGTCAGCAACGGTCATTCCTTCTTTTGCAGATATTCTTGAATTTCTGATGAGTTTTGTGGTTGGAAACCAGTCTTGAATGGTTTGCGAATTTTCAAAATTTAAATAGTTATCGGCATCACTTTTTTTAATTTCAAATTCCGTACAGCTTCTGTTTCCATTAAGTTTGTATTTTGCTCTTATTGGTGTGTTATTTTTATCTCTAAGAATAGAGGTTAACTGTACAGTTTTACCACCTATATCCCATTCGTGCCATTTCTCTACAAAAGGTTCAAATTCAGCTTTTATTTTTTTCCATTGCTTTTCAATTAGTTGTAAATCAATGTTTTTTTGAAGAAGCTGATTGTTTAGGAAATTTGCTACAGGATTCATGTCATTGAGGATAACATTTCTATTCATAATAAAAGCCTCACAACCAAATACACCATAACCAGAAATGTGTCAAGAACAGTGTCTCCTTGGTTTGAGTACTTGTCAATAAGCTCTTTCAAGTCACTTGAGGGTTTCTTCCCCCAATACTTGTGCATTTCGTATCTATCCCTTTTTTGTTTCAAATTTTTCTATTTATTCTTTTACAAAGTTACAGTTTTGTTTTTAAGCCCCGTGCTGTTTTCTTCTCGCATTCAAAAAAATAGTTACTACTCAGCATGTTTATCAAGTTGATTATCAATAGCCCCATGCTTCAGCGTGGGGCTATATATTTGAAATCGCAGTAGTTTTAGCGGAAATTTTGTGTTTTTCAAACAAAAATTGTGACAAAACGGATAGGTAACCAATGAGTTAATATTTTTCTCTACTGCTGAGTAGTAACAAAAAATACAATCCCGGTTCTGTTGTGTATATATTCATGATACCGATAGTAGTGGTTTTTCTAATATAAATATATGATCAACATGAAATAAAATAGCGGATCCGGCATTTTTTTATATTACCAAGGTTTTGTCGAAACAAAACTAAAAAAAACTGCCCATATCACATAATGCAATAGGGCAGTCAATTATCTTCTTTTGAAAGTTCTAGGCCTTATAATATCCTTTTTCGGCTGCTTCCTTTAAAGCGGCAGCAATACCTTTTTTGTTGATATTGCGGATACCGGCTGCGCTTACCATAAGTTTTATCCATTTATCCTCTTCCGGCACATAAAACCTCTTGGTGTGCAAGTTAGGATGAAATTTTCTCTTAGTCTTTGCATGTGAGTGGGAAACATTGTTTCCTGAAATCACTTTCTTTCCTGTTATCTGACAAATTCTCGACATTTTCCTTTATTTTAATAGTGTTTAAAAAGGGAGTGCAAAGAACGCAATATTTTTTTAATTTACAAAACACTATTTGATAATTTAATTTTCGTCATTTTTCTCGCTATCAGGCGTTATCAACTTTATACTGAGCGAATCAAAAACACGCCAGGGGGCAACAGGTGCAAACTTAGCCCACGCCCTGTGCTGCCAGCCTCCCTGCGAGAGCGGAAAAGGCCAGTGCGGCAAATATCTTAAAAACCTGTCTCATTTCGTCGCGCTTAATTTTTCACCACCTTCAAGTTCCCCATTTCCTTGTCGCCGGCAAAGATAACGATATTATAAACGCCCGGGGGCAGTGGGCGTCCCATGTTGTCGTCGCCCTGCCATGGCACTCCCTGGCCTTGCGGCAGGTTGCTGCTCAGTATGTTCCGCACCAGCCGGCCGTAGCTGTCGTAAACCTCTATGCTCATTTGGCCGGCCGGGGGGCCGGCGGTGGCGGGGGCCGCGGCCTCAATATATGTCCGCCCGTGGAAAGGGTTGGGCGAGGCCTTTAGCAGGGGCTGCCCCCCGGTTCTGCAGCCCGGCCCTATGTCGAGGAAACCGACTATCGTGGGGTTCCACTCGTAGGCCCCCATGTCGATGCTGTCGCCCACTATCCGGGGGTTGCCCGCCAGGTCCTTGTCGGGGAGGCTTATGAAGCCGGGCAGCCCCGCCAGGGTCCCCGCATCTATGCAGGGCGAGCCGTCGGCGATCATGCAGGGGTGCCCCCACAGCCCGAGGAAACCGGGGTCGGCGTCGATGTTGGTGGAGTGGTAGTGGTAGGGCCTGCCGTCATAAACCGTGATGGCGCCTTCCCCTCCTTGTACGAGAGAGTTGTAGATGCCGATATACGATTTCCCAATGCTTTCGTTATCTGTTAATAGAAATGTTTGCTCGGTTCCGCCCTGATCGTAAAAAACACAATTGTAAAAATGGTTGCGCGACCCACCTATCCAAATTGTCTCCCCCTGGTTCTCAACTGACGAGTTGTCGGCAAAGGTGCAGTTTATAACATAGTTGTTGTGAACCGTCGAGCTGAACATATAGCCCCAAACGGACTCGAAGGACCAGATCTGGTTGTCGGTGAACAAACAGTTCGCGAGTATGTCGATGGCATCGCTGCTGCCGCCGAAAACAAAGCCGTGGCAGATGTTGTCGGGGTACGGGAGCTCGTCGTTCAGCCTGCTGCTTCCGAAAACGCAGTTTGAGATATAGGTGGTGTCCCCAACGGTGTCGCCTGAGGCGATAAATACAAAACCACCATGGTTCTCCCGAAAGCTGCTGTTCGACATCCTGGAGTTGTTGCCTGTCCATAGGCCTACATGGACACGCCCCTGGTTGTTTAGCCAGCTCTCGACAAAGGCCATGCTGTCGATGCTGACGTTGTCGCCGGCCCTGTATATGCTTGCCAGGCTGTTGGTGAACTCGATCCAATGCTGGCCCTGATAGGGTTTCCACCCCCTCCTTAGGGTCATTTCGATAATTTGAAATCAGAGAGCTCGTTGCCTGCCCAAAGGAGCATGTGCCTTAGCTCGCCGTCGAGAATGGTGCCGTCCATGGATCCCCCTTCGAGGTTCACGAACTGCCTGAGCCCTATGGTTGGTTTTTCGCCGCTGACGGTATCCGAATAAACACCGTCGGCAAGGTGAATAGTGTTTGGCTCAAGGCTGTCGATGGCTATCCTTGTAAGGGCGGAGGCGATTGTGCGGAGCGCGTTTCCGGGGCTTAGGCCGCTATTGCCGTCGTCGCCGTTTAGCGGGTCGACATAGAGGTCTGCGTCAACGGGGTCCAGCCAGCCGTTTAGGATATCGTAGGAGATGCCCTGGTCGGTAAAAAACCCTTCCTCGTCCGAGCAGAAAATAAAATATCTTTCCGGCTCAAGCACCGTAAGGGTATCGAGGTAAATGCTTGCGTCGCCCACATCCGGGCCGGTCCTTATGTCGCAGCCTTTTAGTGAATAGTTGTTGTATATTGAGTTTCTGTTCACCGAGTCGAATATGCATACTGATTGGGTTGCTCCGAAAAAAAGCCCACCGCCTCCTCTTATTCCAGTGTTTTGATAAACAGAATTCCCGCTTAAAAATGTTATAGAACGTTTTGCTAGAAATATCCCACTACCATCAGAACGGTTATCATATATCTTCAGAACAACTGACCCGTATCACCGGTTTAACGTCATAACGTACTGAACAAAAACACAATGGGTAGATTCAACTAGCAAACGCAACTTTATGATTTATAAAATTATAAAATAATTCGAAAGGTTTCTCAAACCCTAGGTTTTTTCTTGGTCTTCTATTTATTTTCATTTGTATTTCTTTTAGGTTTAGCGTGTTATCTTTG
>JAJRQZ010000031.1 GCA_024279935.1 Bacteroidota bacterium
AAGATAACACGCTAAACCTAAAAGAAATACAAATGAAAATAAATAGAAGACCAAGAAAAAACCTAGGGTTTGAGAAACCTTTCGAATTATTTTATAATTTTATAAATCATAAAGTTGCGTTTGCTAGTTGAATCTACCGATTTTATTTACACCCGGATCAAAGGACCTTAAATCAACTTTTGCTTACTTTTGCCGCTCAATTAAATATACATGTAAATGTCGGTTATCACAAAAAAAGAAAGATTGCGCAAGCCCGGTTGGCTGAAAATAAATATACCTTCGGGGAAAGAATATAAGTCGGTTAGAGAAATAGTAGAGGCACATAAGCTGCATACCATCTGCACAAGCGGGCATTGCCCTAACATGCGCGAATGCTGGGGAAGGGGAACTGCCACACTTATGATCCTGGGCGATATCTGCACCCGTTCCTGTAAGTTTTGCAATGTGAAGACGGGAAGGCCGTTGCCCGTTGATATTGAAGAGCCCAAGAGAGTTGCGAATTCCGTGAAGCTCATGAAGCTAAAGCATGTAGTGCTGACATCGGTTGACCGCGACGACCTGGACGACCTGGGGGCAGGAATCTGGGCGGAAACCATAAGAGAAATAAAAAGAAACACCCCGTACGTTACCATGGAAACGCTGATACCCGATTTCGACGGCAAAGAGGATTTGATAAATATAGTTTTAGAGGCCGGGCCGGAGGTTGTTTCCCACAACCTTGAAACAGTAAGGCGGTTGACGCCAACAACCAGGAGCAGGGCGAAATATGACCTGAGCTTAAAGACGCTTGAAATAATTTCCGGATCCAGGTCGGTGGCAAAATCAGGAATAATGGTCGGTATAGGCGAAAGCCCGAAAGAGGTTTACGAAACCATGGACGACCTTTTGGCAGCAGGGGTGCAAGTCATGACCATCGGTCAATATCTCCAACCAACAAAAAAGCATTTGCAAGTGGTTGAATATGTTAGCCCCGACCAGTTTAAGGAATATGAGCGCATAGGGCTCGAAAAAGGGTTTAGTTTTGTTGAAAGCAGCCCTTTGGTAAGGTCATCCTATCATGCGGAAAAACATATTGGCCGATGACAATAAACTATAAAAATTTAGGCTTGATAGAATACAAAGAAGCCTGGGATCTGCAGGAAAGGTTGTTTGGTGAAATTCTTGAAGCCAAACTCGCGGCTGATGATTATGTGCCCAACAACAGGCTCCTGTTCCTTGAGCACCCCCATGTTTATACCTTAGGAAAAAGCGGTGATAAGAGCCATTTGTTGTTGAAGGAAAATATGCTGAAATCAAAGTCGGCCAGTTTTTATCATATCGACCGCGGTGGCGACATAACCTATCACGGCCCCGGTCAAATTGTTGCTTACCCTATACTCGACCTCGACAGCCTTAATCTAACAATACGCACCTATATATTTAATTTAGAAGAGGTTATAATCAACGTGCTGAAGATTTATGGCATTGAAGCCAGCCGCTCCGAAGGTGAGACGGGTGTTTGGATCGACATGGGCATTAAGGCAAAAGCCCGCAAAATTGCTGCCTTGGGCGTGAAAATAAGCAAGATGGTGAGCATGCACGGCTTTGCTTTCAACATCAACACGAATCTTGACTATTTCAGTTATATTATTCCCTGCGGCATAGCCGACAAAGGGGTAACTACATTACAGAAAGAACTGGGCCGAAAAATACCGCTTGAAGAAGTTGAAAAGCACCTTCTGAACCAATTTGAAGAAGTCTTTAAGGTTAAGATAAAGGCCTAGGGCTCAAAATGCTAATTGCCTGAAAACCACAACATCAAAAACCCGACCGTTTTTTGGAAAACCTTAGCGAGCTATTGTTAACTCAAAACCATTTTCAAGATATCCAAGGATTTCAATTCGCCGAAACCGGGGGAATGTATCTTATAATAAACAATCAGTGACTCTAGCAGTTTTCTGCGCTGTCCCGAGGACATCTTTATCCTTGAGGCATCCTCGAACGAGCCATTGTAAATATCATGGAACAAATCGGCCTGGCCCTCGCTTAGGTGATTTGGCGATTTAGGCCTTTGCCTTGTGAACAAACCGCTGTCCAAATCAAAAAACCTACTATCCGGGATACTTTCCTTTTTTGGGTAGAAACCCAGAAACCGGGATAATTGTATCATAAAAGAAAGGTGAAAGTTCATGTTGTTCTCCTCGCTCAAATCGAACCATGCAAGAGAATGTGTCAGCCAGTCGAACAGGGCGGGGTTCGAGTTTTCCTCCTTGATGGTCTTTATAAGGATTTCGTCAAGGAAAAACAGTATGGAACGCTTAAGGGCATCGAAGGGAATGCTCTGAAAGGGATAATCAATCCTGATTTCCTTCAGGTTGTGAATTGATTTGTTCTCGTTTTGGTATGCGACGATCTCAACAATTGACAGTGGCTCGAAGAGTGCTATCCTCGCTTTCGATTTTTTGCTTCTAATACCCTTGACGACATAGGATTGCAAGCCGAATTCCTTAGTGTATATTTTCGAGATAATACTTGATTCGGAATACTTTACGTAAGAAAGTACTATGCCGCGGCTTTTTTTTAGCACGATATCAATTAATGAACAATATTTTTGTGGCTACTTTTTCCGTTCCGTCCGCATTTGTAACAAAAACCAAATAAACACCCGTGGCAGCCCTACGGCCATTGAAATCCTTTCCGTCCCACACGGCCTGTCCGCCTTCCGAATGGCTTTCATAAACCAAATTGCCATAAGAATCGGTTATTTTTATGGACGCATTGTTTACCAGGCCTTTAATTCCTATCAAACCTGTAAAATTTTCCCTGACAGGATTTGGATAAGCATAAACATTGCTTAGGCCTTTCGGGTTATCGGGTGTAGCAGTGCTTTTATACGAAACAATACCATTTGCCGTACCTATGAAGACTTCCCCGTTTTCGTTGATGGCAATATCAGTGATATTGTTCGACAATAGCGGGCTGTTGTCGGCAGTAAAGTGATATATTTCTTTAAGCCCGTCGGGAGAGAGCAGAAAAACGCCTGCTCTGTCCGTCCCTATCCACTTCTGGTTTGCACCATCAACAGTGATTGCCGTAACAGTCTCGGTTACAAGGAGTATATCAGCCAATCCCGTTCCGTCGTTTCGCGGGACAAGGATCTGCGAAGCATCAAAATCTTCGCCTGCTTGAAATATTTTCGACGGGGAATAAAAAACACAGACACCTTCGTCAGTGCCTACCCAAACCTCCCCGTCATGATCGACGGCAAACGAATAAACCTTGTTTCCCGGTATGGCCCCGCTTCCCGTGGCAGCACTTAATATTTTAATCCTGTCGTCGGCAACATCATCAATTGTATTGTTATCGCTAAAAACGGCTATGTAGCCATCTTTGCGTTTTATTATCCATTTCTGATTGAATTTATCAATCATAAGCTCACCGATATCTACGGCGCTCATAGCGCCTCCAAGGTTGAACGATTTCCATGAACCGTCATTTCTCATAACCGACAGAACATCGTTAGCTCCAGTGTTCGCAACCCATAAGTTGTGCCGGTCATCGAAGTCGATACCGCTTACGTTTGTCAAATATGGTGCCGCCACCCACGGCTGAAGACTACTGTTCGACTCGTCAAAAACCTCGCTGAGCTTATTGTTTTCAAATTTCAGCAATCCTCCCTGCCATGTCCCGATATATGCAATTTCCGGTTGTGCAGGATCAACTTTTGCACAAACCATATCCGAAATAGTGTCCAGGGCAGGAGTGTTCTTTTTGTAATGCGAAGTCCATTCGTCGTCGATAAAAGAGAAAACGCCATCTATATTATAGGTTTTGCCCCAGTCGGACTGATGACCGCCCGAAGCAACCCATACCGCAGAGCCAAAAGCATCCATGGCAAACACGCTCTTGGTACGGGGGCCGTTTGGCTTAATAAACTCTCCGTTTTCCCCTTTGCCCCAAGTTCTTACCAGCCCCTTGAACTTGTCGCCCACCCAAGTGTTCCCATCCTTGTCCATCTCGGCGGCAAAACATTCCAGCGATTCGTTGCTTGGCTTGCTAATAACGAACTCCCGATTCATGTCTTTGTCGTAAACATAAGTGGAATAGCGGTTTACTAAAAGAAAGTTGTCGTTGTAAACGTTCATTTGATGATGTTCCGAAACGTTTCCCTTGCTAAAATAATCCCAACTAGTGCCATCAAAAACAAACAATGTGTCCTGGTTGAATAACTGGCTGTAATAATTAGTATATATTTTGCCCTGGAAGCTCTGAATCAGGTTATATGGAAGATCGGGATGTATCATTGTCTCATCCTTTGTCCACTGATTGAAATCGGCTAGGTTGTCGGCATTTGCATCGGCATAATAAATGCCCTCGGTAGTGGCTGCATAAAAGAACGAATCGTTATAAGTTAAATCAAGCACGTTTACCGCAGCGCCCTCGGCGCCGATATAATATGTGTCGTGAATCTCACGCTTGGTCATGTCGAGCACGACAATGCCGAAACCACATGACAGATAAGCCAGGTTTCCTTTAAAAATAATGTTGTTGATGGTCTTGTTGCCAAGGATGTCCTTATCTTTTATGTCTGAGATATTAATCACGTTTTCATCAGCATCAACAACATCGAGGTTTGCATCCGCATAAGCTATTAAAAGTTCTTTTTGAGAAGTGTTATATCCTATTTTCGTAACGCCGACAGAGTTAAGTCCCTTGACCTTGTCGAACCTGTCAACTCGATTGTCCGTAGTGTTGTAAGTAAACAAGTTATATGGAGTTGCCGCATAAATGATATTGTCGGCAATTGCAATATCTATCACCTTGTCGTATGGCATGTGGCTGCGCCATTCGCCAATTCCGGGTGTCTGGGCACAAATAATGTTAGATAACAGAGCTAAAACGCTCAGGACCAAAAGGTATTTGATTTTCATACAATTCAATAATTTATGTTTTTTGATATTATGTGAAGTATTAACTTAAAAACAGGAGATTTATTGCCAATGTAAACTAATAATTAAAAAATGTTAATCTGATATTTGCGTTTCCCCGCTAAATTTAATTATTCCTACATTTGCTGGCTTTTTATGAAAAAATATTACTCCATATATCTTCTCCGCTTATCATTGCTTATGCTTGTCGCAATGGTTTTTTCTTCATGTGCGGGCGAAGAAAAGAAACCCGGGAAAACCGCCCCTGTCCCCGATGTCGATATCAGTTTCATTGCCGACCGCGACAGCATTACCATAGCCCAAAAGGCAAAACAACTAGATAATAAATTCAATCGGCTCAAAAAGCTCACTGGCTTCAACGGTACCGTTTTGTATGCTGAGAAAGGAAGGGTCGTCTTCAAAAAGGCTTACGGCTTTAAAGATGTCAGGCATAAGCGCGACAGCTTGACGACCCATGACGCATTCCAATTGGCCTCGGTGTCGAAGATGTTTTCGGCCATGGCCATTATGATACTTAAAAATGACGGCTTAATTGACTACGACGAGGACATAAGGCTTTATTTGCCCGAATTCCCTTATTAGGGCGTTACCCCGCGACTACTGATGACCCATCGCTCCGGGCTGCCGCGGTATATGAGCCTGGCCCTCGACAAATGGGAGAACAAAAAAACACCCATGAACAACGACGACATGTTGGATCTGTTCATAAAATATCCACCCGACACATATTTTAGGCCCGATAAGGGTTTTCATTATTGCAATACCAACTATGCCCTGTTGGCGAACATAGTCGAAGAAGTTTCGGGCTCCCATTTTGAGGATTTTGTTTCCGAAAGGATTTTCAAGCCCTTGGGGATGAACGATTCCTTTGTTTACAATATGCGTGATGATTCTGCTGTAGGACTGTATATAAACAAGGGCGTCCCGGGATTTTATAGAAGGAGGTGGCGCTGGCGGAAGATGGAAAACGACTATTTGAACGGTGTTATGGGGGATAAAAACATTTATACGTCGGTGGAGGATTTATACAAATACGACAAGGCCCTCGATAACTTCACCTTGGTCCCCAAAGAAGTGGTCAGCGAGGCTTTTAAGCCTGGAAGCCCCAAATATTGGAAGCGCAGGAACAATTACGGTTTCGGCTGGCGCATTAAAGGAGGTATGGACAGCACAGTCTATCATTTTGGCTGGTGGAAAGGCTTCAGGTCTTTTTATATACGCGAGATGAAACACCATAAAACGCTTATCGTTTTAACAAATAAAGAAAAAGGGCCCGGCTCGGCAAACTTCTGGAAAATTATCAAATCGGACACCTTGCCGCTTGGTCCATTATCGGATTTGCCGCTCAATTAAAAAACAATAATCATGACAATAAGGTTTTTATTATCTTTGATTTTCATTCAACAAATTGGATTATGATGAATAAAAATGTAGAAAATGCCATTAACCAGCAGGTTAACAGGGAAGAGTTCTCGTCGCGCCTATATCTGGCCATGGCTATTTGGTGCGAGTCGAACGGCTTTCCGGGGGCTGCCGGCTTTTTATATAAACATGCCGAAGAGGAAAGGATACACATGTTGAAGCTTGTACATTATGTTGCCGACAGGGGAGGCCAGGCCAAGCTGCTGCCCATGGAGGAACCAACGCAGACCTACGGCACTTTGCTCGACCTATTTGGCGAAATATTAAAGCATGAGATGTTTATTACCGGTTCGATAAACGAATTATACGGCATTGCCTTGAAGGAAAACGAGTTTACAACTGCCAACTTCCTGCAATGGTATATCACCGAACAAGTTGAGGAAGAGGCTCTTTTCAGCACCATACTCGACAAGATCAAGCTTGTTGGCAGCGACAAGGCCGGCATGTTCCATATCGATAAAGAACTCGAAGGAATGGCACTGGCCAAAGCGGTCCCGAATGAGGGGCTTTAGTTTTCGGCTATTTTTACCTGGGCCGATTTCACTACTACCATAAAAGCAGTTGTATCTTTCCGCGAATCCAGAATTACGTCACCACCCATTTTAAGCATTATTTGCTTGCTAAGGCTAAGGCCGACGCCTGAACCGTTTTCTTTCGTAGTATAAAAAGGCACAAAGATTTGTTCCCTTATTTCGGGGGGAATGCCAGGGCCGTTATTAGTAATCCCCAGCCGCGTTACAGAAGCGTCGCTTGACAGCCCGACTATAAGCTCGGGGTTTTTGATATCGGCTGCCACAAGGGCTTCGCATGCGTTTTTCAAAAGGTTGATGATTACCTGCGACAACAACTTCTCGTCGGCACTGACAAAGATGTTGCCGGCTATCTTCCTTGTTATTTTAATAGTGCCGAAACCCTTGAATGCCGCAGCGGCCAAAAGAGTGTTCTCGATTATGGCCGATAAATCAATTACCGAGAACTCAGGGTCCGGAAGCTTGGTGAATTTCCTGTAGTTCTCCACAAAATTCATCAGCCCGCTGCTTTGTTCCTCGATTACCTTTAAACCTTTCACGGTATTTTTAATAATCCCTGAATCAATATCTTCTTCCTTTATTATTGTGTCCTTCTTTATGAAATACCCCGAAATAACTTTCGACAGGGTGGTTATCGGAGCAATATTGTTCATTATCTCGTGCGACAAGGTGCGGGCCAGCTTGATCCAGGCATCCACTTCGCGGTTATCGAGCTCTTTTGTGATATCGCCCACCGCAACAAGGCTTATATTGCCTTTTGAGGTTTTTATACACGATGATTTAAACAATAATTTTTGTCCGTGGCGGTTCTCGAACACAAGTGAGTTATTGTCGTTTCTTTCCGATTGCATAATAAATCCAGGCAAAGCCGAGTTGATATTCGACAATATGTTCACATGGTGATATTCTTGCAAGCCGGTCAGCTTAACGGCCGCAGGGTTGATGTTTATCACCCTTCCGCTCTCGTTTATAGAAAGAAGCCCCGTAGCCGACTGGTTGATCACCGACCTATAATAATGTTCCTGTGTGCTGATGTCGATCTTTGTTTGCTTGAAAATATCGTTTAGCCTTTTTATGCCCTCATAAACCTCGTCGATGGATTTGTTGCCCGATTTGCCGGGAATCTTAAGTGTGGAATCTTCATTTTCAATTCCCAACAGGAAAAAGGAAATCCATTTATTGGTTTTGTTGAAATAGCTGATGACATTGAAAACTCCGAGCACCAAAGGTGCGATAGTGATAAATCCCCACACATATACCTTTGTAACAAACAGATACGTTGCCACCGAACTTAGGGCGATAAGCAGGAGGATGCGTTGTAATATTGCAAAATAAAAGTGCTTATACTTCATATCTTTTAAGTCTATTATAAAGAGTTTGCCTGCTGATGCCCAGGTTTTTGGACACGGCGCTCATGTTTCCCTTTTCTTTCCTGATGTTCTTTAAGATCAATTCCTTCTCCATTTCTTCAAGGGTCTGATTTTCGAGGTTTTCGCCCCTTGCGTGAAAATTCTCGCTCAATGAGAAACTGTTTTCGCCAAGAATTTCATCATCGGCAAGGATAACTGCCTTTTCAACGGAATGTTGCAGTTCCCTGACATTGCCCGGCCAATTGTATTTTAAAAGCTTGCGACCTGCGCGCGAACTTATTTTAAGGCCAGCTTTGTCGTATTTGTAAGAATATTTCTTGAGGTAGAACCCGGCCAGGAGCAAAATGTCGTTCCCTCTCTCCCTCAATGGGGGCAGCTCTATGCTTATGGTGTTTATCCTGTAAAGTAAATCCTGCCGGACTTCGCCGCGGGTGATCATTTCCTCAAGGTTCTTGTTGGTTGCCGAAATCAACCTTATGTCGATGGGGATTTCTTTATTGCTGCCAAGGCGGACAATCGTCCTGTTTTGAAGCGCCGCGAGCATTTTGGCTTGCAGTCCCGGGTTGAGGTTGCCTATTTCGTCCAGGAAAAGCGTTCCCTTGTCAGCTAATTCGAATTTTCCCGTACGGTCGCCGGAAGCGCCTGTAAACGAGCCTTTTACATGCCCGAACAGTTCGCTCTCGAACAATGATTCGCTTATGGCTCCCATGTCAACGCTAACAAGCATTTCTTTTTTTCTGTTCGAATGACGATGAATTTCCCTGGCAATCAACTCTTTGCCCGTTCCGTTCTCGCCTGTTACAAGTATGTTAGCATCGGTGTCCGAAACTTTTTTAATCATTTCCATCACCCTTTGCATGGGCTCCGATTTGCCGATGAGGGAGTAGGAAGGCGGCATTAGCTGTTGCTTTAATCTTGCCGTTGTCTCCCTTAGTTTTTTGGTCTCCAACTTGCTTTTCCGCAATTTCAGCGCGGCACGTAAGGTGCTTATCAGTTTATTGTTGTCCCATGGTTTCAGAATAAAATCGAGAGCGCCTTTTTTAACCGCGCTCACGGCAAGCTCAACATCGCCATGGGCAGTAAGCATAACAATGCTGATACTCGAATCAAGATCTAGGATTTGTTTCATCCAATATAAGCCTTCGTTGCCCGAATTTATCCCTGCCCTGAAATTCATGTCGAGCAAAACCAGGTCTATGGCATTTTTCCCGATCGCCGGGATCATAGCGTCAGGGTTCTTTAATGTTACCACCTCCTCAAACTCAGTTTGCAGCAACATCTCAAGTGCCGTTAAAACACTTTTGTTATCATCAACTATAAGTATTTTGCCCTTCATCCTAAATTTGAGCTTCGTTCACGACTAATTTTTCACGAAAGTAAATATTTGTAAACTTATTATACACAGGTTGTAAAATAATTTTACACTTTTCTTTAACGTGCGCATAGATGAATCATTATATATACCTGATTATCTGTTATATACATTGTTTGGTATAAATCTTGAAAAACTCATCAAACGTTTAATGTCCATTCTTTATAATTTGAAAAATACAGCCATATACTATACTCCTAAAAAACCTTTTGCAGCAATGGGCCGCAATTTTAAATATCTGTTGCTGATATCGATTATTGCTTTTAGCGACTTGGCCGTTTTCGGCCAGGGGAAATGGGGCTTGGCCAGATGCATAAACTATGCTTTGGATAACAACATCGAATTGAGCAAGAAATATAACGCTGTAAACGCTCAGGAAATAGATTTAAGGGAGAGCAGGCTGTCGATACTTCCCGACCTGAACCTTGGAAGCACTTTCGATGTCAATTTTGGAAGGAACATAGACGGCAACACCAACGCCATAACATACGAGCGGACCTACAGAAACAGCTATTGGGCAAATTCGTCGGTTGACTTGTTTCGCGGCTTGGTAAAATCGAACAACATAAGGTTCAACAGGTATTTGCTCATGGCGAAAACCCAAGAGGCCGAGCTGCAGAAAAACATGCTCATAGCCGAGATAATGAGCTCGTTTTATATGGTTCTGTACAGTCAGGGATTAATGGAGGTGGCGAAAAACCAGCTTGCTTTGTCCGGGCTGCAATTCGAGCGCATGCAGAAGTTTGTTGACGTGGGCAGGGAATCGCCCATAACGGCACAGGAACTTAAAAGCCAGTGGGCGGCAGATAAACTGAGCCTGACACGGGCAGCAAACAATTCAAGGCGCTCGTTGCTGGAGTTAAAACAACTGCTCAGGCTTAATGCCACCGGTGATTTTGAAATAGACAGCACGATCCTAAATGTAGCCGCATTAAACTCAACCCCTGACGTGGATTCGTTGTTTAAAATCTCGGTTGGCCTATTGCCCGAAGTAAAACAGAAGCAGTTCCTGCTTGATGCATCCCGGAAGGACTTGGCAATGGCAAAGGGAAACATATTGCCAAGCATATATATGTCGGGGGGATTTAGTACCGGATATTTCGACGGCGACACGCTTAGTTATAAAAACCAGATGAACAACAACCAAAACCAATGGGTAAGTATGGGGGTCAGGATACCTGTTTTCAACAATGCCTCGGTATTTAGCCGCATAAAAAGGAAGCAAATTGCCGTAGAGGACAGAAAACTTGACCTTGAAAGGCAACGCGATGATTTGTACAGCGAGATATGGACTGCCGTTGACGAACTTCAAGCGGCAAGAAACGAATATCTGTCGGCGAACGAATTATATGGCTTCAGCAGGCTAAGCCTTGAAAATGTCAGCAAACGATTGGAAAAGGGTTTGGTGAGCAGCACGGAGTTCGAGTCGGCCAAACAGCGTTTTATCTCCGCAAAAGCGGGATTGTTGAAATCGAGGTTGATATACATAATGCGCAAGCAGATGCTGGAGTTTTACAGGACAGGGAACTGGAATCACCTTTTAATGTAATACGGCTTGGTGCAAGCGAACTAAAAATATGATCATGGAGATAATGGATAGGCCAATAGAGAAGAAAAGGGGAATTAAAAAGAATCATATTTATATGGGCGTTGGAGTGCTTTTGTTGTCAGCGCTCATTTACGGGGCGTTTTTCGCCAATAATGTTTCCACATACCGAGCGGATATCGAGAGGCTTACCATAGACACGGTCAGCAAGGGCATATTTCATGACTATATTTCCATAAGCGGCACTGTGGAGCCCATTGCCACTGTATTCCTCGATGCCCGAGAAGGTGGAAGGGTGGAAGAAAAAGTCGTGGAGGAAGGAGGCATGATAAAAAAAGGGGATGTGATACTAAGGCTGAGCAATCCCGATTTAAGCTTGAGCATACTGAACAGCGAAGCCCAACTGGCCGAAAAAAGCAATTTTCTCAGGAACACCATGGTTGTTATGGAGCAGGAAAGATTACAGATAAAACGCGAGCTGCTGAACCTTGAGTTCGATATAAAACGAAAGAAAAGAACTTATCGGCAAAACAAAACCTTATACGCCGACAGCTTGATATCGAAGGAAGAGTTTTTGAAATCGGAAGAAGATTACGATTTCGCCCGCAGGAGTTATCAACTTTATATCGAGAGGCAAAAGCAGGATTCAATATATAGGTCGATACAGGTTGGCCAAATGAAGGGAAATTTACGCAATATGAACCTAAACCTTAAATTAGTAAGGCAAAGACAGGAAAACTTAAACCTCGTTGCTCCCGTTGACGGGCAGCTTACAACGCTTGATGTCGAAATTGGGCAGTCGGTGCCAAAAGGAGGCCGGATCGGTCAAATGCATATACTTACTTCTTATAAAGTTATTGCTGATATCGACGAACATTATATCGATAAGGTAAAAGTAGGCCTGGGGGCTGTTCTGGAGCGACAGGGGCATGAGTTTACACTGAAAATCAGGAAGATATTACCCGAAGTCCGCGACGGTCGTTTCTCCGTCGAAATGGTCTTCAGCAGTAAAAATCCGCAAAACATGCGTACCGGCCAAACATACTTCGTAAGGCTTCAGCTCGGCAGCCCGCAGAAATCATTGTTGCTCCCCAGAGGTAGCTTCTTCCAGAAAACTGGAGGGCAGTGGATATTCGTGCTTGCTCCTGACGGCAAAACGGCCAGCAGGCGCAATATTAAAATAGGACGGCAAAACCCCAGGTATTACGAATTGCTCGAAGGCCTCGAGCCCGGCGAGAGGATAATAGTTTCGAGCTATGATAATTTTGGGGACAACGAGAGGATAGTGTTTTGATAAAAAAACAATAGATATTATATTATCAGTAGAATAAACAAAATGTTATAAAATGATAAAAACAGAAAAATTAACAAAGGTATTCAGGACCGAGGAAATTGAAACTTATGCTTTAAACGGTGTGGATTTGGACATCAAAAAGGGGGAGTTCGTGGCAATAATGGGGCCATCGGGCTGTGGCAAGTCCACTTTGCTGAACATTGTCGGCTTGCTCGACAATCCTTCAGAGGGAAAATATATTTTCAAGGGCGGCGACATCAGTAAGCTAAAAGAAAAGAACCGCACTAAATACAGAAAGGGAAATATCGGGTTCATTTTCCAGAGTTTTAACCTCATAGACGAATTAAATGTTTTCGACAATGTGGAACTGCCCTTGCTATACCTTAAAATGAGCTCTGCCGAACGCAAGAAAAAGGTCAAGGAGGTGCTGGCCCGGATGAAGATCAGCCATAGGGCCAAACATTATCCACAGCAGCTTTCGGGCGGCCAACAGCAGCGAGTGGCCATTGCCAGGGCGGTGGTCGCCAACCCGGGACTAATACTTGCCGACGAGCCGACCGGAAACCTCGATTCAAAAAACGGCATAGAAGTAATGAACCTGCTTACCGAGCTGAACCAGGAGGGAGTTACTATTTTAATGGTTACGCACTCAAACCGCGATGCCGCTTTTGCCCACCGCACAATAAACATGCTCGACGGGCAGGTAATAATGGAAAAGGCCAATATATGATATTCCAGATCGCACATTTAATCTTTTAACATTACGAAAATGTGGCTAAAAAATTTTAAGGCATTTATAAAAAACTTGGTAAACAGTAAGTTATATGCCTTGGTAACTTTGTTGGGCTTCACCGTCTCGTTGACCTTCGTAATTCTCCTGAGCGTTTATATAAAAAATGAGCTTACCGTAAACAGCTTGCAAAAAAAAGGCCAGCGGATTTACAGGCTTATAAACGAAAGCCAGGCATGCTATGCTCCCCCGGTGGGCCTTTGGCTGCAAAATGAATTCCCCCAAATAGAGAGTTATACACGTATTTCGGATAATGAAGGGATATTGGTAACCCAA
>JAJRQZ010000032.1 GCA_024279935.1 Bacteroidota bacterium
ACCCGCGACCCCCTGCGTGACAGGCAGGTATTCTAACCAAGCTGAACTACCAGACCAATTTAATCGGTTTTCTATAAAATCGCTCAATATAAGACAAGCGATTATAGCCAAATATCTTATGAACTCATTATTAAGCCCGGTAACTGAACCCGTCTCGCCTCAGGCGAGATGACAGGCAGGTATTCTAACCAAGCCCGAGAACTCGGGAGAACTACCAGACCAATTTAATCGGTTTTCTATAAAATTGCTCAATATAAGACAAGCGATTATAGCCAAATATCTTATGAACTCATTATTAAGCCCGGTAACTGAACCCGTCTCGCCTCAGGCGAGATGACAGGCAGGTATTCTAACCAATCCCGAGAACTCGGGAGAACTACCAGACCAATTTTTTAATGAACTTCCCGTAAAAAGAGGATGCAAAAATACGTGCTTTTTCGTAATCTACAAACAAAAAGAATATTTTTTTTAATCAAACATCCAGCCATCAGGAACTACTTGTGCCTCTGATATATCCAGCCTTTTCATCCCTTTAATGCAGCGGATTATCACCCAAACATAAAAGAAAATCAGTATAAAAACTCCCACGATTATAAAGGAGGTAATCGCTCCAACCACCAAAAACAACAATCCTTTCCAAAAAGTACTGACTATAAACCTATAGTGGGTTCTCAACCAATCAGGCATTGGATCGTCTTTGTTGATGTATGCAATTACTGCAGCAATTATAGCCGTAACGCCAAATACCAAACTCACCAAAAAGAGTACATATAGCATTCTCGTGTTTTCAATTAGTTTTTGTTCGGGAATTACACTTTGTTCCATATTTTTGAATTTCTCAAGCTCTCGATAAGTAATTTGCGCACTTATAAGATCAGTACTTATTGTTTTTTCAAAATTAACAAATTATTCATTGCCTTTGAAGTTCAAAGATGCCGAATTAACACAATATCTCATCCCGCCCGGCTTTGGGCCATCGTTGAAGAGATGCCCCAGATGCCCGCCGCATTTCTTACATTTAATTTCTGTTCGTATCATGCCATGGCTTTCATCCGGCACTTCTATGATATTAGAAGTATCTGCGGCAGCATAAAAACTTGGCCATCCACAGCCCGAATCAAATTTATTTTCGGAACTGAACAATTTTGCTCCGCAACCTGCACAATAATAAAAGCCATCTTTCTTGAAGTTTACATATTTTCCGCTATAAGGGGCTTCGGTGGCGCTCTCGCACAAAACTCTGTATTGTTCGCGGTCCAACTCTTTTGCCCATTGCTGTTCGCTCTTGTTTAACTTAGTGTCCATATTAATATTTGAGTCTTGTGCAAATATCGAAAAAAACGCTATTGTAAAAATTAATGTTAGTAAATTATTCATACTTAGCATCTTAAAAAGCCATATAATTATCAGTTTTATAACAGCCCACAAAAAAACGAGTTTTTCAGCAAACTTATTGCACTCATTTTGTTAAGGATATTATAATATTTTGCTCATATTTCTATCTTTGTGCTTCATGAAAAAAATCAGTTTATGTATGAACTCATAAGCCAATCGGCTGAATATATTAAAAATCAAGGTGTTGAGAAACCGGAGACAGCCATCATACTTGGCACCGGCCTGGGGAGTATGGTTAATGACATTGAAATAGAAATCAGCATTGACTATAAAGACATTCCGAACTTCCCTATTGCAACAGTGGAGTTTCATTCGGGAAAGCTTATTTACGGCAGCTTATCAGGCAAGAAAGTCCTAGTCATGAACGGCAGGTTTCATTTTTATGAAGGCTATTCATTGCAGGAAGTAACTTTCCCCATAAGGGTGATGAAGCTTCTGGGAGTAAAAACATTATTGGTATCCAATGCCTGCGGTGCCATAAACCTCAATTACAAACCTTCGTCATTAATGATCATCGACGATCACATAAATATGTTGCCAGGCAATCCTTTGGTTGGGAAAAACATAAGCAAGCTGGGGCCTCGTTTTGTTGATCTGAGCAGGCCTTACGATGAAATCTTGATAGCAAAGATGGAAGAAATAGCCGACGCGAACAATATTGAAATAAACAAAGGTGTTTATGTATCATGGATTGGCCCGAGCCTCGAAACCCGTGCCGAATATCGCTTTATAAAAACTATGGGCGCTGATGTCGTAGGCATGTCAACAGTGCCCGAAGTTATAGTGGCAAACCACATGGACATGAAAGTAGCGGCCATATCGGTTATTACGGATATTTGCGACCCCGACAACCTGGAAGAGGCCGATATAGATAAGATATTAGAGAATGCCGCTTTGGCTGAGAAAGACTTAGTGTTGATATTCAAGCAATTAGTTAAGGACATGTAAAACTATCCGCCTTTTTTGCCATTTAATCCCTCACAAAAGAGCAAATCGATTTTTTTATATACATTTGCTCATCAATATAAACTTTATGCATGATTTTTCGAAATTAACCCTGCCGGGAATCTTTAATGAATCAGTAAGAATGTATGGCGACAGGCCGGTTTTATCGTTAGTCGGGGAAGAACCGCTTACATATTCCGAAATGAGCCAAAGGGTTAAATCCGTTATGGCGTTCTTGAAAAAGCACAGCGTCGGCAAGGGCGACAGGGTGGCCATATTGAGTTCCAACATGCCCAATTGGGGGGTAGCGTTTTTTGCTATTGCATCAATTGGGGCCGTCATTGTCCCCATACTTCCGGATTTCAGCAATGAAGAAGTCAAAAACGTACTTCGGCATTCGGAGGCAAAGGCTATTTTTATTTCCCAGTCATTGGTCAAAAAAATATCACTCGATGGTTCCGGTTTAATAATCAAGATAGATGATTTTTCAATTATCAAATCCGATGCGAATCTTTTATATAATGAAAACGAACTGGAAAATTCCGATTTTCAGGTCGAGGAAGACGACCTAGCCTCCATAATTTACACTTCAGGCACAACTGGAAAATCGCAAGGCGTTATGCTGAGCCATAAGAACATCAGCTTCACAGCATCCTCAAGCAGGTATATACAGGAAATCGTTCCCGGCGATAGATTTTTATCTGTTTTGCCTTTGTCTCATACTTATGAGAATACAATTGGGTTCGTATTACCGATAATTTGCGGCGCTTGTGTTTATTATATCACAAAACCACCAACCCCGGCAGTATTGCTTCCCGCCTTAGCGGAAGTCAAGCCAACATTAATGCTTACTGTTCCTTTGATAATCGAAAAAATCTATAGGGGGAAAGTGATGCCTGTGTTCGAGAAGAAATGGATTACCAGGGCACTTTATAAAATACCTGTTACGCGCAAGAGGTTAAACGCCATTGCCGGCAAAAAACTAATGAAAACCTTTGGTGGGGAACTGAAATTTTTTGGGATTGGAGGTGCTAAATTAAACAAGGCGGTCGAAAAATTCCTCATCGAGGCCAAATTCCCTTATGCAGTTGGCTACGGCCTTACAGAAACAGCCCCGCTATTAGCCGGGATGGCTCCTTTTAAGACCAAGTTGCAGTCAACAGGGCCAAGCCTGCAGGGTGTTACTTTAAAAATACACAAGCCTAAAAAGTTTACCGGCGAAGGCGAAATCTGGGCCAAAGGCCCAAATGTGATGAAGGGCTATTATAAGGAGCCCGAACTCACAAAAGAGGTTTTAACAGAGGACGGTTGGTTCAAAACCGGTGACCTTGGTATTATCGACGAAGACAACTACCTGTTTATCAGGGGAAGGAGTAAAAATGTAATACTTGGCCCCAGCGGCGAAAATATATTTCCTGAAGATATAGAGTCGATAATAAACAACTTCAAACATGTGGCCGAATCATTGGTTATCAGCCAAAAGGGTAAACTTGTCGCTTTAGTTCATTTCAACAAAGAAGAAATCGAACAGCAATATCAACAGATGAAGTCGGAGGTTTCAAACTTCGTTGAGCACAAATACGACGAATTGCAGAAAGAGCTCAAGACATTTGTGAACTCAAAAGTGAACAGGTTCTCCAAAATTCAGGCCGTGATAATTCAAAAAGAAGAATTTATTAAAACCGCAACAAAAAAAATAAAGCGCTTTTTGTATGATTAGGTTAAATAAATACATAAAAAAACCTCTGGGGAATTATCTCTTAGAGGTTCTTTATCTCTATAAACTGCACATCTAGAGCAATTTATCAATATCTTTGGTTATTTCAGAACTACTAGGGCGCTTTGCATTTTGATCAACCACCTTGCCTTTTTTATCGATAAGCACATAACGGGGGATATATTGCACGTTGAATCTTTCATTCATTTGCTCATATACGTTTCTGTTAACCCTATAATGTTCACCCGTAAGATTCATCTTCGATATCGCATCCCTCCACGGTTTTGCGTTCCTATCCGTTGAAATATAAACAAAAACCACGTCCTTTCCCTTATAATGTTGTTGCAATTTTAAGGAATATGGCATTTCGCCCTTACAAGGCCGACACCAACTGGCCCAGAAATCAAGATATATAACCTTGCCCTCGTACTTTGCAACGATGTCGTCAAAATTGGTGCTTTGCAGCCCTTCCTGATTTAAATCGGATATATTAGTCTGGATATCCGCTGATTGCGCATTAGAATATATTACGGCAAATACAAATAAAACAGTAAAAAGGAAATTTTTCATATTTAAATTTTTTATGTTATAAAAGATATTAGTGGGACTTTTTTGTTGTTGCTTACACAGGAAACCATATTTTAGTATTTATTTAACAAGATTTATTGAGTAAAAACAAATTGAATAATATTTGCACCCATTTGTAGTGCTTCATTGCGCTTTAGTTGCGAATCGTGATGGACTTCAGCATCTTCCCAACCATCGCCCAGGTCGCATTCGTAATCGTAAAAACAAAGCAAACGACCTTTATAAACAAGGCCGAAACCCTGGGCAGGTTTATTATTGTGCTCGTGGATTTTAGGCAAGCCATTATTAAAATCATATTTCTGATGATAAATAGGGTTATCGAATGCCAGTTCCGCAAAATCAAGCTCAGGAAATACCTTTTTCATTTCGCGCCTTATGTATTTATCGAGTCCATAATTATCGGATATATGCAGAAAACCACCGGATATCAGATATTTACGAAGATTTAGGGCTTCGTCAGGAGAAAAGATAATATTGCCGTGCCCGGTAATGTGGACAAGTGGATAATTGAAAATATTACTGCTTCCCACCTCAACTGTAGGAATTTCAGTATCAATACCGGTATTTAAGTTCTTATTGCAGAACTTTGCGAGATTGGGCAAAGATGTAGGGTTCGCATACCAGTCGCCACCACCTTTATATTTTAATAAGGCTATTTGGACGTCCTGACCAAAGGCAACATTACCAACAAAAATTAAAACTACCAACAAAGAATTTTTCATCGGGACAAAAATAGGAAATCGAATTCAATTTAATTTGTAATAAATATTAATAATTATTAAGAGGGCTTTTTAAGAAATACTGTTCAACAACTTTATTGTATGGCATGCAACAATACCAGCCGTTTCGGTACGCAGCCGCGATTTCCCGAGGCTAACCGGGACAAAACCATTTTTTTTGCCATTCCAACTTCATCGGGTCTAAAATCTCCCTCGGGGCCAATCAGCACCAATGCGTTCTCACCCCGTTTATATGCCTTCGTCAATTCCAGCCTTACATCATTATCTAGGTATGCAATAAACTTCTGCCCATCGAAACCTTGCTCCAAGAAACTTTTAAGTTTAACCTGTTTGTTTAAAACCGGACGGTGCGACTTTAAGGATTGCTTTATGGCAGAAGTTATTACTTTCTCAAGCCTTTCGACCTTAACTACCTTACGTTCCGACTGTTCACAAATAATAGGCGTTATCTCGCCAATACCTATCTCAGTTGTTTTTTCAAGAAACCATTCCAGTCTGTCGTTGTTTTTTGTGGGAGCAATGGCTATGTGGACGTTGTAATCCAATTTATCGTCGCCTTCAAGCTTCTTTAATATTTCCACTTCGCAATGGCTTTGGGCAGCATTTATGATCCTGGTCTCGTAAAACCAACCTTTTCCGTCAGTAAAATAAACTATATCGCCTTCTGTTCTTCTTAAAACTTTAACAATATGCTTCGATTCCTCTTTGGGAAGGGTATAAAAATCACTATTTATGCCAGGAGCGTAAAATAAATTCATTTATTTTAGAATAATCAATTTTTCTGATGCGGAAACTGCATTTCCGTCGAGTCTCAAATAATAAACTCCCGAACTCAAAGTACTTCCCGGATCGATATCAACAATAGAAATCTGATGTGATATGTTTTGTTGATAGATCAGCTCACCCTGAAAGTTTATCAAACAAAGTTTATTAAACAAGTGATTTTCGGAAAGCAGGATATGGAATTTCCTTTTCGAGGGATTCGGATAAACAACAAATTCGTCGTCAGCCTTTTTATCATTCACGCCAACATACTGGCTTACAGATACATTGTCGATAAATATCGGGTTACCATAATCATTATATGATTCGAAGGCAATTCTTACTTCAGCCTGATTCAACCAGGGGTTTAGGTCAATATTTATACATTGAGAACCCCAGCCGGCAATACACCAGTCAAGTGATGAAACGGGCCAGAAATCAGGGTTCTGCACTGCTGTGGCGAAGTTTCCCGAACCATCCTCGCCATCGGCAAAAACCCTTGTCCAGCTATTTCCGCAATCGCTGCTCACCAGTACTATTAGCGAATCACGAGCCTTGTCGTTCCGTTTAGCATAGGCATGTTCAAATTCTATAACGGCATTATTCATTCCTTTTAAGTTAAAGGGGGGCGAGATCAGCCTGTCCCTATCCCCGACCGGGAAATAATCATCAAGCTTAATACCGGCCGCATTGAAACCCGGTTCATTACCTCCAACATTATAGATACCCCAGCTAATATCATCATCCGGGTTTTGTATCTTCCAATAATTTGCCTTAAAACCATCGTTTTCGAATGTTTCAGAGAAATACGGCACAAACCCTCCGGCCATCACCTCATTATCCTTTGTCAATGATGAGCTTCCGTTCAAATTTGAAGTTGTCAAGCTGATATCATAAGTATCAACCTCATCAAAAATCAATATGGGATCTTGGGAATTAGCATCTGTTCCTTCAATAAAATGAAAAGTTCCAGGACTAATCTCCCATTGCCATGCTATGGGGCTATAAAGCGACTTATCGAAAAAACGAACCGTATCGGCCAAACAGCCGAACTTATTGTCAACATAAAAATCAACAAGAGGTAAAATCGTGCTGCTAACAGTTATAAATCCAGTTTTAGTCATTGTATTGTCCCCTGCCGTATTTTGGGTTTTCAAGCTCACATTATAAACGCCCTCAGTATCATAAACAATTGCTGTCGGATTCTGTTCTGTGGAGCTGCCAGGCACGCCCCCTTCAAAAGTCCAATCCCATGAAGTAGGGTTTCCGCTTGTTTGATCAGTAAAATTAACCGTTTCCCCTGTTGGGATGATTTCCTCATCGGCCGTAAAGTCAGTCTCGGGAACTTGTGTGAAATCGAGGGAAGCAATTTGTGTTTTCCAGCTCCAGCCACCGTTTGTCCATTCCGTTGTAAACCAGAACGTAGTACCATCACTTGGATCAACGCTCATGCAAGAATAATCTCCCCAGCGGGATAGGTTCGCTTGGGATTTGTTTCCTGTCAAGATACTAGTTTCCTCGACGTCAAGAACCCCAAGGCCCATTGCAGCACCGGCCAATTGCCCGGCAAACCTTATCGAAGGATACGTCAATGGCCCCGAGACCGAGTAGCCTATTGCAATATCGCCATTATCGTTCATCGCCACACTGGCCATCCAGCGGCTGTTGCCATCGTCAGGGGCATAAGTACCTTGCTGATAAATATACCATGCCCCTCCCGGGTATTTTCTTAATTCATACCACTTTACCCCTGCCCTGCCGATATCGTCAACACGCACGGTATGATTGGTGAGCATCACTTCGTAATCACCAAAATTACGGTATTGCAGCCGATACATCAACCTGCCGCTTAGGGCATCTAGTTTCTTGGAGGTCCCTTTTTGGACAATGTTGATGTTGTTGGTATAAAACTGGTCCGTAACCAAAGGCGACAGGTAATTAGTTGTTGAGTTTTCAGGTGTTTCCCAGTCGATGTCAACTTCCCATATCTTAAGGTTGTTGCTGCCCATGCTCATAAAATATTCAGGAGAGCCAGAGGGAGGAGGCGTTGCTCCGTCGGCATCGGCCGGAAGGAGGCTGCCAAAGGAAGTTCCCATATCGAAGAAAACCATCTCGGCAGTAGGGTCGCCAACTAGCATCTTAGCCTTGTCAACAGCACAAATGCCGCCGCCGGCCCATTGCCAATTATCAAACTGGTTGATGCTGAAGTAATAGGCATCGTTCCAAATACCGAACTTGGGATAGTCGTTCAGGTTGTCGAATTCGTAAGCATAGCGATACCAGCTTCCCAAAGGGTCGGGAGTTGACGACACAGCAATTAATTCATAAAATTTCCCATTATTGGTGCTAAGCGCAAATTGGGTGGCTATCCATCTATCGGCATATTCGTCGTAAAGCACCACGGGATCTCCGTCATTGGCATTGTCAAATGGCTGACCATCATCGAAACCTTCCCAAAGAGTTTGATTATCAGCAGGTGCCATGAGTTGATTGCCATCTTTGTCCCAGATGGAGAATGCAAGGTTTATCATTTGGAAATAGTGGTTCGGGCCTACATCACCATCCGTATCGGGAGGTGCGACACCACTAAGGTTCGGCACACCGGGGAAATTCAACACAACTTGGGGAGTTGCCAAATCGTCGTAAACATCTTGCGCTTTCAACTTCGATTTATCAAACTTCCCTTCATTCTCAAAATCATCCATGAAATTATCGAAATTCTTGATAATGTTGTTTTTCCATGATCTTTCCCTTATCCCGGGGGGAATTGGCTCCACTTCCGACAACTTTCCGGAAAGGTCGAAGTGTACAGGGCGTATTATTTTTTTAGGATATATCGTTTGAGATAATAAACTGATGTTTAAGGTTGTAAACAGTATGCTGAACAACACTATTATTAATTTCTTCATTTAAAATATAATTTGCTATGACTAAGATGCAAGAATACGAAAAATTACCCTATTATTCCTGTGATATTTAAATGCTGAGCTGCTAGTAAACAACTATCTTTTTGCTAATAAAACCATTCGTTCCCGAGATCCTTAAGAAATAAATACCTGCGGGCAAGTTTTCGTTTATATTCAGATCAAACCTTTCCGTTGACGGATAAATACTATGCGAAACTATAAGCTTGCCAAACAAATCAATAATTTGAAGTTTAGTGTATCCTACCGGTCTTTCGATGCTTATCCCAAAACTACCTTCCGTGGGATTGGGAAATATAGAGATTTCATCATTAGCCGAAGCACCCTCGCCCACACCAACAAACTGGCTAATACGGACTTTATCGATATATAGTTGATTTCCGTTTGCGTTATACGATTCAAAGGCAATTTTAATATTATTTTTTCCTGCATACAAGTCTATGTTTATGGCACTGCATTGACTTCCGTATCCTGAGCCGCACCAATCGTCGGCAGAAGCCGGAACAAAACCTCCGCTTGTCAGTTCATGAGTGGCAAAGTTCCCGCTACCATCGTCGCCCATGGCCAACATGCGCTGCCAGGTCGTCCCGCAGTCATCCGATATCAATATTATTAATGAATCACTGACTTGAGGATATTTCGTCGCATAAGCATGATCGAATTCAAGGCTGACATTAGTCATTCCTTCAAAGTTGAGTGCAGGGGAAATAAGCCTGTCACGCTCTGTAAAATTAAAATAATCATTAAAATTAACGCCTGCAGAATAAGAACCATGATCATACCCTAAAACGGGAAGGACTTCCCATGTTATATCATCGTCAGGGTTTTCAACTTCCCAATACCGCAGATCCAGCCCGTTCTCGAAATCCTCATTGAAATAAGGCTCATAACCACCGGCAACAATAGCCTCAAACTCTGTCAATTCAGAAGAACCATTTAAATTCCAGACAGTTAAAGTAACAGAATATGTTGAGGCATCATCAAAAACAACTTCAGGGTTCCGGCTATACTGATCCGTACCATTAACAAAACTAACCGTTGACGGATTAAACTGCCAGTCCCACTGAATGGGACTATAAATAGTGCTGTCGGTAAACTTCACGATATCGCCGAGGCAAACAACGGTTTTATCATGGCTGAAAAGCACTTCGGGGAGTATGCTCGAACTTGTTGTTATAAAATTTTCCTTTATCAAGGTATCTTGGCCATATTGGTTTGAGGTAATCAATTCCACATCAAAACTACCTTCGGCATCATAAAGTATCCCGCTGGGATTTTGATCATTTGAAGAAGATGGATCGGCCCCGGGAAAAAACCATGTCCAATTATCGGGAACGCCGGCTGTAAGATCCAGGAAATCCACGGTTTCCCCAACCGGTATCAAAAGGTTGTCGGCTTCAAAATCTGTTTCAGGCTCGAAGGCCGGCCTCATATAAGCCCACCATGTACCCCATTCGTTGGCAGAGTTGGAGAGTTCGGCATATTCCTGTATAGTCCAGAAGTCCAAATCGTTAACAGGATCCACACAAGTATTTGAATAGTCGCCCCAGCGGTTTCTGCCACCGCCGAATGTCTTATAATAAGGGCTTAGGCCGTCCTTAAACTGATAATACGAGCGCATGCTGCCTGGATCGTCATAATGCGATTTATAAGCATATCCCGCACTGGCATATTGAGTTCCCGAAAACACATCGAAGCCTATAAGGACATCCTCGTTTTTGTTGACCGCCAGGGTGGCAAAAGCAAAGCTAAACACATTGGTGCTGTCGTCAACACGTCCCCTCTCCAGTATAACTCCGTCAGTATCAAGGTTCCACCATTGGACGGCAGTCCTCTGCGGATTGTTGGAAGGTAGAAAGACATGGTGGACAGCCCAAAGCTTTCCATTTCTGTAGATCACGTTCTCCATTCTGGAATCCACTGAATTTATCAGTTCGGCAGAACCCAGCTGCGGAAGGAAATTCCCCTGATCGCCAGCGCCGTTTGCCCAGGTCTCCGGAATCCCTATGGAACCCTCAAACTGAAATTGCGGATTGTCGAGCGAGCCATCAAGTTTAAACTTATTTATATAGCCCATACCGCCAGAGTTGCCGTTGGAGGTGGAAATAAGATACTGATCCCCCACAACCGTATCATAAGTTATCGACGGGACGATAGTAAAACCCTGCGTAGTGGCGAAACGGGTAAAATTAACATCATCGTCGCCGTTATAGGCCGCCATTTTATCGAAAACAAAAACAGTACGATAAAAATCGCCACCGAACATATTCCCGCTTATTGTAATCCATTTTTTGTTGAACCCGATACTGGGATAATCGAACCATGTGTGATTCGATTCATCCGGGTCTATCCAATACATATTCCAGTCGCCCAATGGGTCAGATGTCTGGCTAACGCCCAGATAAAGTTTTGAATCTGCCGAATTGGAACCGCTGGGCGTAACCATTATCCATCGGTTAATATAAGGATCGTAAACAACTTTTGGGTCGAAGGTCCCACCGTTTCCGGGAAGCGCATTCCAAAAGTTGCTCAGGGAGGTATTGAACAAATTATTACCTTGCCTGTCCTGAATCCGCACACCTGTATTCAATGTTATCATCAGATGGTTTGGGCCTGCACATCCGTTAACGTCGGGCGGAATGGAACTACCGTTGTCCTCAAGGGCATGAAAACTCGTATCGGGAGGGGGGGACATTTCCCTTGACAAGCTTGCAGCATGATAAGTTCCGGGCGCTTCCTCATAAATTATCCTCGACTTGTCAACAGGCCAGTCGGGAACTTGCCAGTTTTTGTTGGGAACCCTGATATTTGCAGATGGACTGATATCGGGCAAGCCCTGAAGGTTTTTTATGTTTTGTACATATCTTTTTGACGTTTTTCCCTTAACACCTGTAATAGGCTGGGCAGCAACTATTTGGAAAGTAAATACAGCAAGAAAAAAAACTGCCGCATAAGTAAATTTTATCATCTGGCACTAATTTATATGGATTATCAATAAAAATTGAAATGCAAAAATAGCATTATTGCAAAACAAACTAATGAGGCCTGAAGATTCAGTTAATTGCGCCCGAAGTCGGATATTGATTAAATGAAGATATATTCGTTACTAAAACTGCTTATTGTATAATAAGCTTTGCGGTACGATTTATTCCTGAACCTTCGATATTAATAATATATACGCCGCTGTCGAGGCTTTCGATATTTATCTGGCTATTGCCTTTTCCGGCTATTGCCGAAATCATTTCCCTTCCGCTCATATCAAATATCTTAAGCCTGATATCTTCCTTATCGTAATTCACAATAAGGTTTAAGACATTGTTTGCCGGGTTAGGGAATATGGTGACGGCATCGGAATTATCATTGTCAAATATCCCGACGGTGCTATTAACTTCCACATTATCAATATATACATTATTGCCATATTGATTAAACGACTCGAACCTCAACCTGATATTTCCTTGTCCTGCCCACTGGTTCAAATCGATGACAGGTTGATCCGCGCCATATCCGTAACCGGCCCAATCGCTAGCGTCAACAGGCTCAAAGAATGAAGTATTGGGTTCCGATGTCTCGAAAACGCCTTCGCCGTCAGGACCATTGGCATATACCCTTGCCCAGGTCTCGCCACAATCGTCAGAGAGGCTGACAATCAAGGAGTCTTTTTGGTTATAACGCTGGGCATAAGCATATTCAAACGACATCAATACATTTTGATAGCCGACAAAACTCAATAACGGAGACACCAGATAATCCCTCTCCCCCATTCCGGTATAATCAAAAATATCGACCCAGGCGGCATTGCTGCCTCCCGAAATACCGTTTACTTCCTTCAAGTCCCATGTCTTCTTTCCATCCGGGTTATCAACCGACCATCCGGAAGCATCAAGGCTGATCCCGTCGAAACCATTTAGGAAAGGCAGTGGTTGTCCGCCCACGTTAACATAGTTTTCCTTGGTAAGCTCGCTTTGACCTGCCGAGTTTGTAACCACAAGGGTAACGCTATATGCGCCGGGAGCGTCAAACATCACTTCGGGGTTTTGTGAATTTGCACTTGTCTCGTTTACAAAACTAACGCTTGGCGGATCAAAGCTCCACAACCACGATGTTGGGCATCCTTGCGACAGATCAGTAAACTGGGCAGAAAGGTTGCTGCACTGTATGCTGTCGCCGGTCATGAAATCGACTTGCGGAAGTGTTGCAGAATCAACTATGATATAGCCTGTTACGGTTTTGATATCGGTTCCTGCCGGATTAGTTACCGTTAAAGATACTTCAAATGTACCTTCGTCCAGATACTGAATATCCGTAGGGTTCTTATCGGTGGAGCTTGACGGTGTTGCCCCTTCGAAGGTCCATGACCACGATTGAGGCACGCCACTGGATTTATCGAAGAAGTTAACTTTACATCCGCCGGGGATATTCGTTTCGTCCGAATCGAAATCGGCAACCGGAGTTCCGTAGTATGCCGGCGACGACCATAATCCCCTCCCATAGGTTGATGCCCTGACCGCATCGTTTGCAGGGTCGGCATCATCCAGGAAAATCTCTATCTCCGTAAAGTTTGCCGAGACCGGCAGGCTGTCGGAAAACAATATCCAATCGCTCATAGTGGCATTTTTATAATAAATACCTGCATCGGTACCGACATAAAGTCCTTCGTCGTCATGCTTATAATACTCAATGGTATTTGTGGAGACATTGGGCATGTTCAAACTTATGTCATTCCAGGTAAGCCCTTTGTCTTCTGATTTGAACACCATGGAATCCAGGGTGATATAAACAACATTCTCATCAAAGGGGTTAGTCTCGATATCAGTGACAGTTCCGGTACTTGGCTTTTGGTTCCCCAGATCAACCCAAGCGGGGTTGGCCGAAGTGAGGTTTTCTGTTTTATAGAAGCCGCCGTTCCCCTTTGAAACATAAAAGATATCGTTATTTGCCTCGCTCTGTTCCACGGCCTTGCAGTTGCCGCCCCCGATATTCGATATTTTTTGCCATTGAACATTATAGGATCTGATATTATGCGACCTCCATATATTTTTCATGCCCACATACATAGTCTCGGCATCTGTAACATCGAGGGAGAAAGGCGTGACCCATGCACCTGATTCGCCTATACCCCCGGAAATACTTCCCTGGTTTTGGTTGTTGAGTATGCGCGATATACTGCCTCCGTTATAGTATTCGCCATAGGCATAGGCGTCATTTGAATGATCATAGGAGCAATCCATTCCATCGCCGCCCATCACCGTAAGGAAACCCTGGCTGTCGCCGAGGAAAGTTGCGGAGCCGTTATCCTGATAGCCGTTCATCACCTTATCCTTATTTGTTTTTGCCTGGCCTATTTTATAAATCTGCGATATTGCCAATCCAGAAGTAAGTTCGAACCAGCTACCACCATTAGTTGCAGAGCTATAAATACCCCCATCGTTCCCGGCATATAAGTTTCCGTTTAGCGGAGAAAACTCCAGTACATGGCAATCGGCATGGACCGCTGGTTTTCCGCAGCCGCCGTACCAATGCGAGCTCATCGTCCACGAGGCACCTCCGTTCAGCGATTTCCAGACATTCACGCCACCCGAATAAATTATATCGGCATTGGTGGGATCACAGGCCAGGTCTAGGTCGTACCAACCTTGTCCACCCGATCCGCCATCGCAATCATAACCCATGATATTCGGCGATGACGATTTAAGGGTGAAACTCAATCCTGCATCGTCGGAGCGGTATAGGCCGGCAAAGGCACTTCCGCTAACGGTATGAAAATAAACAACATCCGGATCAGCGGCAGAAACTGCTATCACGGCTCTTGAGGCAGACCCTATTCCCGACGTAATCAGCACAAAACTCTCCCCACCGTCGCTGGAACGGTAAAAATTACCTCCACCGGAAGCAAATACTATGTTTGGATCGTCGCTCTTGAAAACAACCTCTTTCATATTGCCCGATTTGACCTTATACCAGTTCAAGCCTGAATTAGTTGTTTTATAAAGTCCACCATCTGTTGCGGCGAAAATAGTACTGTTGTCGGTTGGGTGCATAAGCAGCCTTCCAACAGTACGGTTTCCCATCCCCGTATTCCATTGATTCCATGTCTGACCGCCATCGGCACTTCTATATACCCCCATTCCGGTTGCGTCGCTGGCGTCGCGGTCGCCCGTGCCCATATAAATCACCGAGGGGTTTACATAATCGACAACTATTGAGGAAACTCCCAATGTGGGCATGTTATCGGTATAGCTAATCCATGTGGAGCCGGCATCCTCGCTTATCCATAATCCTCCGGCAGGGGCACCTACATATATGATGGAGGAATTTACGGGATGAAACGCAATGGCATTTACCCTTCCGTTGCCGTTGGGTTGGCCCGTACCCGAATTACCTGGCTTTTCAATGGGCCCCAGATTAGTCCAGTTCCCCTGGAAGTCGTTATCACGGTTAGCATAATTCATTTTAAACTTTTCAAATTCATCATAAACTTCCGATTCAACTTTTCGGGTACCATCGGCATTAAGCCTGTTTCGCCAGTGATCCTCCCATCGCTTAAAAGGTTTATAACCACATCCTTTGGTGATTTCCCTGCCCTGCCAATATTGCTCAAAGGCATCTACGGTTTCATAAAAGCTTGCTGATGCGTCCTGCATCATTTCAATCCAGTACGGATATTCGGAATAGTTTTTATGCTGATTACCTGACTGTTGTGCATTTAAAGAAAATGCAATAAGGTATAAAACCGCCATCAAGACGAAGGTAAATGATTTCTTCATGTTTATAATTTTTTTTCTACTTAACAAATACATGACAATACTTTGCATATATCGGTTGTTCAGGAAGGGGCTGTATTTTTATGTCAATAACAGCTAGAGTTGATTATACGACTAAAAACCCTGTCAAATTATGGTATATTCATAAACTTATGTGCCTGTAGCGATACCCTCCACTTCGGGTTTTCCATAATATATTCGGTAATATCATTTATGATTTCGGGAGATTTGCTCCATTCGGCTTGCAGGTATAAAAGACAGCTATTATTTACAAGTACGGCATTTTCCTCGGCCCAGCCCAAATCATCTACGGTTTCAATTATCATTTTAAGCTCGTTCGCGCGAGGATACAAAGATGGGTGTGGCTTTTTATTCTTTTTCGGCGAAAGGCAAACCCAATCCCACTCTCCATCAAGAATGTTGACCCCAGAGGTTTCAATCATGGTTTTTACACCTTTTGCCTTTAGTTGCGAACTTAGATATCCAAGAGGGTAAAGGGATGGCTCACCACCTGTTACAACAACTGTTTTTGCCTTTGTCAGGGTGGCGTTCTCAATAATGGGATCAATATCGATGGTTGGCCAGTTATCGGGGTTCCACGAGCGCTTTGTGTCGCACCATTTGCATCCTACGTCGCAGCCCCCAATTCTGATAAAATAGGCTGCCGACCCCATATTGAACCCTTCACCCTGAAGGGTGTAAAACTCTTCCATGACAGGTAATTTACGGCCGCCGTCAAAAATTATATCGTTCTTGTCGTATATCACTATTCCTTTATGAATTTTTTCTCCAATGTTCCGCTGCCGCCACTCACCCTCGCAAAATACATTCCCGGTCTCAAATGCTTCAGGTTCATTTTTATCCTGTAGGAATCTTCCTTCCGGTCGATTGCATATTTCTTCATTTTCACCATGTTTCCCATGCTGTCATAAATCGAGACCTGATAATTGCCCTTGGGCAGCTTGGCAAAAAGGAGTGTTAGTTTTTTCTTGTTCAACGGATTGGGATAGATTTTGAAGTTAAAGCCATTTAATTTTGTTTCGGCCAGGGAAGAAGCATTCTCGCCTGTCCATCGTGTCGTGGAGAAATTATATATGGCAGGTCTGAAAAGGTCGTCTTCTCCGAGCTGATAATTCCTTTTTCCCCCTTTACAAAACATATTCCCTCAGTTTGCGTCGCCGGGATATTGAGCATGTCGATGCGGCGTTTGTTGCCCGAGAAAAAATCCTCGCCGTCAAAATCGAACATCAGCCACATAAAAGGTATCCACGTGTGGTTCGTATAACCAACCAAAACCAGTTGCTTGCCGTTTTCGCTCAAACCGGCACCGGTTACAAGTCCCGAGGAGTTGAAAGTATAGAGCAAGCGGGCAATATAATCACCCTTCACCTTCGGCAGGCTATAAAGCTTGCTTTTATTGTCGCCTCTGTTTTTTGAGAACAGATAAAGTTTGTCAACACCAGCGACAAGGGCTTCGCAATCGAAGTTGTTTTCCTTTTTCTTGGATATCTTATCCGGATAGTCGGGATAGGTAAATGTTATTTTTTCAGCAGCCACCACAGCATCCAAGGAATCGGGGATATCCGACTTAGGTATAACATAGATGGCAAGGTCGTCACGGTTTCCGGAGTTGTTGCCGAAATCGCCAACATAAATAAAAACCCCGTCCTGGGCTATATCCTCCCAATCGACATTAGTGGCGCCTGACAGCCTTATCCTTTGAACAACATCACCGCTAAGGGTATCAAGCTTGTATATCACTGCTTTGCCGCCGCTATCGTTATGGGTCCAGTATCCATCGGCCCACGAGATAAGCCCTGAAGTTTCCTCTATCTCCTCATTCAGGAAAAAACGGAAATCCGGTTTGTATATCGTCGGGTTATATGAACAGCTTCCATCGTTTATTGTCGCATCGTCGCTAAAGTTGTTGGCCTGCGGATCGGTACAACCATATACATCTTGTGCATCAGTACTATACGTACAAATCAAAAGCAATAACAACAAAACCGGGATCTTCATAATTTATGGTTATTTAAATTGCAGGTGGCTGTCGGCCACAGTAAATATCATGCCATATCAATCCGAAACAATCCTATCCCCTCGGATAAATCTCATGCCTGGAGGCCTCGAAAGTATTTCTCAAAAGCATGGCTATTGTCATTGGGCCAACGCCGCCGGGCACCGGTGTGATAAAGGAGGCTTTCTTTTTAACTTGCTCAAAATCAACATCGCCAACAATTTCATAGCCTTTTTCGTTATTTGCGGGAATACGGTGTATCCCAACATCTATAACAACTGCACCCTCTTTTACCATATCTGCTTTCACAAATTGAGCTTGACCTATGGCACATATCAGGATATCGGCAGTTTTCATTATCTCTTCCATATTTTGTGTTCTGCTATGGCAGACTGTTACTGTCGCATTTCCCGGTTTTGTTTTTTTCGACATTAAAATGCTCATTGGCGAACCCACGATATTAGATCTTCCAAGGACAACGCAATGCTTTCCCTCCGTATCAATTTTATATCGCGACAGAAGTTCCATTATACCTGCGGGTGTTGCCGAAAGATATGCCTGTTGCCCGATAGCCATCCTTCCAACGTTCATCGGGTGAAAGCCGTCAACATCCTTGGATGGGTCGATACTTGATATAACTTTGTCAACATCAATATGTTTGGGGAGCGGAAGCTGGACGATGAAGCCGTCAACATCATCATCATCATTCAGAAAATCAATGGTCGAGAGCAATTCGTCCTCGCTTATATCCTCTTTAAACTTATATGTTGATGATGTCATCCCCACCAATCGAGCGGCTTTTTCCTTGCTTGCCACATAGGTCTGGCTTGCCGGGTCCTCTCCGACTATGATTGCTGCCAGGTGAGGTGCTTTCTCTTCCCTGTCTATTATTTCGGAGATCTCCTTGCGTATTTCCTCCTTTATCTTTTTGGAGACTTTTTTTCCATCAATGATTTTTGCTTCTTTACCCATTGCTTTAGTTATTCCTGTTTAGCCACACGGACTTGGCGTTCATCATTTATCGTCTTTTCATGCCGTTCATCATATTTGCCATTTTCCTGCCACCGCCACCGGTCATCATTTTCATCATCTTCGATGTTTCGGCAAATTGCTTTATTAACCTATTGACTTCCTGAATGTTGGAACCGGCACCATTGGCGATGCGTTTGCGTCGGGAACCGTTCAGCAGTTTTGGGTTCTCGCGCTCCTCGGGGGTCATCGACTGTATTATGGCCTCTATCCCTATAAAAGCATCATCATCAATATCAACATCTTTAATGGCTCTGCTCATGCCCGGTATCATCCCCATCAGGTCTTTTACATTGCCCATTTTTTTAATCTGCTGGATCTGTTTCATGAAATCGTTGAAGTTGAATTGGTTTTTCGCGATTTTCTTTTGCAGCTTCCTGGCTTCCTCCTCGTCGAACTGCTCCTGTGCTTTTTCAACCAATGAGACGATATCGCCCATTCCGAGTATCCTGTCGGCCATACGGCTCGGGTGGAACAGGTCGAGGGCATCCATTTTCTCGCCAATACCTACAAACTTGATAGGCTTCTCAACAACTGACCTGATGGTAAGGGCAGCACCACCGCGGGTGTCGCCATCGAGTTTTGTAAGGACAACGCCATCGAAATTCAATAAATCGTTGAAGGCTTTGGCTGTGTTCACTGCATCCTGACCTGTCATGGAATCAACCACGAATAGTATTTCCTGCGGATTGATGGCTTTTTTGATATTTGATATCTCAGTCATCATTTCCTCATCAACGGCCAAACGTCCAGCCGTATCGACGACAACAATGTTTTTCCCGTATTCTTTTGCTCTTTTAACAGCATTTTTGGCAATCTGTACGGGATTTTTATTTTCTTCTTCAGTATAAACCTCGGCGCCAATCTGCTCACCTAGGACTTTCAGCTGGTTTATTGCCGCAGGGCGATAAACGTCAGCGGCAACAAGCATTACTTGCTTGCCTTTTTTGCTCTTCAGGTAATTGGCCAGCTTGGCCGAGAAAGTAGTTTTACCGGATCCCTGAAGACCTGCAATAAGAATAACCGCAGGATCTCCTTTGGTATTTATGCCTACTTGTTCGCCGCCCATCAGCTCGGCAAGCTCGTCGTGAACGATCTTCACCATCAGCTCACCCGGCTTAATAGCATTAAGCACATCGGCGCCAAGGGCTTTGGCTTTAACTTTCGATGTAAATTCCTTTGCGATCTTATAACTTACGTCAGCCTCTATCAAGGCCTTCCTTATTTCTTTAACCGACTCGGCAACATTGATCTCGGTAATGCTCCCGTGCCCCTTGAGTATCTTGAACGACCTGTCCAGCCTGTCGCTTAATCCTTCAAACATATTATGCGTTTTTTTAGGCTGCAAAAGTATAAAAAAAAGCCTTATCGAGATGCATGTATTTACCCGCTGTTGTTTGAAATAATATCAGGCAGGGCATTTACTTTCATTGATTTTGAGTTTAGGCCCACCCATTGTTGATTTTTCCATACTTTTACATTTTTTGAGAAATGTTTTTCTTTTTCAATATATGGATAGTAACCAAATAAATAACTTATTCTTAAGGAGTGCTTTAACGGAAGAAAACCCGATTATCGCAACAAGCGAGGTAATACCATGGATGCGGGAAAGGGAGGGCAGCGTGGATGTTGAAGTTGAACGAATCCCATTCAGCAAACTGACCCAATGGCATTTTGACAAAGAAAAAGGAAACCTGCGGCACATTAGCGGCAAGTTTTCTCCATCGAAGGAATCAAGGTCTCAACAAATATGGGGAAAGTGCTGAATTGGGAGCAGCCAATTATAAACCAGCCTGAAGTAGGGCTGCTTGGGATTCTAACGAAAGAAGTGAACGGAATTTTATACTTCTTGCTTCAGGCGAAGATCGAGCCCGGCAACATAAACATGGTTCAACTAGCCCCTACGCTGCAAGCCACCGAAAGCAATTTCACCAGGGTCCACAAAGGCAGGAAACCACTTTTCCTCGATTATTTTATCAATGCTGACAAAGACAATATCCTGCTTAACCAGCTACAAAGCGAGCAGGGCGCCAGGTTCTTGAAGAAAAGAAACAGGAATATCATTGTTATCACCGAAAACGAAATTCCCGACGACAAGGACTTTATCTGGCTAAGCCTGGCCCAGATAAAAAAACTCATGAAATATGACAACTTTATCAACATGGACACCAGAACCGTTGTCTCGGGCATCCCCTACGGAAAATATACTGCCGATCAGCTAACTCTATTCGAGACATATAACGTCAAAACCAACGAGAACGCATTCAGTTACGATTTGCTCCGCTCATCCCTGGACTACGATTCCGCGCTTAATTCGTTCGACGAAATTATTACATGGTTCACTTCGCTGAAAGCAAAATACAGGCTTCTGGTCGAGAAAAAACCATTGTTTAATTTGAAAGACTGGACGATAGGGGATTCTTCCATCTATCACGCCAGACAAAAATATTTCAAGGTGTTCGCTGCCAACATAAACATTGGCAACCGTGAGGTAAGCAGTTGGCAACAACCTCTTGTAGAGCCTGTTGACGATGGCATCATAGCCTTTATAGTTAAAAAGATAAATGGCGTGATGCATTTGCTTGTACAGGCAAAACTTGAATGCGGCAATTATGATATCCTGGAGATGGCCCCCACAGTTCAATGTATTACCGACAGTTATAACGTGGGCGAGGATCTGCCATTTTTGAACTATATCCTCAATGCAAGGCCTGAACAGATAAAACTTGACACTTTGCAATCGGAAGAAGGGGGAAGATTTTATAAAGAGCAAAACAGGAATATGATTATCCAGGCCGGTGAGGATTTCCCCATGGACATTCCTGAGAATTTTATTTGGCTTACAATTAGTCAGTTAAGTATGTTCCTGAAATTTAACAATTACTTAAATATACAGTCGAGAAGTTTATTGGCAGCACTCGACTTTTTACAAGAATTTGAATTTATCTCGGGTGAGCTATGAAAATACCGTTCAACAAACCGTATATTTCAGCCAAGGCTGAAGAATACATGACCGAGGCTTTGAGATCACAAAGGCATTCCGGAAATAACGCCTTCGGACAGAAAGCCGTCAATTTCATGAAACAAAAATATGGCTTCAACGAGGTTTTTTTGACCCCCTCCTGTACCTCGGCCATGGAGATGGGCGCATTGCTGACCGGGATAAAACCCGGCGACGAAGTTATACTACCCTCATATACATTTAGTTCCACTGTAAATGCCGTTGTTATTTTCGGCGCAGAACCGGTTTTCTGTGAAATAGACCCTAACACATTGAACATAGATGCCTCAAAAATAGAAGCCCATATAAGTCCCAGGACCAAAATGATCATACCTATTGATTATGCGGGCATTTCTTGTGAAATTGAGCAAATAATGGATATCGCCAAAAGGCACGATCTTATTGTAATGCAGGATTGCGCCCAGTCGTTCGGCGGATATTTCAACGGAAAGCCTAATGGAAGCATCCCGCATCTGGCGGCATTTAGTTTTCACGAAACAAAAAACATGAATGCCGGTGGCGAGGGTGGCGGACTGGTCGTCAACATTCCCGAATGGCATCAGAAAGCATATTTCATGCAAGAAAAAGGCACCGACAGAAGATTGGTTCTCGATGGTGTAAAAAGCAAATATTCGTGGGTTGACAAGGGAAGCAGTTATTTGCTCTCCGATATTTTGGCAGCCGCCTTATTGAGTCAGCTTGAAAGCGAGGAGGAAATTATCAGTAAAAGAAAACAAGTTACCGATGCATATTACAAACTATTCAGCATTTTTAAAAAGAAAGGGAACTTAAACATATATAGTGTAAAAAACCATATAAGAACCAATCACCACGCTTTTTGGGTTGTGTTCGACAATGCAGGGACCAGGAGCCTGTTCATGGAAAAATTAAGGGCTTTCGATATATTTGTTTACATCGGTTATATGCCTTTACACTCTTCGCCCATGGGGGCAATATTCGGCTACAAGCCTGACAGCCTGCCTATTACGGAGGCAATAAGCGAAAGGGTCGTGCGCCTGCCGTTTTATGCCGGGATGGCTGACGAAGGTTTAAATTATACCATCGAGAAAATGCATTTGGTTTTAAGTGAGATTTATGGCAAGTAAAAACAAACTTCGATTTTGCGTAATTGGCTGTGGTAATATCTCATTGAAATATTCCATCAATGCCTTGATTGAATCTGAAAACAGCGAAGTTGTTGTTTGTGTTGACCATGGGCAATCGAAAAAGAAAATTGTTGAAGAAAGGTTCAGGCTCCCGTTCGAGACAAGTTTTGGCAGGGCTTTGAAGGACTATGATTTTGACGCCGTTTACATAGCCACGCCCACGGCCTCGCATAAGGAATTCGCCCTGGAGGCAGCAGAAAACAAAAAACATATCTTATGTGAAAAATCGCTGGCTGCCAATTTCGTTGATGCTAAAGAAATCATCATGGCAGCCCAAAACAACAAGCTCGGACTATTTGAAGGTTTTATGTATCAGTTTCACAACCAAAATGTATTTATACGGGAAATGCTAAAAAACAATGTCATAGGGGAAGTGTTCATGATAAACGCATGGTTTGGCTTCCCCAAGAGACGAAATACCGATTTTCGCTTAATAAAGCATAAGGGCGGTGGCGGATTGCTGGATGCAGGGGCATATACAGTTCATTTGGCAAGAAATATCCTTGCTGCGGAACCAATTAATATAAATGCCGACCTGCAGATAAGAAAAGAAATCGATATTAGCGGGAGCATAAACCTGGGCTTCACCCAAAACCGACATGCCCATCTTTATTACAGCATGGATTCGTTTTACAAAAACAAGTATGAACTATGGGGGAAAAAGGGGAATATAAGAGTTGAACGAGCCTTTTCCGTTGCCCCGGACTACGAGCCCGAAATAATTATCGAGACTAAAGAGGGCGTCGAAAAAATCACATTAAAGCCTGACAATCATTTCATTAAAGAGATAGATTATTTTTGCGAAAACCACTTGCGGCCATCGGTTCGTAAACAATGGTATAAAGAGGCAGCGGCACAGGCCATGACCTTGGAGAATATTGTTCAATGGAATAATGCTGCCGGATGAGGATTTTTATATCAGCAAAATATTCACATGCACCTTATTGCAGAATTTTGCAATATTTGCAAACTTAAAATAAGAGGAAGTGATAATTGCCGTAAACACACGATTGTTATTAAAGAATAAACTTGAAGGTATCGGATGGTTCACTTATGAATCGCTGAAACGTATTGTAAATCAGCACCCTGAACATAAGTTTTACTTTATTTTTGACAGAAAATACGATAACGACTTCATATTCTCGCAAAATGTAAAACCCATCGTAATCGGTCCGCAAGCACGGCATCCGTTTCTTTTTTATTTATGGTATGAGTGGTCTATTCCACGAGTCTTAAAGAAAATAAAAGCAGATTTATTCTTATCCCCGGACGCCTTTGGTTCACTGAGGGCGAAAACAAAAACCCTGACGGTCATCCATGATTTGAACTTTGAGCACTTCCCGAATATAATGCCGCGTTTAACACAAAAGTATTATAAATACCTAAGTCCTAAATTTGCCGTATCGGCAGATAGGATAGCCACGGTATCCGAGTTCTCCAAAAGAGATATTGTTGAACAGTACGGTGTTCCGGCAAACAAGATAGATGTCGTGTATAACGGCGCTAACCCGAAGTTCAAGCCCATATCCGGGGAACAAAAAACCTTCACGAAAAACAAATACACCGGCGGGAATGATTTTTTTGTCTTCATAGGCGCGCTAAATCCCAGGAAAAACCTGATAAACCTTTTTAAGGCCTTCGACATATACAAACGTAACAACAAAACGGAGGTGAAACTGTTAATTGTCGGAGAGAAAATGTACTGGCCGGGCGAAATAAAGTCTGTTTATGAGGAGATGGAATTCGAACAAGACGTGATTTTTGCAGGAAGGCTCGAACCGGACGAACTGTATAAAGTTGTAGGGTCGGCCATAGCAGTTACTTATGTTTCGATATTTGAGGGTTTTGGCATTCCGATAGTGGAGGCATGGTATGCCGAAACGCCTGTACTAACATCTAATGTAACATCGATGCCTGAGATAGCAGGCGATGCGGCACTGATTACAGACCCTTACGAACCTGAAAGCATTGCCGCAGCACTAAAAAGTATTACCTTTGATGCTGGACTGCGCAATAAATTAATAGAAAAAGGAAGAAAGAGAAGGCCTAGGTTTACCTGGCAGAAAACAGCCGACAAACTTTGGTCATCGATAGAAAGAACCATAAACCAATCGCAAAAATGAATATTTTAATATTAGGATCGGGAGGAAGGGAACATGCGCTGGCATGGAAATTATCGCAGAGCGAAAAGACCGATGACTTATTTATTGCCCCCGGAAATGCCGGGACCAGGGAGCTGGGGACAAACATCCCCATCGACATCAACGATTTCAACGAACTAAAGAAGGTGGTAGTCGAGAAAGATATCGGCATGATGGTTGTCGGGCCCGAAGTGCCGCTAGTAAATGGTATTAGCGACTATTTCAAAAACGAGCCAGCCTTGCAGAACATTGCCATCATAGGGCCGGTAAAACAAGGCGCCTTGCTTGAAGGCAGCAAGGAATTTGCGAAGAAGTTCATGCGACGCCACAATATCCCAACAGCCGCTTACAAATCGTTCAACGCCGGCAACCTTGAAGAAGGATATAAGTTCCTCGAAGCTCTTGAGGCACCTTATGTCCTCAAGGCCGACGGCCTTGCTGCCGGGAAAGGTGTTTTGATACTCTATGATCTGGAGCTTGCAAAAAGCGAGCTGGCCAAAATGATAGAAGAGGCCAAGTTTGGTGAAGCATCGGCAAAAGTGGTCATCGAAGAATTTTTGGACGGCATCGAGTTGTCGGTTTTCGTTTTGACGGACGGCAAATCTTATGTTATCTTGCCCGAAGCCAAGGACTATAAAAGAATAGGCGAAGGCGACAGCGGGCTGAACACCGGTGGCATGGGCTCAGTCTCCCCGGTCTCGTTTGCAACGGCCGAATTTATGGACAAAGTTGAGAACCTTATTATTAAACCTACCATTGATGGGCTTATCGAAGAAAATATCGACTATAGGGGTTTTATATTCTTTGGTTTGATAAAAGTCGGCGACGAGCCACTGGTAATTGAGTACAACTGCCGCATGGGCGATCCCGAGGCGGAATCAGTCATACCGCGGATAAAATCGGACTTGGTCGATACCTTTGAGGCAGTTGCCAACAAAAGCCTCGACACATTTAAAATGGAATTCGACGAAAGGCATACTGCTGCTATCATGCTCGTTTCCGGCGGCTATCCTGAATCTTATGAAAAATCGAAGCATATCAGCGGCATCGAAAACCTCAAAGACTGCATCTTGTTTCATGCCGGAACCTCAAACGATATAAATACCGGTGAGGTCAAGACATCCGGTGGCAGGGTAATTGCCGTTTGCTCCTATGGCAATACCATGCAGGAATCCCTTGACATGGCTTATGAAAAAGCAAATCTCATTGAATATGAAGGCCGGTATTTCAGAACCGATATCGGTTTCGACCTAAAGTAATCGCTTTGTTTGTAAGAATCTATAAATCAGGACATCTTGCTCATTCAGTCAGCATAATAATTATTGCGTTGGTTTTATGGGCCCCATCGGTTTTTAAACAGATGCCTGATACCGCTATGGTTTACGATGCTCCTTTTTGCGAACTTCTTGACTTTTTTGTCGGCAACAGCCATATTGCTGTTTCGATAATAAACCTGCTGCTGATAATATCAGGTGGTTTACTGATAAATTCTATTGTCAATGGTAATGAGATTACCGTTAAGACAAGTGTCTTGGGCTTGTTTTTTTATGTGGTTCTCAGCCTGGCGAACACAAGTTTTGCGGGCAGCAACAGGTTTCTCATCGTTAACGCATTGCTTTTATTGATGCTGAACCAATTATATAAGATACAGAAAACCGATTTTGCCCTTGCCCCGCTTTACAATGCCTCCCTTTTGGCGGGAACGGCCGCTTTGTTCTATCTGCCGATATTGCTATTGCTTCCTTTTATTTGGATTACGTTGCTAACCCTCAGGGTATCAAGATGGAGAGAATATGTTGTTGCGGCTATCGGCCTGTGGCTACCTTTATTTTTTGCTTTTACATACTATTATTTCTTCGATTTAACCGATACTTTCATCAATAGCTTTCATCAGGCTTTTAGCGTTAACTTTCATATTGGGGACTTGAGCTTCTTAGATCTTATAATCTTGATATTGCTTGCCGGAATAATTATTTCAGCTTTTTTCATGCAAGCAAATTCTTTATACGAGAAAAACATCGCCCTAAGGCAGAAGTTGATTATAAACCTCTGGATGCTCGTCTTCATGCTGTTGTTAATAATATTCAAGCTTGATGACATCAAAAGCATTTTGCTCATAAGTATTCCGTCCTCGATTATTTTAAGCAATGTGTCGAGTACGACAAGAAAGCTCAAATGGATCGATTTATATATAAGCCTGATCGTCATCCTTATATTCACGAATCAATATTTACGTTTTTTTAATGCTTAAATATTCGTTTTCAGACAAGGTAGAAGCGGGATGCGACGAAGCAGGAAGGGGCTGTTTGGCAGGGCCTGTTTTTGCAGCCGCGGTAATACTTCCCAAAGGTTTCAGGAACGAACTGCTGAACGACTCAAAAAAACTGAACAAAACACAAAGGGACGAGCTCAGGCTTATTATTGAAAACGAGGTCGAGCACTGGGCAGTCGCTAGCGTTTCCAATACCGAAATTGATGATATAAACATCCTGAACGCTTCTTATTTGGCAATGCACAGGGCAATCGGCAAGCTCAAGCTGACGCCCGAACTCCTTCTAATCGATGGCAACAGGTTTAACAAGTACGGTAATATCCGGCACGAATGCATCATCAAGGGTGACGGTAAATACATGTCGATAGCAGCAGCCTCCATTTTGGCAAAAACGCATAGGGACGAATTTATGGAAAACGCGGCCCTTGAGCACCCTGAATATAAATGGGCATCAAACAAAGGCTATCCTACCAAAGAGCATAAAATTGCGATAATGAGATTCGGTTATACGGAACTGCACCGGAGGACTTTTAATGCTAATATCCAAATGAAAATGGATTTTTGAATATCATCAATCCCTTGGGGGGATAAATTTCTTCCTAAACCCAAAAGCAGTATTTGAGCAAGCTCCTTTATTTTTACTTGAGCACCTTCCTTTGTCGAGGCTGAATTTAAGTGCCACATAAATATCAACCCCGTCTAGATCACTTAGTCCCAGAAGAGTCCCAAGCCGCTCGCTACCAATTGTCAAAGGCCCGTATCTAAGGGCGGCGCCAACCCTCACATACTCATACTGCAATATGGAGACAGGAATGCTGAGCGCAAGGATATCATGCTCGAAGCGCGGGACGATTGCTATCTGTGACGGGCGTCTTAACTGTTTCTTATTTAACATTATAGGCTGCATGAACATTGCCGACACATAAATATTCCCGGAAAAATGCCCTTCGAACTGAAGGCTCAGGGCCGTTGGCAATCCAATTGACATCCTGTCGCCCGTTTCCGATTTGTCGGGATCGCCATAAAAAGCTTCGCTCAATTGCTTCATGGAAGTATTGATATTATGAAACTCTACGGTATCGAACTGTGCCCAAAAAACGCTGACATTGTCAAAATTATGCCTTTGCGTGTTTTTATTGAAATATACAGCGCCCAGATCCAACAGCGAAACTCCGATTTTATAGATAAAATCCTCATAGGGCTTGCTGCATGCCCTGCTTTCCCCCCTCAAAGGGAAGCTGCTTTTCATGCGTGTGTAAACAAAGCCTATGTCCACTCCCCCGCCAATTCCTTTAAAAGTTGGCCCCTGATTGATTATATCGGCAGAATCATAATTAACGGGCAATGCAAAGCCGAACTCGGCATTATAATTGAAAACCTGAACCGTCTTTGGGTCGTAAACTATATAATTGACATGATCGTTGACACTATAGGCCCCATGATAGGCAAGATCAAGCTTTACAGAGCCGCCAAGGGTCAACTTACCTTTATACGGCCTGGCAAAATCCCATGCCCAGCCAGCACTAGCCTCCATCCAGGACATTGAAGAGAAGTTGAAGTTATAATCATCATAAACAACATCCTGCATTTCTTGGTAGGTAAGCCCTTCGTAAATAAAAATCGGTATTTCAAAGGGAATATTTGTTGCGCTGCTCACAGCCCTGGCCGAGAAGCTCAAGCCAAAGGCAAAGTTCCCGCCCTGAAACATGGCTGACGGCCCTATCGCCCTGGCAGACTGAAAAACCTGTTTCGGCCTGATGTTGTCATAATAGGTGTATATACCATTGTACCTCCACTTCCCATATTTGGGAATCAGGGTGTCGCTTTGCAACAGCTCCCAAATATTCATATCCTCCTTAGGCACATAAGCCCAATCGTTTTTCGCAAAGGCCTGGCCAGCAAAAATGTTAATGTCGATATATGCTTTGGACCCGGTCATCAAGGCTGGGTTTAAAAAACTTGAGCTTATGCCGCTATAGTTTCCGAAGGCAAGGCCTAGCATCTCCTGTGCTTCAACCCCTGTGGCAAACACGATAAAAAATAAAATCAATATTTTAAACTTCAGCTTACGCATCAACATCAAATTATCATTGCTACTAACAGCAATTCCATCTCGTATTTAAAATACAGAAAATCAAAACCTGCCGCAAGATCAATACGAATAGTATTTTACCTTCTCCTTTTTTTGAACTTTAGTTTTTGCTTGTCCGAATAGCCATATTCCAGATTATAGCAGTCGTTATGTGACTTTGGTTTGCACCTGCCCTTTTCCAATCCCAATTTCAGGGAAAAATAAATATCCATGCCATCCAGATTGCCTGCTCCAAGCCATGTGCCCAGCCTTTCGGTTCCTATTGTTAAAAAATACAGCCTGAGGGCAGCCCCTACTCTAGGATATTGATATTCATATAGCGATATAGGTAGTGAGAATTCCACATATTTTGTTTCGTATCGAGGTATTATTGCCACCTGGGCAGGGCGCCGCATTGTATGCCCGTTAAACCTTATTGGCTGGATCCAGTAAGCACCGAAAAAGATATTGTCCTTAAAATGATAGTCTGCCTGGACACTTAATGCGGTTGGAAGCCCTACTTTTATACTATTCCCTTTAAGCGAGGCATCAGGGTCGCCATAAAACAGATTGCTCATCTCGCCCACCACCTGATTGACATTGTCGAAAGAAACAGTATCGTAGTTTTGCCATAGCACTCCCACATTTTCAAAAGTATGCAACTGTGCGTTATTTTTATAGTTTATGCGTCCTATATCGAGTATTGAAACCCCGATGCGATAAACATAATCCTCATATCGCTGTTCGCATGGGCGACGCCATCTCTTATCATCAATATTCTTCCGTTTAACGAAAACAGCACCTATGTCGATGCCTAGGCCCGAGCCTTTAAAAGTAGGCCCCGAATCAGGGAAATCGCTATTGTTATAGTCTATTGGAAGCGCAAAACCTACTTCTGCATCAAGGTTCGTAATATTTATCACACTATCGTTCTGGACCATATATTCAACATTGCTGATATCGCCATACGCTCCCGAATAACCCAGGAGGTATTTAACGCTAATACCAACAGTTACCTGATTATCAAGGAAATGATAAGCGTCATAAGCATAGCTTAAGCCTATTTCACCCCATACGTTTGCCTGAAGATCCATATTGTAGTCGTTAAACTGAATGTTTTGCAGCGGGGTATAACTCATGCCTTCATAGCCAAAAACAGGCATTTCCCCAGGTACGCCCGTGCCGGCGGCAAAAACCCTCAGGGCAGTGGAAAAGCCAAACGCATGTTTCCCGTATTGCATCATTGCCGAAGGGCCAAGCACACGAACATTTGTTGCCATGCTTTTTAAGTCCTCGTTCTTATAATAAAGAAAGTTGTTCCCATCCTCATAAGCCGGAAGCGGTTTTATCCTCACGGCATCCCACATATTATAATCGGCGCCCGGTATGTACGCAAAATTATTGTTGACGAAAATATCGGCGCCAATAATGTTTACATCCACGAAATTATGTTGGTGGGTCAACATTGCAGGGTTTGCTATTATCGAATTAACGCCGCTATAATTGCCGAGGCTCAATCCGAACATTTCCTGCGCTCTAACACTAGATGTGCTGATTACCAGAAAACAAACAAATGAATATATTAATCTCTTAACGATATTACCTATTTTTATCGATGGTTTTAAAAAAAATATAATCCTCAATTATCAAACTACAAAATTAATTATTTAGTACTTCCATTTAACTAAAAGCGATAATTTATAAACTACTTTTTGTTAATTAGTTTGACAGAGGAAAAAAATTGTTGTTGCCTGTATCTTTTGTTCAGACTGTAAATATACAAAAAATAATTTATATTTGCTGTAATCTTATCACGAATTTATGTACGAAACGCTCTCCAACCTCGACCATATAAGGTTGAATTTCAGTCAGGAAAGTTTGCATGCCTTAAACATTGCAATAGGTTTTTTAATGTTCGGTGTTGCACTCGAAATAAAAATCCAACAGTTCAAAGACTTAATAAACAGCCCGAAGTCGGCTGTTATCGGCTTTGTGTCGCAGTTTTTAGTTCTGCCCTTGTTGACATTTTTAATTGTGATTGCATTAAAAGGCATTATAACCCCCACAATGGCCTTGGGAATGATATTGGTAGCGGCCTGCCCGGGAGGTAATTTCTCGAATTTCATCTCGTCGCTGGCAAAAGCCAATGTTGCTCTTTCGGTTAGCCTGACAGCAATAGCAACCGTTAGCGCGGTAATATTGACACCGCTAAACTTCTCCCTATGGGGCAATTGGGCCATAAATATCTATTCGCATGCCAACCCCGACCTTGTACGTCCTTTAGAGATTGATGTTTATCAGATGTTTAAGACTGTTTTTATCATTCTTGGACTACCATTGATTTTCGGGTTGACAATAGGCAATAAGTTTCCTGTATTCACAAAGAAAATTGTTAGGCGCATAAAGCAAATATCCTTGATAGTGTTTACTACCGTAATTGTTCTCGCCCTGATGAAAAACTCAGAGCACCTTGTTAACTACCTCAAGTATGTATTTATTTTAGTTCTCATACACAATGCATTAGCTTTGGGCTCAGGATATTTGCTCGGAGAAATATTCAACAGGCCACTTGCGGACAGGAAAACATTGTCGATTGAGACCGGGATTCAAAATGCAGGCCTAGCCCTTGTACTCATCTTCAACCCCAAAATATTCCCTCCCGAAATGGAATTGGGGGGCATGGCAATAGTGGCGGCATGGTGGGGGATTTGGCATATGCTGGCAGGCTTGTTGCTCGCGGGATATTGGACAAACTTCACTTTTGGTTTAAGCAGAAAAGCAAAAGCAGCCGGTTGATATGGGAAAACATAATATTGAGAAAAAATCCTTTGGGTATAACCTTTTGCACAAGTTTGTCGGCTTCTGGCACAATATTGTTTACTACCGTAATATTACTATAATAAACAAGCAGAACATACCTGAAGACGGAAGCGTGATCTTTACCCCTAACCACCAAAACGCCCTGATGGATGCCTTGGCGCTGTTGTTTAACATAAAACGTCAATTGGTATTTGTCGCCAGAGCGGATATTTTCAAGAACAAAAAAGTTGCGGCCATACTTTATTTTATGAAGATACTTCCCATCTTCAGGATTCGCGACGGTTATGACAGCCTCAAGAACAATAAGGAAACCTTTGATAAAACTGCAGACGTCTTAAGGGGAGGAAACGGCCTGGTGATACTTCCCGAAGGAAATCATGCCGCGAGCCACCGTTTGCGCACTTTAAAAAAAGGCTTTGCGCGGATAGCATTTCAAACCGAGGAAACACATAATTTTAATTTGGACATTAAGATAGTCCCCATTGGAATTGATTATAGCAACTATTATAAAATACGCGAGAAATTATTGCTGAACTTCGGGCAACCGATAAGCATATCGGATTACAAGAACCTATACTTAAAGAACAGACCTCAGGCCCTCAACAAAATCAGGGAAGACCTGAGCCGTGCATTGAGCGAGGTAATGATCGATATCAAATCGGAAAAACATTACTCAACATATCAAAATATCAGAGAAATATACTCGGCTAAATACACTCTTGATCTAGGTTATAAAAATACCAAGCAACCTAATTTGTTCCTGGCCGAAAAAAAGCTGATCTCCAAAGTAGAAGCGTTTGAGGCCAAGGATCCCTCCGGATTCGAAAGGCTTCATAAAACCATAGGGGAATTTGTAAGCGGAACAAAAAAGGCAAAACTAGACATTGAAATATTAAGCAGAAAACCGAGGAATACATTTATGTTAATGGCAAAAACATTGGGTTTGTTATTGCTGCTGCCCGTTTATCTTTATAGTTTGATACTGAACCTCATCCCCTTTCAAATAACCATGGCAGCGCATAAGCTTGTCAAAGATCCGCAGTTCACAAGTTCGTTTAAGATTATCGTTTCGTGGCTGATGTTTCCTTTGTTCTACATAGTTGAAACTGCAATAATCACAAATGTTTTTAATTTACCATTCGGATGGTATTATTTTATTGGCAGCCAGATCCTGGCGGCTGCAATCGGCTGGTTTGCACATAAGCTTATGATCGATTTAGGCCATGAATACCGCTTTCTCTTTTTCAAGGCCAAAAACAAAAAAGCCTATAGTCTGCTCAGGCGGTTGCATCAGCAGATTACAGAATCCCTTGACGGATTGGTATCTACTTCTTAGATATCAGCGCTCGGTATCTTTTATTGTTGTTCATCACTTCCAGAGCCGTTCTTATTTCATTGTCCATTTCCGAAAGAACCTCAAAATAATCCCCGGTCTCGTATAAGTTCCTTGCGATCAAAGCCTTAAGCTGAAGC